>CAVCIX010000007.1:0-37477 GCA_963602505.1 Anaerovoracaceae bacterium | reverse complement strand
TTACTCAATTCTTTTATCAATTAAAAATGCGCTATGCACTAAAAAGCCAAAAAGAATTAGAAGTTTGCGAAGATGTAAAGAAAATAATTGAAAAACCTTCTCAAGCTCAAACAAAACAAATTAAAGAATACGAAAAATATTGTCAAGACGGACTAAAATTAAAAATAACCTATATCAACTTGCTTGGCGACGAGGTTACTTCCATTTATGAGCCAATTGAAGCAAAATACGTGGATAATCAAGTAAAATTAATTTGTTACTGCACAAATCCAAGCGGTTTTGTAGAGTTTACATCAACTCAAATAAATAAAATCGAACAAACTCCGTCAAAAAGCTCAAATAGATTTTTCTCAAGCACAACAGCATTCAAACTAAAAGGAAAACTTGCAAAAAGATATACCTTAAGAAATGAAGAACATATTTTGTGCGAAGAAAACGGCGAAATTACAGTCATAAATCAAAAAGAACCCAAAAATCTGTTGTTCGCGAGATTAATGAGATATGGCGAAAATTGCGAAATAATTTCATCAAAGCAAGATAGAAAAACGATGAAGGCTTTAATCAAAAATACATTATCAAACTATTAAGGACTTGATTTTATAATAATTTGATGATAAATTAGAACTACGAAGATTTACGAAAGACGTAAATTTGGGCCTGTAGCTCAGCGGTAGAGCAGGGGACTCATAATCCCTTGGTCGTGGGTTCGAACCCCTCCGGGCCCAAATATAAAATAAAAAAAGACCTTTTTAAAGGTCTTTTTTTATTGCTTAAAAAGTAGCGGGGACGGATAGAATATCCGTCCCCGCTACTACTATTATTTAACAATCCTAGATTTTTTCAATATCTTCTGATTTTGAAGCTAATTCATCTATTAATTTTTTTGCAGTGCGTTGGTTGTTCATTGTTGCGTTACCTGCGATACAACCGCCTTCGCAACACATAACTTCAATCAAGTTACATCCGTCACAACATTCTCCGCTTGTTGCAAATTTCTTCAAATCACGGATTGAGTCTTTATTTAATCCGTTAATTACGTGTGGTTTTACTGAATCTTCATCGCGCAAAGATTTTTTTACTGATTCTGCAACACCACCTGAGAATCCAAAGTTTCTTGCTTGTTTTGAGCTTTCTTTGTCAAATTTTGTTTCTTCACAATTCAAAATTTCAATTTTCTTAGCTACAAACAAAGCGCCTAATTCTTCGAAGCTCATTACGTAGTTAACATTTTCATTATCAAATCCTTCTGCACGTTTTGCAACACAAGGACTTACGAAAACTGTTACTGCGTCTGGCATTTGTTTTTTAACCAATTCAGCAGTGTAGTAAAGAGGTGTTTTTGTATCAGAAACGAAAGGTTTGATTTCTGGAAGATGCTTTTTAACAAGTTGGTTATAACCTGCGCAACAAGACGTAGTCATAAATTTGTCGCCTCGCTCCATTCTTTCGTTAAATTCTTTTGCCTCTGTATTTGCAGTAATATCTGCACCTTGAGCAACCTCATATACATCAGTAAATCCTGCTTGTAACATTGCAGTTTTTAATTGATAAATGTTTCCAGGGAATTGTCCAACAATTGAAGGTGCAATCATTGCTACAACTTTTTGTTCACCCTTAATGCATTTCAAAATATCTATTAATTGACTTTTTTCGTGAACCGCACCGAACGGACAAGCTGCAATACAACGTCCGCAACTTATACATTTTTCGAAATCAATGCTTGCAAAGCCTGTTTCATCCTTTTGAATTGCACCAACTGGACAAGCAGCCTCACAAGGTACTGTTGTTTTTACGATAGCACCGTATGGACAAGCGTTCATACACATTTTGCATTTTTTACATTTTGTTTCATCAATATGAGATTTGCCATCTACAATCGAAATAGCACCGAATTTACAAGTGCTTTGGCAAGGTCTAGCAACACAACCTTGGCACAAGTCAGTTACGTGAATTTGGCTTGTTACACAACCCTTACAAGCTGCTTGCAAAACAGTTAAATTTCTATTGTCGATTTCTTTTCTTTCAATTGCGCGTTTAGCGTATGTTGAAAGTGATGTGCTTTCGTCATCTTCTTCGATAGGGAAACCTAAACCTGCGATTGCTCTATCTTTTAAGATAGCACGTTCTTTATAAATACAGCATCTATAAGGAACTTCAGCTCCTTTTGGACGCATATCATAAGGGATTAATCTTGCATTTTCTTCAAAATTATCAGAGAAAAACGCTTTAATCAATCTAACTAAAATTTCTTTTTTTAAGTGAATTGCTTGACTGTTATTATTCATAATTCCATTCTTTCTTCCAAACTATAATCTAACTACTTCTTTTCAGCTAACTTTTCTTCAATAGTAGCCAAAACTTTTTCAACTGTTGCTTCTGGAACAACAACATTATCTACTTGTACATAAGGTGCTCTTGAATATTCATCATTGATTGAACATTGTCCTAAGCAAGTTATACCAGAAACATCAACCTTGTCGCCATATTTTCTTGGTACTAAGTCGATTAATTCCTGTAAATTTGAACCGCCCATAACAAAGCACGTTGTACCTAAACATACTTTTACATTGATTTTTGCCATTTTTACCTCACATAAATTGTATTGTTACTTTTTTAAAATATTTTTTTTCTAAAACATCTGCCATTTTTTTGATAACGTTTTTTCTAATCTCGATTTCGATTGGCAAGTTAGGATCATAATGTGCTTGATTTAATTTTGCACCAACCATAAACGTTATACAATCAGAGTTTAACATAAATTTAGATAAATCGCCAGCAGCATCCTCGTTAAATTGTCCACTTTCGAGATATTCTAAGGTTCTTGTTAAGGTCAAAATACCTTCCGTTACTAAATCTATGCCGTCCATATATGAAATTGCAGGTAATTTTCCAACATTCAAAGACATATTTGTCGTTATCGGAATACCTAATTCTCTAGATACTAAATTAGCAGTCGTACCTCCAGCTATAGCCTTTTTACCGTCAAATTCCATTAAAGCCTTCGCGTAGTAATTATCTTTAGATTGATAATAAGGAGGGCCAGTGAAAACAACTGCGTTTCTTGGATTACGATAGTAAACACAAACCGCTGAAACGTCATCTTTTGGTAAATTATCAGGTTCTTTTCTAATAGCTTGTAAAACTATTTTTTCAGACAAATCATGGCTTGAAATATCGGGATGAGCCTTCAATTCATTTTTTATAATTTCAATCAAACCTTCTCTACGCAAGCCTAATCGCAAATCTTTTGTTCCAAGCGCAGATTGAGTTACACCGTCTGAGCAGAAAATCAATCTGTCGTTCACTTGCAATTTTATGTGATAGATATGCATTTTTCTGTTTGGAAAAGTTTTTGATTGAAGAACTTCAAATTCAGGTTCCAAAACCTTGCCATTTCTAATCCAAACAAACTGTGGATTACCTTCTTCAACAATTTTTGCATATCCGTGTTCATCGCAATCAAGAGCAGAAAAAGTCGAATAACTTATTTTACGAATTTGGCACACTGGCAAGGAATTCAAAATAATTTCACAGGCTTTTTTAATACTCGTACCAGCTTCAATAAATTTCAATAACATAGTCGCAGTCATACAAGCCAAAATATTAGCTTTAACCCCACTACCTAAGCCGTCAGAAAGCACTGCCAATAGTTTTCCTGATTCAGGATAACGTTTTGAGGTAAAATAATCCCCAAACGCATTTTGATTGTATTTTTTTCTTTGAGTACAATCAATATCGATAAACATTATTCCTCATCCTCATCGTCATTGGAATAATCTTGCGCAATCGAACTTAAAAGCACCTCTGTTTCAACCATGTGTTCGCCTAAAAGACAAGCAATTTCTTGAACTTTTGCGATATTTTTTGTAATAACTTCTTTTGCTTTTTCGGCAATTTTTTCTCTATCAATTTCGGCCTTTGTAACGTCAGTTATAATCGCACCAACAATTTCACCGTCTTCAATAGTAAATGCGCTAATATCGTACAACTTGTTTTTAACCTGATAGTGAGATTTGTGAATATCACCACCTGAAATCAACAATTGTTGGAACAAATCGCTGAAGGTTATAATTCTATCAAGTGACGCACCTGAAAGCCCTTCTTTTCTTGAAGAAAAGATTTCGTACATATCACCGCAGAACATTTTCATAAATGCATCGTTCGCTTCTACGACGTTTAAATTTTTATCAACCATAACCATTGCAGAAGGCATACATCTTAACATCGCAGCAGCTTTTCGCATTGCAATTTTTCTCATATACGAGGCACACATTGAAGGCTCTGCATCACCCTTGATAAGTGCCTTTGCCATATCTCTACAAGTCGAATAACCGCATCCGCCACAGTTTAGCTCGTCTTCTGGAGTATGTTTACCAATTTTTTTCAAAACCTCAGTAATTTGAGCAAAACTTACGTCATCGTCTTTAATTGGAGCTTCTTCGTAAGTTTCTTCAAAAACGACATCTGCAACCTTCGGAATTTGTTCTCTATATTTAATTTTTGACAAAATATCAGAAACGACTGCAATTCCAGCCTTTTTTGTAGAAGCACAAGGTCCATTTACGCATCCTGATTCACAAGACAACGCTTCGACAAAGACTTTTTTATCTAAATTTTCAATATCTAAACCGTCTAAAGCTCTGTCAAAAGAATCTAAACCGCTCAAACTTACTAAAGATACATCCTCATTTATTCCGACCTTTTTAATCGTTTCGTTCATACCGTCTTCAATTGGGTACAAAGCACCTTCGTTAGCGATTTCTGGAACAAATACATCGTTTTGTTTAACTTCTATTTCATTGACATTAATAAATTCATCATTTATCCAAAAATTAAGTTCTTCAAAAGTCAAAGCCGCGTCAATATATTCAGGGTGTTTGTCAGCCTCATTTTTCTTACCGATACAAGGACCAATAAAGACAACACTAATATTTTCCCCATACATTTCTTTCAACATCTTTGCGTGAGTTAAAGCTGGAGATGCAACTTTTACAATATTTTTAGCAAATTTTGGCTTATATTTTGTTATGTAATCTACGATTACAGGACAAGCACTTGAAATATATAAACCATTCTCCGCATTATTTAAAATTTCTGCACACTTAATAGAAACTTGTTGAGCCCCTAAAGCAGTTTCACTGACTGCATAAAAGCCCAGTTTTTTAAGCACCGCAATCATTTTTTCTGCAGATAAATCATAAATTCCTGACCAACTTGGAGCCAAGGAAACATAAACTTGTTTTTGTGCAATCATCAAAGTTTTAACTTTTTCGATATCATTTCTAACTTTTTTTGCACCTGACGGACAAACTTTAACGCAATGACCGCAAGCTATACACTTGTCGTTTATAACAGAAGCGCTCCCGTCTTGAACTTTGATTGCCTTAATATGACATTCTCTAACGCATTTGTAGCAATCGTGACATTCATTTTTAAGAGTATAAACTGGATAAAGTTTATTCATCGCGAAGACCTTCCATTAAAGTTTTCAATTTGTCTTTGTCAATATTTGAATACAATTTTCCGTCAATAAAAATATTTGGTCCTTCTGCGCAGTTGCCTTCACATCTTGAACCCACTAATTCTATTTTAGCATCTAAGTTATTTTCTTTCACATAACCTTCGATAAATTCTATATTTTCGGCATTTCCTCTTGCAAAGCAAGCGCTACCCATACAAACTTTAATTTCTACAGTCATTCTTAATTAACCTCATCAATACCTTTTTTAGTAAACTGTAAGAAACTTCCGATTAAATTTTCATTCCAAACCTTCACGTCTTTTGGCACATTTAAAATACAAGGCGTAAAGTTCCAAATATATTTAATTCCAGCGTCAGCCAAGAAATCTGCTGATTCTTGAGCATATTTTCTTGGAACAGTTAAAATCGCAAAGTTAACGTTCAATCTTCTTGCTAAATCTGGTAGTTTATTTACAGGAAAAACCTCTTTATTGTTGATTGTAATACCTACTTTTATAGGGTCAACATCAAACATAGCCAAAATATTCAAGCCATAATTTGCAAAGCTATCATATTTTGCTAGGGCAGAACCTAAATTACCAGCACCAATGATAAAAACATCTTTTGGCTTTGAAAAACCAAGAGTTTTTTCAATTGAAAGTTTTAACTCTTTTATGTTATATCCAACTCTACATTTACCAGTATTGTTCAAATATTTTATATCTTTTCTAACTTGTGAATCATCAATATTCAACAAATCCGCGATTTGAGTACTTGAAATAAATTCAACCGCATCCTCGTCAAAATCATCTAAAATATAATGATATAAAGTTAGTCTGTTTATAACCTTATCTGGAATATCCATTTTAAAACCTCATTCAAAAAATAAGAGGATAAGCTCAATGAGCCTATCCTCTCATTTAATTTTTATATTAAACTACACCATTAAATGCATCGTTGTAGATTTTCTTAATATCTGACATCAATGGGTATGCTGGGTTAGCACCTGTACATTGGTCGTCGAATGCTAATTCAACCAATTCATCAAGGTGTTCATTCCAGTATTCTTTAGTGTAGCCAGCTTTTGTGATGAATTCTTCAATAGAATTTGGTAAGTTGATAGCTTTCATTAATTTATCGATTGCTTTAATCAATAATTTAACTTTTTCGTCATCATTTTTACCGCCTAAGCCTAATTCATCAGCAATTTGACCGTATTTCATCTTAGCACAAGGATATTTGTATTGTGGGAAGATTGCTTGTTTGTGAGGTGCATCTGAAGCATTGTATTTAATGATTTGTCTGATTAACAATGCGTTAGCAACACCGTGTGGAACGTGGTACATAGCACCAAGTTTGTGAGCCATAGAGTGGCATAATCCTAAGAATGAGTTAGCGAATGCCATACCAGCGATTGTTGCTGCATAGTGCATTTTTTCTCTTGCGATAGGATCGTTAGCACCTTCATTGTAGCTTCTTTCTAAGTATTTGAATACTAATTTTGATGCTTCTAAAGCATTTGAATTAGTGAAGTTTGTTGCCATACAAGAAACATAAGCTTCAATTGCGTGAACTAATGCGTCAATACCTGATGCAGAAGTTAAGCCTTTTGGCATACCATCAACGAAGTTAGGGTCGATAATTGCCATATTTGGAGTTAAAGCGTAATCTGCGATTGCGTATTTAACGTGAGTTTCATCATCTGTAATGATTGCGAATGGTGTAACTTCAGAACCTGTACCTGATGTTGTAGGAATTGCAACCATTGTTGCTTTTTTACCTAATTCTGGTAATTGACAGATTCTCTTTCTGATATCCATGAATCTCATTGAGATATCTTCGAATACTGTGTCTGGTTGTTCATACATTAACCACATAATTTTAGCTGCGTCCATTGGAGAACCACCACCTAATGAGATGATTACATCTGGTTCAAATGGTTTTAATACAGCCATTGCTTGGTTAATTGTAGACAATGTTGGGTCTGGTTTAACGTCAAAGAATACTTGGTGTTCAATACCGATTTCATCTAAAACGTTTGTAATTTTATTTACTGCACCTGAGTTGTATAAGAAACTATCTGTTACGATAAAGGCACGTTTTTTACCTTGAAGTTCTCTTAATGCTAAATCAGTAGCACCTCTCTTGAAGTAAATTTTTGATGGAGCCTTAAACCATAACATATTTTCTCTCCTTTCAGCAACAGTCTTATAGTTTAATAAGTGTTCAACACCAACGTTACCTGAAACAGCATTGCCACCCCAAGAACCACAACCTAATGTTAATGATGGTTCTAATTTGAAGTTGAATAAATCACCGATACCACCTTGAGATGATGGAGAGTTGATTAATACACGACAAGTTGGCATTTTTTCAGCGTAAGCATTAATTCTTTCGCTCTTTCTTTCGTCTGTGTACAATACTGATGTATGACCTGCACCACCTTTGCTTACTAATTCGTAAGCCATTTCAGCAGCTTGTTCATAATCTTTTGCTTTATACATTGCTAAGATTGGAGATAATTTTTCTCTTGAGAATGGATCGTTCCAATCTACTTCTGGTCTTTCAACTAAAAGAATTTTAGCATCTTCTGGAGTTTTGAAACCAGATAATTCAGCGATTTTGTGAGCTGATTGACCAACGATTGCTGGGTGAGCTGTTCCTCTTGCAGGATCGATGAATGGTAAATCAATCATTTTCTTTTGTTCAGCTTTGTTTACTAGGTAAGCACCTCTGTATAAGAATTCTTTTTTAACTTCTTCGTATACATCTTCAACAACTACTACTGATTGTTCAGAAGCACAAATCATACCGTTGTCAAATGTTTTTGACATAAGGATTGAAGATACAGCCATTTTAATATCAGCTGTTTCATCGATTACTGCAGATGTATTACCAGGACCTACACCTAATGCTGGGTTACCTGATGAATAAGCTGCTTTAACCATTCCAGGACCACCTGTTGCTAAGATACAATCGATTTTAGGGTGTTTCATCAAAGCGCTTGATAATTCGATTGATGGAACGTCAATCCAACCGATGATATCTTTTGGAGCACCAGCTTTAACTGCTGCATCTAAAACTAATTTAGCTGCTGCAATTGTTGATTTTGTTGCTCTTGGGTGTGGTGAGAAGATGATTGCGTTTCTAGTTTTTAAAGCGATTAATGATTTGAAAATTGCAGTTGAAGTTGGGTTTGTTGTTGGGATGATACCAGCTAAAACACCTAGAGGTTCAGCTACGATTTTTGTACCATTTGCTTTATCTTCTTTAATAACACCACAAGTTTTTACATTTTTGTGTTTGTTATAAATGTATTCTGAAGCGAAGTGGTTTTTGATAATTTTATCTTCTAAAACACCCATACCAGTTTCTTCTATAGCCATACGAGCTAGAGGGATACGAGCTTTGTCAGCTGCTGTTGCTGCTGCTTTGAAGATTTTATCTACTTGTTCTTGAGAATAGTGTGAATAAATTTCTTGAGCTTTGTGAACTCTGTCAATTAAAGCTTCAAAAGATTCAACGCTATCTACTAAATTAGAAGCATTATATGCTTTTTCTAATTTTTCAACATCGTTTTGTTTTTTTGTAGCCTTTTTAACTGTTGTTTTTTTTGTTGTTGTTTTTGGCATTTTTGTATATCTCCTATTTAATCGTGATTGTTTTCCTTATTCAACAGTATAAAATAATAATAAGTGTTTTGTCAACCCTTATTATTTTTTAGCTTTAACAATAGTTTACATTGTGAAATTTATCACAATATTAAAATTTAATCGTGATACTGCGTAACGATTAATCCTCGTTTTTAATTCTTTTTGCAACGTACAAAAACGGCGTATCAAGCAATGCTATTATAATTTTAATTATATATGTTGTTACAAATAATTGGAATACAATTTCTTTTGAAAAAACTCCTGCAAAACCAATGTATGTAAAAATTGCAGTATCAAATAACTGGCTTATCCAAGTTGCACCGTTGTTTCTAACCCATAAAAACTTATCAGACGGCAATAAATTTCTAATAAATTTATATAAATATACATCCAACATATTTGAAATAAAATAAGCTGACATACTTGCAAAACATACTCTTGGAGTAATTGTGAACAAGGTTTTCATAGCCTCGCCTGCAAAATCCGCAGAGTTAGAAATGTAGTGTAAATCTACTTGAGTTATTGCAGTAAAAATTAATAGTGCAAAAAATCCCAAATAAACACTTTTTTGAGCTTCCTCAACTCCATACTTCTCATTTAGAATATCTGTCGCCAAGAAAATTGAGCCATAAGTAACGTTTCCCAAGGTTAGCGCCATACCAAAAATATCCACGCATTTTAAAACCTCAACATTTGCAACTATTGTTGCAAGAGCAATCCAAGCAAAAATACCGATTTTGCCAAAAAATTTATACGCAAAAATTACTCCTGCAAAGTTAATTATTATAGTTATAAAAAATAATGCTTCGTTCATTGTTTATTTCTCTTTTCCAAAATTTTAGCTATACTTTCAAAATCGTCTGGAGTATCAATATCAATCGACTCATTAACAACGTAAACTGTTGGATTTTCTCCAATAAAATCATTAACCTTTCGCATAACATCAGTTTTGACAACATAAACCGAGCCTGTTTCACGGAACATTGGATAATGACGATGTTCATCTTGGCGTCTTGGTCTTGTGCGAGAATCATACAAAGGTTCAAATTTTTCAGTATTCGGAATTTGACGCCACAAAGAATGAGTTATACCAATATCTAACACTGCAAATGCTGAATCATGACCTTTTTTCAAGCCTTCAAAATAGCAAGCTAAGACATTATCTAATTCAACGCTATCACGCAACGGACAAGTTGGTTGCAACAGAACAACGGCGTCGGGTTCGTAACCTTCTTTTTCTTTCAAATAATCAAGAACGTGGATTAGCACTGGTATAGTCATAGTCGTATCTTGAGCCAATTCCATTGGTCTATCAATAACTTCACAACTACATTCTAAAGCGACCTTCTTAATATTTTCAGCCTCAGTGGAAAGAACCGTTCTTGTAACATATTTTGACTTTAAACCAGCTTCAATACTGTAAAAAATCAAAGGATGACCAGCCAACATTTTGATATTTTTATTCGGAATCCCTTTTGAACCACCTCTTGCTGGTATAATTGCTAAAATCTCCATATTTTTCCTCTAAAAAATTTTCATCAAATCTACTAGTTTTTTGTGCATTTTTACATTGTGGACGCGAAGATAATCCACATTTCGCTCAATCGCCAACGAGCTTAAAGCCGTAGTATAAATATCTTTCACTTCGTTTGATTCGTCCTTCATATCAAGCAAAGATTTTCTTGAAATTCCAAGCATAATCTCGCATCCAATCGATTTGAATTCATCAATTCGTCTTATTAATTCGAAATTTTGTTCTTTTGTTTTTCCAAACCCAATTCCAACATCAATAATAATATTATCTTTGGAAATACCTTTAGATAGGGCAAATTCGACCTTATTTTTTAATGAAAGATAAATTTCATCAACTAAATTTTCATATTCAGGTCTAATCTGCATATTTTCAGGAGTACCTTGTGAATGCTGAATTATAACCTTTTTACCAGTTTTTGCAATCACATCCACCATATTTTTATCATAATCAAAACCTGACACATCGTTAATTATAAAAGCACCCAAATTTATTGATTTTAAAGCAACTTCACTAGAACGAGTGTCAATACTGATTGGAATATCTATATTGTTATCATGAATATATTTTAAAATAGGTTCAATTTTTTCTAATTGTTCTTTTGCGCTAACTTCTTGAGAAAAAGGTTTTGTACTTTCAGCACCAATGTCAATAATATCCGCACCTTCGTCGATTAAGTTATACAGATGTTCAACTGCATTGTTGAAATCGTAAAATTGTCCGCCATCAGAAAAAGAATTTTTAGTCAAATTCAATATTCCAACTAATTTTGGCATAACTTTTTGCTCAGGTTTAATCCTTTCTTCTAAAATCTCAGCCAAATTTTTCATTGAAAAAGGTTGCAATTTTAATTTTTCAGCAATTTTATGAATTTGCGATAAACTTCCACCTAAAATACAATCTGTTTTTTCAACTTTTGCAGTTAAAATATCTCTGTGCACCGCACAATCAGCGCCAACAGTCAATGCCGTTTGCTTCAAAATATTTGCTTGAGGTAAAGTTAAACCAAAAATCTTAAGGTTTAGATATTCGTATTTATTTTTAGCCTTTTGCAAATAAGAAGAATCAAAACCTACATTTTTCAACTCATCTTCAATTTTATAAAAATCAACTTTTTTTACAACAAAATTTTGCATAAAAAAATTTTAGCATAAAAAAAGAGAGCGGACATCATAGTCATTGCCCGACTCTCTTTTTCTTATTTATAATTCTTTAATTACTTAGTAATTGTTGAAACTGTAGTTGCAGCACTTGCTAAGTTTGTACAGAAAGCAGTGAAGCTACCAAAGATATCAGCAACTTTTTTACCTACTTTTGAATTTGCAGCATCTGCAATTGGTTTAAGAGCTTTATTTTCTTCAGCTGCTTTAGCCAAATTTGATGTTACTGCATCTGAATAAGCTTCAGAATCAGTTTCCATATTTTTCTTGAATTCGTCAGTACCTTCCTTCAAGTTAGTAACTGCAGCCATTGCTTTTTGAGTTTTTTCAATAGCATCCATTGTATCAATGTTTTTTAAACCTGCTAATGCATCGTTACCTCTGAATGATACACTTGATATAGGACTAATCATCATTTTAGAACTTGCCTCCTAAACACTACTTACGATTAAAAATCATCTTCATTAACGTTATAATCGCCAGAATTACTTCCAGTAGAATTATAACTGTTTCCTGTTGCATTGTCAACAGCATGGTCAACTAAATTTTCTGTATTATCTGAAACTTGTTTATTAACAAGTCCGAAATCTTTCATAGCAACACCAATAGCTGCACCACCAGCAATAGTGTTAACTACAACCTTTTGAATTTTTTCTGTTAAAACTTTTGATTTTTCAAATTGTTCTGTTAATTTTGTAGCCTTTTCTACTAATTTTGCTGCTTCTTCACCTGTTTTTTCCGCAGCCTTTTTATTCAAAGTTTCAATTGCTTTTTGAGTTGCTGAATTTGTATATTTGCCAACAGTACCAGAAATCATGTCGGCAGCTTTGCCTAAACAAATCTTAGTTGCAGTAAACGCAACTAAAACACCAATAGCTTTAGAACCGAAATTACCAAGTTTACCGATAATTCCGCCCTGTTCACCAGCTTGTTCTGACATTCTTCTAAATTCATCCTGTTTTGCCTTTAAAGCTTCCAAATCAGGAGTTTCGCCTTTAAATGCAATGTTTGAATGAGTTTTTCTATTTGAATTAACTAATGATTGAGCTAAATTAATTGAATTAACTGGCATAATTTCCACACAAATATAAATACCTACACTACTATAAAGTACCGAAAAGCATGATTTTTGCTATTTTTCAGAAAATTTGTATTATTTTTGTTACATTTATTTACATGATTTAATTAAACAAATTGTAACAAAGATATACAATTACAATTAAATTTGTAACATGTATTTTGTTTTCATGTTATAAATATATAAAGGAAAAATTGTTCGTAAAATACAATTACCCTGTGATAAACACGAAAAATAGTCATTATAAATAAGGATACGGAGGCATTTTATGTCAGTAGGACAATTTGTTTTTATGTTACACAGCCATTTGCCATATTACCGCAAAGCTGGAATGTGGCCATTCGGTGAAGAAAATTTATACGAATGTATGTCTGAAACTTATGTACCTCTTCTTGATGCAATTTCTGAATTGTACGAAGAAGACGGAATTAAAGCTAAATTAACAGTTGGTATCACTCCAATTTTAGCAGAACAATTAAACGACAAACATTTACAAGAAGGTTTTGTTAAATACATGGATTCAAGAATCAAAGCAGCATCTGAAGATGTTGAAAGATATCCTGATCCTGAAGTTGCAAACTCAGAACACTTAAGCTACTTAGCAAATTTTGCGTTCAATCATTTAACAAAAATTAAAGACCACTTTGTAAATCGTTATAACAAAGATTTGATTTCAGCATTCAAAAAATACCAAGACTTAGGTTGTATTGAAATCACAACATCAGGCGCAACACACGGATTTTCTCCATTACTTGCTACTGACAACAACTTGAACGCTCAATTCAAAGTTGGTTCAGATACAACAAAACGCCTTTTCGGAAAAAAAGCAAAAGGTACTTGGTTGCCTGAATGCGCTTACAGACAAGGTTATCAATACATCGGCAAGGACGGTCAAAAGAAATGGCGTCCAGCTATTGAAGTAACTTTACAAAATAACGATATTCAATACTTCTTCACAGAATCACACGTTATTGAAGGTGGTAACTCTATCGGAAACAGACGTGTAATCGGACCTTACGGAAATATTGAATATATTCCACTTCCAGAACGTGAAGCAACTGGTTACGATACTTATTCAGCTTACTGGCTACCAGATGCACAAGTTGCAGTAATGGGTAGAAACGACAAAGCTGGATACCAAGTATGGTCAGCAGCTGACGGATACCCTGGAGATGGCGTTTACAGAGAATTCCACAAAAAAGACGACAAATCAGGTATGCACTACTGGAGAATTACTTCTTCAACAACTGATTTAGGCGACAAAATGCTTTACGACCCAGTATTAGCATTCAACAAAATTAACGAAAACTCTGACCACTATACAACAATGCTTTACCACTTGTTGAACGATTACAAAAATTCTCACAACGGTCAAGAAGGTTTGGTAATGGTATCCTTCGATACTGAATTATTTGGTCACTGGTGGTTTGAAGGTGTTGAATTTATTAAACAAGTAGTTAAAAAATTGAACACTTACTTAAAAGATGATATTCAAATGATGACAGCAGGCGAATACCTAGAAGCTCACCCACCAAAAGAAGCTATCCAAATTCCTGAAAGTTCTTGGGGTGCTGGCGGACACTTCTATGTATGGATGAACCACTTAACTGAATGGATGTGGCCAATTATCCACTCTTGCGAAAAACGTATCACTGATATCGTTAGCAAATACGAAGAAAAACCTTCTGATAGCTTGCTATTAAGAGCTTTGGCTCAATTATCAAGAGAAAACTTATTACTTCAATCTTCAGATTGGCCATTCTTAATCACAACATGGCAAGCTAAAGATTACGCGACAGACAGATTTAGAGAACACGTTGATAGATTTGAAACTATCGCTGATATGATTGAATCTGGCAATATCGACGAAGCTAAACTTCACGAAATCGAAGACATCGACAACTGCTTCCCTGATATCGATTACAGAGTATATCTTCCAATCGAAGAAGGCGTAATCCCTCAACAAGCAACTAAACTTGCACCATTATATAAATAATATGTATAATAAATAATAAATCAGGCGGAAAATTTCATTTTCCGCCTGATTTATTTTATACAAAAGGGGCGATTTTGATTTTATCAAAATCGCCCCTTTTAAAAATTATCTCAAAGAACTAAGCTTCAACTGGAGCTTCTTCTGCTGGAGCTTCAGCGGCTGCAGCAGCTTCTGCTTCAGCTTGTTTTTTAGCTTCTTCTTCAGCAGCTTTCTTAGCCATAGCTTTCTTTGAAAGTTTTACTGTTTCAGATTTTTTGTAGTTCAATGAACCGTCATCGTTACAGTTTTTAATCAAGTAAGCAACTGTGTTAGTTGGTTGAGCACCTTTAGATACCCAATCAAGAGCAGCTTGTTTGTTTAATACCATAACTTTTGTTTTAGGATTGTAGTGACCTAACTCTTGAATTGGAGCGCCTTCACGTTTTGTTGTTGAGTTGATAACGATAATTCTGTAAGTTGGGTTCTTTTTAGCACCTAATCTTTTTAATCTGATTTTTAACATGTTTGTTTTTCCTTCTTAATTTTAACTACTCGCAAATACCACGCCGCTTTGGCATTTACTGGAATTAAGTCTAAGAGGAATGACTTAACTCTGTAAGTACATGAAAACACAAACATATTTTTCAATCAAGTTTTTTAACTAAAGTTACAGTCTGTTAAGGATTTGCCCCTTATTTTATTATTGATAATATATTATTATGGCAAAAGTATTATTAGTTTCTGATGATAATAATAAAATTAAACATTATGATGAGATTTTGACGAAATTCGCGCATGATTTTCAGTTTGCGTCAGATGAACAAATGTTTTTTGATGTAATGAACGTCGATTTTCCAAGCATTATAATTTTGGATGCGACTTCAACCTCTATTGATTTGCCACATTTATACAGAAAAATTAACTCTTTGAAGGAGAATGTTATAACAATTGCGCTTGTAAAGGACGATAAAATTCCGCCAGAATTGTTGAATATTTCTGACGCTTTTTTGACAGAACCTGTACAAGACAACATTTTAATCTCGACAATAAACGTCAATATGCGAAGACGAGATGCCTTGGCAAGACTGTCTGCGTCTAACCAAAATTTGTCAAAAAGCTTGTATCAATTAGATGTTTTATACAACATCGGTTCGCAATTTGCTGGAACCTTGGACAAAGAAAAGCTTATAAACATTATGCTTGAAGGACTTGATAAAGCTCTAGGTTTTTCAGTTGCCTGCGTTTTAACCTTCAAATCAGACAATGAGCCATTATTGATAATAAATTCAATAAACCAAATTTCTGATAGATTGCTTGAAGCATTAAAACTTAGAGCAGTATTGAATTACAAGTCTTTGTTTGAAAACAAGGAAATGCCGTTTGAATTAAACATTAACGACCTTAAAACAATCAAATACGCAAAAAATCCAATTGATGACTACGATTTTTCAGTTTTAAGATATGATAATATGTTTGCGCAAATCAATTTGAGCGATAATTTCTTTGGTTTTGTTGAGATTTATAGAGAACAAGATTTCACAAACGAGGATACTCAATGCTTCCACACGATAGCACAACAGGTTTCAATGCCATTGAAAAATGCGTCTTACGTACAAGAAATTCAAGAAAAAAACAAGGAATTATATAGACTAGAACATTTGAAATCAGAATTTGTTTCAATCGTGTCGCATGAATTGAGAACCCCTATTACGCCACTAAAAACCGCGCTTCAAATTATATCTAGCGGTCGTGCAGGAACAGTAACTGAAAGCATGAACAAGTTTTTGACAATGGCAAACAAAAATATCGAAAGCTTTGCTAAAATTATCAACGATTTGCTTGATATGTCAAAAATTGAAGCTGGAAAAATGGATTACAAGTTCTCTTCAACTAATTTTGAAAAAATTATTGACTACGTAATCAGCCAACAAAACAACGTTGCGGAAGAAAAAGGCTTGAAGCTTACAACAACCTTCGACGATAATTTTGCAAGCGTATTTGCTGATTCATCAAGAATGACACAAGTTTTGAACAACTTACTTTCTAACGCTATCAAATTCACTCGCGAGGGTGGAGCAATCGATATCAGTACAAAAATTGTGGACGCAAAAGACATAACTTGTCCAGAATGCTTTGCTGACGAGGTTAAAAAACTAAACGGCAAATATATTCAAGTTTGCGTAAAGGACGAAGGTATTGGTATTGAAGAAGAAAATTTACCAAAAGTTTTCGACCAATTCAAACAACTTGAAAGCTCTTTATCTAGAGAAGTTGGCGGTACAGGCTTAGGTCTTCCGATTGTAAGAAAAATTTTAGACGCACACAATGGCGCTATTTGGGCAGAAAGTAAGATTAATGAAGGTTCTAGCTTCTATTTTGTATTACCAATTTTAAGCGAAAAATCTAATTTCTGGATTTTACATAAACAATTAATTCAACAAGCAAAAGTTAACAAAACAAAATTCTTAACTTTAACAATCACAGCAAAAAATGATTGCATAGAAAACTTAATGAAGGAAGAAAACTTAATAAATAGTACATATCTTAACAATTCCTTGTTAGATAAAGACGAAAATAAGACTTCATTAACAATGGTAATCCCAGACGGGGACGAGCATTTGGTCGATTTTCTAAAACGAAAGATAGACGCAGTTATGCTTAACGATAAAGCCCGATATGCAAAATGTGATATAATGTATACATATACGACTTATCCGAAGGAGAAAGATTAATGAAAAAAATATTACTCGTCGATGACGAACAAGATATCGTAGAAACACTCAAATTCGTTCTTGAAGGCGAAGGTTATACTTGCTTTTGCGCTTACAATGGCGAGGATGGTTTAAAACTTGCAAAAGAAATCGTTCCTGATTTGATGGTTTTGGACGTAATGATGCCAAAAATCAATGGTTTCAAAATTAGCAGACTATTGAAATATGATGCTAAGTACAAAAACATTCCGATTATTATGTTAACTGCTCGTTCTCAAGATTCAGACAAACAAATCGGTGAAGAAACAGGCGCAGACGTGTATATCACAAAACCGTTCGATTTAGACGAAGTTATCTCAACAGTTGCAAGATTATTGAAAGAAAAAGAAAATAACTAATTATGATGATGGAAGCAGTTACAAATAAAACATTAGAAAAACTAAAGTATGACCTTGTAAGAGAAGGTCTAGTTGAATATGACACAGTTGAAAAAGCTCAAGAATTGGCTAATGCGCAAAATATCAACATCGGTCAAGCCTTGATTAATTCAAACGTGTTGTCAGAAGAAACTCTTTTAAAGTTCTTGGAATCAAAGTTACATATTCCTTATGTGAACCTTGATGACTACACTTTAGACAAAAACTGCTTGCAATACATCAATTTAATTGACGCTCGCAAATACAAAATTATTCCATTGTTCAAAATCGAAGACGTTTTGACAGTTGCAATGGCTGATCCTTTGGACTTGTTTGCAATTGACAAAATCATGGAAAAAGCAGAGTGCTCAATTGACCCAGTAATTTCTTCTGAAACAAGTATTACAAAGAAAATCGATGAGTATTACAAAACACCAAATACAGTTGGTGAAATTTACACAGAAAACAAAGAAACAGGCTATGATTGGCACGAAGAGTTGCACAATGATGATTTATCTGATGAACATATTCAAAAGATTATCCGTGCAATCCTAAAACAAGCAATATTAGAAGATAAACATGAGGTTTACTTCGCTCACGCTGAAGAAGGCTTAGAAATCACCTTCAAACAAAAAGGTACAGTGTACGAAAAAGGCTTTATTCCGTCTGTTTTGACTGCATCTTTTGTATCTAAATTAAAAACATTATCAAATTTAGACCCTTCAGTAAGCGAAATTCCTCAACTTGGCAAATTATGCTTCAAAGTTGACGAAATGACGCTTGTTGCAAGCATTTCATCGTTCCCTACTGTTATGGGTGAAAGAATTGCACTAAAAATTTACAAGCCACCTATGGCATTAAGCAAAATTATCAAGGACGAAAACAAAGTTCAATTGATTAAAAATTCTTTGGAAAAATCAGGAATTGTACTTGTTTGTGGCGCGCCACTTTCAGGAAAAACTCACATTATTTATTCGTTACTTAACGAAATCGCTGATTCTAAAAAGACAATTATGACGATTGAATCAATCACTAAGTACGATTTGCCAAAGATTAATCAATGCGAATTGAACGAATCTATTAGCTTTAACCTTGATAAAGCCTTGAGATTTATTGAATTTCAATCGCCAGATATTTTGTATATAGAAGGTATGATGTCAAAGTATGACTACATTTCAAGCTTAGCTTTCAGCAATAAGACTATTATAACT
Organism: Anaerovoracaceae bacterium; assembly: GCA_963602505.1. Lineage (GTDB taxonomy): Bacteria > Cyanobacteriota > Vampirovibrionia > Gastranaerophilales > Gastranaerophilaceae > UBA6984. The sequence continues at coordinate 18,282 of CAVCIX010000007.1, read as the reverse complement.
GAATTTTTGGCAGAAAATATGTCAGATTTACGCGAAAAAATGGCATATTCAGAAGTTGAAACCTTCAAATCACTTGTAAATTGCTTAATCTTTATCCACGCAAAGGATAGCGTTGAAGTGTTCGATAAAGCTACTATTCAAAAATATTTGGCATAAGTTTGTCATTCTGAAACGCTCAACGTACGTATTATAGCTCAACAAGCTATGTTCAGAATCTTGTCATTGGTGAGATGCTGAACATAGAACTTTCAACTACAAACTTGTACTTTTAGCACTTCAGCATGACATAAGCAAGTATGTGTCATACCACTCTGCCGAAAATCTGCTTCTTGGATTATTGTTCCACTCGGACAAGTTGCTCATTTCACTAGCGTTGTCATTCGCAATGTCCTCGCTACTTCTGGCTGGGTTCGCATATGCTCACACGGCGCCCTACACAAAATCCGCTATTTACAACTAGTATTTTCCCAAGTTAACTGTGTTCCGTTAGGACATTTACCTTTTGTTGCTTTTAGATAGTCCATATTACCAGTTTCAATTACCCAAGCAGTACAATATGTTCCATACGTAAAGCAATAAGCGGTTAATTTTTCATTAGTTTCACCAAAATTATAACTTGAATTTTTTCCACCTGCAGGGATAATTCCAGTAGAAGTTACTTCAAACTGAAAATAATCTTTTCCCGCAGTATTTGAGCCCTTAGGTCCATCTATATCTACATAAACCCAACCAGTACCTGACGTACCTAAATAAAAATCTAAAGCAGCACCATCAGCCAATAAAACTTTGGAATTTGAAACATATCCGTCCCCAACTGAATAATTCTTACCATCTAGTCTTACATAACTTCCATAGGCAAAACAAGCAGTTTCTTCTGATTCACAGATTTTTGAAACCTTCATAAATTCGGTCATTCTATCAGCTAGTCTTTGAGAACAATCTTTACTATATTCATTAAAATTTATACACCATTCATCAGCTGGTCCATAAACTGCGGTTGCACGACCGAATGCATCTTCTAGGTTTGAATATACTTTCTTTACCTTTGCAACTTTTTCTCTATCACCTGTTGATTGGTTCAAGTTCGGAATTGTCAACGCCGCAACCACGCCGATAATACCCATTACGACAAGGGTTTCGGCTAAAGTGAAGGCAATTGTTTTCCTCAAATATGTCATGCTGAAGCGTTTAATTAACAAGGATTTAACTAAATCTACTATGTTCAGCATCTCTGGTTGGTGAGATCCTGAAACAAGTTCAGGATGACATATCCTAAATATTTTATCAAACATCTTTTTCATAAATTAAATCCTCAAATAGTTGTTATAATTTCATTATAACAATATGATTGAGCACTCACAATACGGCTATTCTATTCTATTCTATTCTATTCTATTAGGCATTATATCTGTGTTACAGATATAATGAAATTTATTTTACAATTATTTACAAAAACTATAAGAGTTAAGACTATAAGGCTTATAGACTAATATCTTATATTAAATTTATACTGCAACTTCGTGCAAAGTTTCAACGTAACGACCTGCGTAAACCGCTGCAACTGCGCCATCTGCCGCCGCAGTGATTACTTGGCGTAATGGAGTTGTGCGAACATCACCAATTGCATACACGCCCTTTACGCTTGTTTGCATTGTTTCGTCTGTTACGATAAATCCATTTTTATCTTGATTTAATTGCCCATTAAATAATTCTACGTTTGGCTCAAATCCAATATATGGGAAAATTCCGTTAATAGCCAAGTCTTTAACCTCGCCTGTTTTAACGTTTTCAATAGTTGCAGATTTAACTAAATCCTCGCCATTTATTTCTTTTACGACTGTATCATAGATAAATTCTAACTTTTCGTTTTTAAACGCACGTTCCTGAACAATTTTATCTGCTCTTAGTTCATCACGTCTATGAATTACATAAACCTTAGTCGCAAATCTAGTCAAATACATTGCCTCTTCAACTGCAGCGTTTCCGCCACCAACAACTGCAACTGTTTTATCTTTGTAAAAAGCACCGTCGCAAACTGCGCAATAGCTTACGCCTCTGCCAACAAATTCTTTTTCGCCTTTTACGCCCAATTTCTTAGCTTGCGCGCCTGTCGCAATAATTACCGCTTTTGCTTTAAATTCACCGTTTAGAGTTTTGATAGTCTTAATTTCAGAATTCAAATCCACACTTTGAATTTCCTCCATAGGGAATTTTTCAATTCCGAACATATCTGCATGTTCCTCAAATTTCTCCATTAAGTCAAAGCCTTCAATGCGTGAAAACCCTGGGTAATTTTCCAATTCTAAATAATTACTTGGTTGTCCGCCTAACATGCTAATGTCGATTACTGCAACTTTTGCAGCACTTCTTGCAGCATAAATCCCCGCACTCAATCCTGCTGGACCACCACCTAGTATAACAATATCAAAATTTTTATCACTCATTTTTGTAACTCCTCAATTGATACCTGTACCAGAAACTTTAGTACCTTTTATTGTATATGTTGCTTGTTTTCTTATTGGCACAAATTTGTCTTTATCCTCAATTAATGTTTCTAAAATCAACTCATTTGTACCAACAAAGGTATTGCCATTCAGTTTTAATCTGACTGTATCCTTTAACTTTGTATTGCCGTCTTTTTCATAGTGGGTAAATATAATTTCATTATTTACTACGTCCTCTAAGTAAATTTCGGCAGTAGCACCCGTTACAGGATTTCTTAATTCTATGACGTTACCACTACGACGTAAGTTCCACAAATCTATGCTTGAAGTTGCAAAAGTTTTTGGATAGTCGGTTGAAATTCTTGTTGATTGGACAGTCCAAGTTCCAAAAAATTGTTTTGGAACACTGTCAATCTTTGAAATACCAGCTTTTAGCACATACTGGTCTTGAGCAAAAGCTGGTATAACATTTAAAACTAATATTAATAAAACTAATAATATTCTTTTCATTGATTATTGTTTAGACATTTTTTCTTGTAAAGTCTTAGCTGATTCTTCGTATCCAGCTCTGCCCATCAATGCATAAGTATAATTTTTAGCTTGTTCAACACCAGGTTGGTTGAATGTATTGATATTGTACAATTCACCAGCAATAGCAGTTTGAACTTCTAACATATACAACAATTGAGCAACACTGTAAGCATTAACTTTTGGCAAGCTAATTGTTACTGTTGGACGTTTGTAATCAGAAAGAGCAACTCTTGTTGAATCTGCTTCAGCATTGATTAATTGGTTGATTGTTTTACCGCCTAGGTAGCCAATTCCTGTGTAATCAAAGATGTGTGGAATTTCAAGAGTTTTGTCAAATTCTTCAACTCTAATAAAGTTAATAACTTTGTCGTTTGGACCTTCGTTATATAGTTGAATTTGTGAGTGTTGGTCTGTTGCACCTAAAGCTTTAATTGGTGTAGGACCACAATTTACTTTTTTACCTTTGTTATTTTCTTCTTTACCTAATGATTCTGCCCATAATTGAACGTACCAATCAGAAATGTATTTCAATCTGCTTGAATATGGCATCATTACTGATAAGTTTTTACCTTTTTTAGTATCCATTAAGTAGTGAATTAAAGCGTTTTGAGCTGCGATGTTGTTGTGGATATCAGTGTTTTTAAGAGCTAAATCCATATCTTTAACACCGTTCATCATATCTTCAATATCAATACCAACTAAAGCAAATGGTAATAAACCTACTGCTGAAAATACTGAGAAACGACCACCAACATCATCAGGAACTACAAATGTTTTGTAGCCTTCTTGGTCAGCTAATTGTCTTAAAATACCTGTTTTTTGGTCTGTTGTTGCAACAATATTTTTTCTGTAATCATCACCTAATTGTTGTTCCATTAGGTTTTTGATAATCATATATTGTGACATTGTTTCAGCTGTAGAACCAGATTTTGTAATTACATTAACCAAAGTTCTCTTTAAGTCGATAACTTCTAACAAACCTGAAATTTGGTCTGGGTCGATATTATCAAGGAAGAAAATTCTTGGCATTCCGCCTCTTTGTTCTGGAGTTAACAAGTTCCAGTATGGTTTCAACAATGCCTCTGTAACTGCAATTCCGCCTAAAGCTGAACCACCGATACCTAAAATTAATACGTTGTCATATCTGCCTTGAACCATAGCTGCAAATTCTTTTACATACCATACAGTTTCTTCATTGTAGCCTAAGTTCATCCATTGTAACCATTGACCTTGTTTGTCTTTACGTTGGTTCAAATCTTTAATAATTCTTTCAATTTCGCCTTTGTAGTTTGAAAATTCTTTTTCAAGGTTTAAACCATGGTCTTTGCCGATAACTTTCGCATCAACATTGTTGTAATTTAATGTAATCATTTCGATTTCTCCGTGTTTATATGTAAATTGTAATCTCTTTCCACTTTAAAGCATGCAAAAAATTGCAAGCGCACTTTTATTGTACGCTTAACAATAGTTAATTAAAAGCATTATGTAACTAAAATGTAACAAAACTTAGTTATTGAAAATGTTTTTGGAAAGTTTTATATGACTTAATTTTACCTTGTTCTTTGTACAATTTAACAAAGTTTTGTTGAGCTTGTTGATAGTTTAAAATAGTAACTTCAACAGATTTATTTAACAAAACAAAAAATACTGGCAACGCCAAAACAACGGTCAAAACCATTATTATAACTTGCTTAGTGAACTTTGCACGTTCTTGAGCTTCACGACGGCGTTTTGACAAATCGTCTTGCTCATGAAGTACATTATTTATAAGTCTTTTTCTTTCTTTTAATGTTAAACCTTCAATAAAATCAAGGTTTTCAGGTTCAATATAAATAACAAATTTTTTCTCACCTGGGGCAAGTTTTAATTTTTCCTTCAATTGAGGAACTTTTTTTAATTCTGTTGAATTATTTTCTTGCGGAGTTGAAATCTCTGAATTTTGAGCTGGAACAAGTCCTTGAGGTTGAGCAAATTCAACTTTTGGTGCCATTTCTTCGGCAGTTTTTGTTTCCTTTGCCTTTTCTGGAGTATATTCAACATTATCCAACTTCATGTGCTCTTGAAGTTGGTTTTGCAAAGCTTCAATATCAATATTATCGTCAAATTCAATAATATCTTCTTCGTCAGAAACGGTATCTATTTCGTTACTTTGCATATTATTCAAATTTTCATCATTTTTATCCAAAATGTTACCTCATTTTTTTGTTCATGGTAAACTGTATTTATTATAAAATATTTAATTCCAATTATCAATAATCAATATAGATGAAATGAAAGTTATGAATATAGACAAGCAAAAATTAGTAGATTATATTAATAAGCTAAACACAACTAAAATACTTGTTGTTGGGGATTTAGCGATTGATGAAATGATTTATGGCGACACAGAAAGAATTTCAAGAGAAGCGCCAGTGTTGATTTTGCAACACACACATACAAACATAATTTTAGGTGCAGCATCTAACGCAGCACACAATGCTTCGGTTATCAACAACGGCAAAGTTGCAGTTATTGGTGTTGTTGGCGACGATTATCAAGCAGGTCAGTTAAAAGAAGCCTTAACCTCTGCAAATATTGATATTAATTACCTTGTAGAAGAAAAAGGCAGAAAAACTGTCACAAAAACAAGAATTTCAGGTTCTTGCTCACAATCTGTTACTCAACAAATTGTGCGTATTGACAGACAAACTAAAGCACCGATAAAACCTGAAACAGAAGACAAAATTATTGAAAATTTAGAAAAAACTGTTCAAAACTTTGATGCAATTATTCTTTCTGACTATCACATCGGAGTTTTAACCCAAAAAGTTATTGATAAAGCGGTTGAGCTTTCAAATAAGTACAACAAAGTTATCGTTGTAGATGCTCAAAAAGATTTAGACAAGTACAAAAACGTAACTTCTATGACTCCAAACTTGCCTGATACGCAAAAATTCACAGGACTTGATTTGACAGATAGTGAACAAATTATCAAGGCTGGAAATATGATTATTGAAAAAACTGATGCAAAATCAGTGTTAATCACTTGCGGTTCAGACGGTATGGTCGTTGTAGATAGCAAATTAGGTTCAGATATTATTCCAGTATTTAACCGTTCAAAAGTGTTTGATGTAACAGGTGCAGGTGATACTGTAACTGCAATTTACACAATGGGCTTGGCAACTGGCGCAGAACCTTTATATGCCGCAGTTATGGGCAATATTGCAGCAAGTATCGTAATTAAGCAATTTGGTTGTGCTACAACAACAGCCGAAGAAATGATAAAAACTTTAGAAAAAATAGAACTATAAGGAGATATTTTATGAAATTTAATTTTGAAGATGTAAAGAACTTCTTTTCGGACATCAAATTAGTAGATTGGATTATTATAGGCGGTATTATTCTAGCTTTAGTAGTAGGTGCATTAACCTTCTTACACTTTAGAGGTACTGCAAGCAACAAAATTGAAGCACAAGCAACTATTGGTTTCCAAGTATTTTTAAGAGGTGTAACTCTTACTGGTACTGAATCTCCAATTCGTCCAAATGATACAACATTCATCACTATTAGAAATGTCCCATACACAGACTTAAAAGTAATTGACGTAAAAGTTGATACTAAAAAAACAGTTTTACCAAATCCAAGACCTGGAAAAGACGCTTTTGTAATGGTTGAAGACATTTCTCAAGCATTTTTATATGATATGGTTGTAACATTAATTGACCCAAGTGCAAAAATCACAAAAGATGGCGCAGTTGTTGGTGGAAACAAAATCAAAATCGGCTTGCCTGTTACATTAGAAGGTCCAAGCTACAAATTAAACGGTACAGTTTCTGACGTTAGAATTCTTCAACCTAACGCTCAACAACAAGCTCAACCACAACAAAACGGTCAACAAGAAGGGGCTCAAAATCCTCAACCTGCACAACCAGACGTTAACAAACAAGAACAAAATGTAGGCTAGTATGTTTAATAAAATATTCGGATTTTCTCAAAAAATTTGCGAAAAGTTATATAACAACAGTTTAATTTTACAAAATTTAGACTTGCTAATATTAATCTCAATATTGGCAGTCTTTATTTCTTCGACTTTCGCACCGTCTGAGCAAATCGGGATATTCGCAATTATTGCAACAGCTCTAACCTTCGTTAAATTACTTGTAAAACCTAACGAAAAACTTACTTGTAGCAAATTTGAATACTTCTTACTTGCATATTTTATGCTTGTAATCGTAAGTTTAGCGGGTTCTTCACTATTTCATTTAAGCTTAAAAGGCTTTTTCAAAATAATAATTTACTTAGGATTTTACATATCTTTGGTACAATACCTAAAAAACAACAAAGACAAGGCTTTATGGATAGTTTTCACAATTGCAGGTTGCGTAGCTTTTGAAACCTTAAACGGACTTTTGCAAACAGTAATTCGCCCTGAAGCAATTTCTACTTGGCAAGACACTTCATACATCAATCCCGAAGACGTTATCAACAGGGTTTACGGAACATTAAAACCATATAACCCAAATCTATTCGGCGGATACCTAGTTGCAACAATACCTTCGCTTTTATCACTTGTGATATTTAGCGTTTATCAAAAAAGTTATAAACTAACCGCAACACTTGGAGTATTTTTGTTATTAAGCGCTTACGTATTGCTTCAAACAGGTTGTAGAGGCTCTTATTTAGGCATTTTTGCAATATTTGTAGCCTTCGCTATTTTATGCGGAAAACTTGTTTGGGAGAAATATAAACAACAATTTTTATCAATAATCGGGACAATAACTGCGTTAGGCACAGTTTTTGTTCTTTCTGTTGGTGCATTACGTTCAAGAATTTTATCTATATTTTTAATGAGAACAGACAGTTCAAATTCTTTTAGATTCAACGTTTACAACTCTTGCTTAGAGATGTTAAAAGATAACTGGTTATTTGGTATCGGTTTAGGCAACCAAAACTTCCGCGAAACCTACGGTTTATATATGAAAACAGGCTTCGACGCTTTGAGTGCATATAACATCTATCTTGAAACTGCAGTAGAAAGCGGAATTTTTGCACTTATCTGCTTTGTTATCTTCTTGGCATTAGCAATTTATCAAGCATACAAATTTATTACCACAACACAAGACAAGACCGCTCTTATTTTGAACGGCGTTGCCCTTTTAACAATTATTGGCTTGATGGTTCACGGATTTGTTGACACAGTATTCTTCAGACCTCAAATCCATTTTGTATTCTGGACAATGATTGCTATTATCAAAATTTACGACACAGAAAAAGTTTAATCTAAAAATTCTTTAAACTTTTTCAAATCCTCGTCTGCGCGTAGCTTTTTTAACGCGCTATCTTCAAGTTGTCTTATTCTTTCTTTTGAAAATCCCATAATTTTGCCTAATTGCTCTAAAGTTTTTGGCTTATTATCAACAAGTCCAAATCTATGATGCAGAATTTTTTGTTCACGCGCCTCTAAATTCCTCATCAAGTTTGGAATACTTGAATACAAACTACTTGCCTGAGCTTGAACCTCTGGAGATTTATAACTTTTATCAGCAATATAATCTTGAACGTTTAAATCATCAGTTACTGGAGTGTCAAGGCTTATAGGTTCTTTTATAATAGCCTTTTTTATACCTTGAACCCGCTTTACAGTAATTTCCATTTTTTTCGCAATTTCAGCCTCGGTAGGTTCACGATTTAATTCAAAAGTCAAATCTAAAACTGCCTTTTTATATTTTCTAATTTTGTCTGACATGTGCACTGGAATCCTTATAGAACGCGAATTATTTGAAATTGCGCGAATAATCGTTTGTTTAATCCACCATGTTGCGTAAGTCGAAAACTTAAAAGATTTTGTATAATCGAATTTTTCAGCAGCTCTAATCAAGCCAATAGAGCCTTCTTGAACCAAATCCATAAACAAAACACCTTGCCCAATGTATTTTTTTGCAATGCTAATTACAAGGCGCAAGTTTGCCTGAACCAGTTTTTTCTTTGCTTTTAAGGCATCGACCTTTTTGCCCTCTTTAATTGTTTGCCCTAAAAACAACTCCTCTTTTGCAGACAATAACTTCGTTTTGCCCACATCCTTCAAATACATTTGAAGAATATCATCCTCTTTTGATATACAACTAAAAGTTTTTGGTTCTTGCTCTTCTGATTTATCATCAAAATTATCACAAAAATCAAACTCATCCCATTTTTCAAGCAAGTCAACAGACTTAGCATTAACACAAGCCATATTAAAAAACCTCATAAATCCATCTACAAAATTCTAGACGAATTAAAAGATTTTTTGTTTCAATTATTTTTCATAACGAGGTGGTGGCTCTTTTGTGTGGCTCATTTGCGCCAATGTACTACTTGGAAAAGTATGTATCAACCAATTTAATTTATCCACTACAGAATTATAATATGCAACTTTTTGCTCAAACGCTTCTTGCATTTGATTAAATTCCTTTAAAGATGATTGAAAACCTGCATTGTTTTTTAATTCTTGATAACGAGGGAATGCTTCAAAAAGTATCGCAGTTTTTCTGTCAAAATTTTGTTGCATCTGATAACGTTGTGCAGCATTTGCAATTTTTGGAGTAATTTTATTGATATCATGCCTGATATTAAACAGTTCGGCAATCAATCTTTGCTCTTTCTCCATATTATCTTGAGCGTAGCCTAAAATATCTAAAATTTTTAAATTTTTCTTTATGATTACGGCATCAACACCAGCTAACGCGCGCAAAAGATTATCTTTATATACTAATAAATCATGATTTAATTTAACCACATACCCTGCAAAAATAAGAATTGCAATTAGTAAAACAATTAAAAAATTCATTTATTATTCTCCGTCTAACAAAATAGTTATGTCGCTTGAAGGACAATAAGCCTTATCAGGGTTATAAACAAATTGCATACGATTTAATTCAGGCGCTTTACGTTTTAACCAATTGAAGAAATCGCCTGAAACAGAAGCTTCGTGCGCAATAAATTGAGAGTGAGGTAAACTAGATTTACCATAACAATTAACGTTATAGCCTAATTCTTCAACTTCAGCCTTCAAGTTAGAAGCAGCACCAGCGCTATTTGACGTATAACGAATACCAATGTTATACAACTTATTGTTATCCATAACTTTATCTCTATAAATCATACGATTTATCATTTCTTGAGTTTTTTCAGGGTCTAAAATCCAGTAGCTAATATAACCACGTTTGTTTGGAGCACCTGGAAGTGTTGCAAATTCAATCTTATCTACATCAATACTTTTTGCCATAGCTGCAAATTGAGAAATTTCATAGAAAGATAAGTCAGTTTTAACGTATGTTGTAATTGCGTCTAACATATCAGGAATCTTAGAAATTGCTTGTGGAGTTTGTAATTTTTCCATTAACCCTTTCAAGAACCATTGTTGACGTTGAGTTCTACCAATATCACCCAAACCGTCTTTTCTGAAACGTAAGTAACCAACCGCGTTATGACCGTCAAGAATATTCAAACCTTTTGACAAGTTTACGTGTAAATTACCTGAATAATCGTGGTAATACATATTCTTTTCTACATAAATTGGAATACCACCTAATGCGTCAACAATATGAGCAACTGCTTCATCATGCACCATTACATAGTGGTTAATTTTTATACCCAAAGTATCTTCTAATGTTTTCTTTGTCATTTCAATTCCGCCAATAGCATGCGCAGAATTGATTTTTTGAATACCATAATCCCCTGGTAAATAAACCTTGCTATCTCTTGGAACAGAAATTGCATTGATTGATTTAGTTTTAGGGTCAATATTCAAAATGATGATAGTATCTGTTCTTGCACCTCTCCAAGGATCAGTGTTTGAACCGTTAGCATCAACACCAACAAGCAAAATATTTTGTCTTTTTTGCGTAAATGGCATTGAGAATGACACGTGTTGTTTATTCATTGAACTCTTTGGCATTATCAACAATACTTTTGTAATAAATGAATCTTCGCCAAAGGTATTAACTATTGCTTCTCTGTTTTCTGACGCAATTAATAGAATTAATACGATTGCACAAAATACAATTACTATACCAAACAAAGAACGCGCAAAATTTGAAGTATCTTCTTTTTCCACCTTCAAATGTTTAAGAAATACGCTATATTCCTCGTTTAAATCTTTTTCCTCTTGTTCTAATTTTTCATCTATATCTGACATAATTACACACTACTTATATAAAATACTTCCTAGTAAAAATATTATAAAATAACGATACTGTAAAATCAATTAATATTAAATTAGATTTACTAAACCTTTACTTCTTTTTGGTAAGCCCACGCTAAATGGTTGTGAATACTCTCCATAGCCTCACATTCAACTTCAAATTCTTTTACGATTTCGTTATTTCTTAATGACAAAATGACATCTCGCAACACATCTTCTACAAATTTTGGATTTGCATACGCAGATTCTGTTACAAATTTTTCATCCTCGCGTTTTAATAATGGATAAACAGGTGAAGATGCGCATTTTTCAACCATTTCTACCAAATCCTCTATCCACAAATGTTCAGTTCTTTCATAAGAAACTTTGACATCAATAATCGCTCTTTGATTATGAGCGCCGTTTTCTGAAATTTCTTTTGAACAAGGACACAAGGTTGTTACAGGAACCTTAACCCCTAACGTAAACTTATAATCCTCGTTATCTTTTCCAAAATTTTCTAATAAACTGATAAAAGAACATTCATAGCACATTACAGATTCTTTTTTAGAAACAGGTGCTTTTTTAGGAATAAAATATTTAAAAGTTAAGGTTAATTCCCCACTTTGAGCCGATAATTTTTCAATAATAGACGCCAAGCACCCCTTTAAATCCGAGCCTAGCAAGTCTTTGTCTTGCCATTCCGTCAACTCCTCAACAAAACGTGACATGTGAGTACCTTTATAATCTTTTGGTAAAGATACAGACACTTTTGCCTTCGCACATACAAGTTGATTAGAGTTATTTTTTCGGCGAATGTTTAAAGGAATATCAAAATCTTTTATTCCAACTTTTTGAATATCAATTCCTCTGGAATCGTATTCATTTTGTATATCTTTCATTAGTCCTTAATCAATTCCATGCCACCGCCAACATTATTTTCTAATGCTGTTAAAAGTTTTAAAGCGGCTTCTTTTTGCGTTTTCTTTGGTGCTACACGCAATAATTCAATTGCTTTCATAACAATAGGGTCATTATCGTACCAACGTTTACCTTTTCCGTGGTATTCGCACATAATATCGTGAACTTTTTCAATAACTTCTGCCGCAACTTGTTCTTGCAATTGGATTACAAATTCAGCAGCTGCATCACGTTTATCCCCTGGAGCTAATCTCAAAAGTTCTAAAGCTTCCTTTAATACAGGGTCTTTATCATACCAACGACGTTGTTGTGGTTTCTTTTCTTCCATTTATACCTCTATGTTATTTCTTTATATTTATATTTATACCACAAATTTATAAATTAATCACACATTTGTAAATTTTTAGATGTTTTTGTTATAATTTACGTAAAAAAAGAGGTATTTTATGAAATTATTATTGTTGAATGGACCAAACTTAAATCTTTTAGGCACACGAGAACCTGAAAAATACGGAAATACAACTTTAAAGGATATAGAAGAGCATTTAAAAGAACTTGCTCAAAAGAACAATGTTGAACTTGACTGTTATCAATCAAACCACGAGGGCGATATTGTTGACAAAATTCAACAAGCAAAAGGTAATTTTGACGGAATTATCCTAAACGCAGGCGGATACACCCACACAAGCGTTGCAATTCGCGACGCAATTTCAGGAGTTCAAGTACCAACAGTTGAAATCCATTTAACAAACATCCACGCAAGAGAAGAATTTAGACATAATTCACTAATTTCCGCAGTTTGCATCGGTCAAATCTGTGGATTTGGCGCTTATTCTTACGATTTAGGATTTAATGCAATCGTTAATTATTTAAAATAATTTCTGATTAATTTTTCAATAATTTGAGAAGTTTTTCCGTCACCATAAGGGTTTTGAACGGTTAGACGTGTTTGCGATTTATCTTGCGATAAAATCTTTTCACTTAAGGACATAATTTTGTCATAATCAGCCCCTACAAGAGTTGAAACACCTGCTTCAATACCTTCTTGGCGTTCTGTTTCATAACGCATTACAAGAGTTGGACAGCCGAAAGTAGGCGCTTCTTCTTGAATTCCGCCACTGTCAGTCAAAATTAATTTTGCATTTTTTTGTAAATAAACTAGATATGGGTAGTCAAGCGGAGTCAATAAATGAACATTTTTTAGTTCTGACAACTTCGCGTGAATTTTATCCTTAACATTTGGATTTGGATGAACTGGAATTACAAATGTGTGATCATCGTATTTAACCGCTAAATCATAGATAGCTTGTATAATTCTATCCAATCTTTCGCCGTGATTTTCACGTCTGTGCGCAGTAATTAAAACCAATTTATCATTAATTTTGATATTTTTTTCTTCGAAGAATTTTGCGGATTTTTCAATAACCTCGTCAGACAAGCAGAAAAGCGCGTCAATAACCGTGTTACCAGTTACTGTAATCATACCTTCTTCAATACCTTCTTTTAATAAAGCTTGTTTATTTTTTTCAGTCGGCGCAAAATGCAACTGTGTAACGCGAGATGTCATCTGACGCATAACTTCTTCTGGGAATGGTTCATAAATATCATAAGAACGCAAACCAGCTTCAACGTGGAATACTGGAGTTTTGTGATAAAAACTTACCAAAGCGCCTGTCAAAACTGTCATTGTATCGCCTTGAACAATTGTTGCATCAATTTTATTTTCATTAAAAACTTTTTCTAAACTCAACAAAATTCTTGATTGAATTTCAGCCAACGGTTGATTTGGACGCATACAATCCAAATTTATATCAGCCTTCAGACCAAAATACTCTAAAGTTTGATTTGAAAGTTCTTTTTGTTGCTCAGTGTTACAAACAATTACGTTATAGTCTTCGTGTTTACGCAACTCAAGAATAACTGGCGCTAACTTAATAACCTCAGGTCTTGTACCAAACACTACTAAAATATTTTTCTTGTCCATAGCATTATTGTACAACAAATATTTTTATTTTATAATACTATTTGCAAAGGGCACTCCCTAACTCAAAACTTTCACAGCTATGACTTCAAATCACTAAAACTGATGAAAGGAGGGTTTGCCTATGATTGAATTCATTTTGTTAATTTTATTAATCAATAAAAAACTAACACTAATGACTTCAATATTAGTGCTAGTTTTATTATCCCGATAAAACTAGGGGAGTTAAAAATTAAATAAGTACCACCTTATTTAATGCCCTTTGTTTTATAATAATATTATAACATACATTCAAGATTTTTCAAGTGTAGGTAAAATGGAAGTAATCGTAATCGGTGCAGGCTTGGCAGGTTCAGAAGCAAGTTTGCAACTAGCAAAAAGAAATATTAAAATTAAATTATATGAAATGCGTCCAGAACGCACAACTGGCGCGCACGTAACAGAAAATTGCGCAGAATTTGTTTGTTCAAATTCCTTAGGTTCAGCCGACATAACTAACGCTAGCGGACTTTTGAAGGCAGAAATGCAAGAATTAGACGGCGAATTAATCAAAATTGCCTATGAATGCAGAGTTCCAGCAGGAAACGCTCTTGCCATTGATAGAGTTGGATTTAGCCAAAAAGTTACGCAATTAATCGAAAATAATGAAAATATTGAACTTATCAGAGAAGAATTAAAAGAAATTCCGACCGATAAGCCTGTTATAATCGCATCAGGTCCATTAACTAGCGACGAGTTAGCAGAAAAAATTCAAGAATTTACAAAATCTGAACATTTGCACTTTTTTGACGCAATTGCACCAATCGTTGAAAAAGATAGCATAAATTTTGACATCGCGTTTTGGGCAAGTCGCTACGATAAAGGTGAAGCGTCTTACATCAATTGTCCAATGGACAAAGAGCAATACGCAAAATTCTACGAAATTTTAACAACCGCAGAGCGAATTGAATTAAAGGAATTTGAAAAAAATGCAAAATTCTTTGAAAGTTGTTTGCCAGTAGAAGTTTTAGCCTCTCGCGGAGTTGATACCTTGAGGTTTGGACCTATGAAGCCAGTAGGACTTGTTGATAAAAGAACAGGTGTTGAAAACTGGGCTGTTGTTCAATTAAGACAGGACGATGCGGCAAAAAGTTTGTTTAATCTTGTAGGTTTTCAAACAAACTTAAAATGGGGTGCTCAAAAAGAATTAATACACTCTATCCCAGGGCTTGAAAACGCTAATATTGTTCGTTACGGGGTTATGCATAGAAACACATTTATCAATAGCCCACAAATTTTAAACGCAACTTTAAACACTCGTTCGCGCGAAAATTTATTCTTCGCAGGTCAAATCACAGGGGTTGAAGGCTACACTGAATCAATTGCCACAGGCTTACTTGCAGGTATTAATATGGCTCGACAACTTGAAGGCAAAGAGTTAATAAAATTACCACAAGAAACTATGCTTGGCGCCTTGTGCAACTACATTTCAACAAGCGAATTAAAACATTTTCAACCGATGAATTCTAATTGGGGCGTACTTCCTTCAATAGAATTACCGAAAAAAGAAAGAAAAAACAAAAAATTAAAAAACGAATTATTGTCAAAACGTTCAATTGAAACACTGAAAGGATTTTTATGTTCTATCTAGATAAATTAAATGGCAAAACAGTAATGAAAACTGATATTTTGGACGGATTAACTCATTATTTTACAACAAGAGAGTGTCCAATCAAATCAAAAGAGCCTGAAATGCAAGAAATAGTTGCAGAAAACAGAAAAATGTTTTGCGAAGCACTTGGTATTACAGAAGAAAACTTGATTTATCCAGAACAACGCCATACAGATACAGTTGAAGTGGCTCAAATCGGAAAAACTTATTATCCTGAAGCTGACGCCTTGATTTTAACAAACCACGAGCAAGCCGTATTTTTAAACTTTGCAGACTGCACACCACTTGTAGCTTTTGATAAAAAGCAAAATATAGCAGCAGTAATTCACGCAGGCTGGAAAGGTACAGTTGGCAAGATTGGCGCAAAAACTATTCTAAAAATGGCTGACGAATTTGGCACTAAAATTGAAGATGTAAGAGTTGCAATTGGACCTGCAATTTCGGTTTGTTGCTATGAAGTAAAAGAAGATGTTTTCAACATGAGTATGATTTCAGTTCAAAATAACAAGGGGCTTTACGAAATCAGAAACGGCAAAATTTACGTTAACCTAAAAGAAATCAACAAGCGTCAATTAGAAGAAATCGGCGTGAAAAACATTGATGTTTGCCCATATTGCACATCTTGTGACAACAATTTATTCTACTCATACCGCAAGGAAGGCGCTACAACTAACAGACATAGCGTTATCGTAAAATTAGAGGACTAAATTGAAGGAACTTGTAAAATTAAACACCGCAAGAAATTGCCTAAGATATTTGATAAAAGCCTATAATATCGGGATTATTCACGTGCCATATTATATGTGTCCTTCTGTCAAAAATATCTTAAAAAAAGAACTTGTCGGCATAAAATATTATCATATCGACGACAAATTTATGCCAACAGAAAAATTCAAATCAAATGATTTTATTTTGTATCCGAATTACTTTGGAATTTGCACAAATAACGTAAAAATTCTTGAAAAACAGTACAAAAATTTAATCGTTGATAACTCTCACGCGTTTTACGCAAAACCTGCGGGGCTAGCCTCCTTCAGTTCGCTTAGAAAATTCTTCCAAATGCAATATGGAATTATGGACGGCGCTTATCTTTACACTGAAAAGCTTTTAAATCGACCATTTAGAACTGCGCCTGATTATGAGGTAGAGGATTTAATTACATACGAAAAAATTGTCAAAAACGAGCATAGACTTGACGATGAACAAATTATGTATATGTCTAAAACGACCGAAAAATTAATCAGCCGTGTTAACTTTGAATTTGAAAAAACTCAAAGATTAAATAATTTCTACAAGTACGAAAATTTATATGGCAAAAAGAACGAACTTCACTTTACCTTGGACAAAGATGAAATACCTTTTGTTTATCCATTTTATACGCACGATGAAGAAATCGGCTTCAACCTAGAACGACAAGGCCTATTGATTTACCGATATTGGGAAGGCTTGCCAGTTACCTTTGACGAACATAATTTTTACAAATATTTAATCCCAATTCCAATCTACTAGTAGATTACAGAGTTAAATATTTTGTCTAAATTACGTTCATAACCATTTACATCGCCACAATAAACCGCAAATTCAGCCGTATTTTTGCCTAACATTTGCAATGCTGGTGTTTCTAAAGGTGGACCAGCTGGAGTTGAACGCGATGAATTATGCGGGTTCGAAATCACGCCAGTTGCACGAAGCAAAGGTATTGAGAGCATATCTTTAAACACTTCATACTGAGTTATACCTTTTGTAAAGATACCAAAATTATTAGCCCAAACAAATCTTTGCATAGGCGCAGTGTTAGATTTTGCCTCTATTCCACGCTCTTTTGGTAAGTTTTGGCGAACATCATAATTGCAATCAAAATTACGTTCAATTAATTCATTAAAATCTTCTGAAAAAGTCTTTTCTACTGGCTTTCCAAGAACAAATTTAGCTTGAATTAAGTGATTTTTGTCCTCGTTATCCCAATCAATATTAAATTTCAACAATTCAGAATTTTTCTCCAAAGAAACAAACACATCAAAGAAGGACGTTTCAATTTTCAAGGCAGAACGCAAACTGCCTTCATAAAGCTTTTTAGTTGAAATTATATCCGCAGTTACGCCATAATCGTCTTTTACAGGTCCTTCATTGTAGCTATCGCCATTATCGATATAATCAACAAATTCAAGCTGAATATCATTATTTATAAGAATATTGTTTCCAATAACTTTCAGCGCAATTTTTGAGTTATTAATCGAATTATCTGTAACCTCCAAATCCGATTTTGTTTCAATTGGATTTAAAACGCCTAATTCTAAAGGTTTTAAGTTTTCGACCTCAGCTAGATATGTATAAATATCAGTGTAATCCTCTGTTACTGGAATTTTTTGAGTGTCTTGCAAAATTTCATTATCAAAGCCTTTTCTTGAAGAAATCATTTGCAAATCAATTAATTCATCAGTCGATTCAAATTCAATAATTCCACTGAAAGGCTTTTCTCCCATATTAATGCCTAAACCGCCAGAACCTAGCTTAAATCTAACCTCATCGATAATTGTTTGACAAATTTGCAAGATTTTTTTATAACGCGTAATATTTTCCGCATGAACTTCATCTGTGGAACATCCGCAAATGC
>CAVCIX010000006.1:0-38732 GCA_963602505.1 Anaerovoracaceae bacterium | reverse complement strand
TATTCGCCCAATCGGATTTTAAGTCCGACGCGTCTACCGATTCCGCCACTGGAGCACAGTTATTCAATTTTTAGTTTTACTTCAGCGGAATCGGTATATAAATCTACCTTACCTCTCCCGAAACAATTATCAATTGTTTCGCTCGGCAGAGTGCCACTGGAGCACAACACGAAGTCTAAAAACCTCGTACATTTAATTTATCAAAAAATTTTTTTCTTGTCAACTTTTTTAAATTAAAACTTCTTTATATGTTTTGAAATGTGCCTTGCAAACCTCTATCAATCGCTCTTTTCCGTGTTTTTTGATAAATTCCGCAGCCGCCTCCTTAACAATTGAATTACATCCCTTCGGGAAATTACAACCAAAAGCCAATTCCATCTGTTTCATCTTCTGAACAAAAGTTGCTCTCGCCAAAACACTTGCAGCAGCTACCGCAATATCACTTTCTGCCCTCACCATTTGCTCCAAACGAATTGATTGTCCTCTTTTTTGAAGCGCATTTTTTATCAAGCTCTCATCGCCAAATTTATCAGAAAGCGCATACTCACACATATCTTTTTCCAAAATATTTTCAATAACCTTCGCATGACCCCATGCCAGCAATTTGTTCAAGTTACCGAAATTCTTGTACAATTCATTATATCTAGCGTTTCCAATTGCAATAACAGAAAATTTGGCATGCTTTTTAATATGTTCTGCCATTTCTAAAATTCTTTTATCAGTAATAGTTTTTGAATCTCTAATCTTCAATTCTGTAAAGATTTTGGCACAATTTTCATCCACCATAACCCCTGCAATGACCAAAGGTCCAAAGAAATCGCCTTTTCCAGACTCATCCGTTCCAATATGTGTAACAAATTTTTCTTCCATATTAAAATTTTAACATATATTTGAAAATTTGGTATATTTTAAGTAAAATTAAGAAAAAGAGGTAGATTTATGATAAAAGTTGCAGTTTGCGGTGCAAACGGAAAAATGGGTAAAGAAGTTGTAAATGCGGTAAACAACGACGCAGAAACAGAACTTGTCGCTCAAATTGATATTTTCAATGGCGAATTTGAAACAATTGAACAAGCCCATAAAAGCAAAGAAATTGATATTTTAGTCGATTTTACTCAACCAAAATCGATTTACGAAAACGCTTTATACTGTTTAAATAATGGCATAAACATTGTTATCGGAACAACTGGTTTAAAAGATGAGCAACTTGAAGAATTAAAACAACTTTCAGAAAAAAACAAAGTTGCTTGCTTTATTGCACCAAACTTTTCAACTGGCGCAGTTTTAATGATGAAATTCGCGCAAATGGCATCGAGATATTTTGACAATGCTGAAATCATAGAGCTTCATCACAACCAAAAGAAGGACGCACCATCAGGTACTGCGGTTAAGACTGCTCAACTAATGGCAGAGGCAAACAAATCCTTCACAACTGGAAATTGTGCAGAAACAGAAACAATTGAAGGCGCAAGAGGTGCAAATTCTTACAACAACATCCACATTCATTCAGTTAGAATGCCTGGATATATGGCATCTCAAGAGGTTCTTTTCGGTTCAGACGGGCAAACTCTTTCAATCCGCCACGATTCAACTAACAGAACCTGCTACATGCCAGGAGTTATGATGGCGATAAAATATGCTTATGAGCATAAAAACTTTACTTACGGATTAGATAATATTTTATAAAGGAAAAAACAATGAGAAAACCAAACATCGCAGTTTTAGGTGCAACAGGGGTTGTAGGCAGACACATTTTGGAAATCATGGAAGAATTAAAAGTTCCTTATGAAAGTGTAAAATTGCTTTCTAGCGCCAAAAGTGCAGGTTCAAGACTTAACTTTGACGGAATTGAATACATTGTTGAAGAAGCAAAACCTGAGTCTTTCGACAACGTTGACATTGTTTTAGCATCAGCAGGTGCATCAACAAGTAAGAAATTTGCACCAGAAATTGTAAAACGCGGTGGATTAATCATTGATAACTCAAGCGCTTTCAGAATGGAAGAAAAAGTACCACTAGTTATTGCAGGTGTAAACGATGACGATTTAAAGGAACACGCTGGAATTATAGCAAACCCTAACTGTTCTACTTCTCAATTAATTTTAGCATTAAAACCATTACACGAGCTTGCAACTATAAAAAGAATGATTGTTTCTACATACCAATCAGTAAGTGGTGCGGGGCTTGCAGCAATTAACGAGTTAAAAGATAACACAAGAGCAAGACTTGACGAAAAGCCTTTCAATCCAGTGAAATTTACTCAAGAAATCGCATTCAATTGTATTCCGCAAATTGATGAATTCTGCGAAAACGGCTATACAAAAGAAGAAATGAAGGTTACAAACGAAACAAGAAAAATTATGCACTTTGCAAAAGATTTACCAATTTCTTGTACCGCAGTAAGAGTTCCAGTGTTTGTAGGTCATTCTGAGGCAATTGATTTAGAATTTGAAAAACCAATTACGGCAGAAGAAGCTAGAAAAGCATTAGAAAACGCTTACGGAATTGAAGTTGTTGATGATATCAGCAAAAAAATCTTCCCTACTGCAATTCAAGCAGAAGGCAAAGACCCAGTTTATATCGGAAGAATGAGAAAAAACATTGCATTTGAAAACGGTATTTCTTTCTGGTGCGTGGGCGATAATCTTAGAATTGGCGCAGCATTAAACACTGTTAGAATTTGCAAACGCGTAATTGAAATGGGGTTATTCTAAAAAATGGGTAAACTTGTATCGCAAGAAGAAATCATAAAAATCGTTAGAGATTTGCAAAAAGACGGCAAAACTGTTGTTACTACGAACGGTTGCTACGATATTTTGCACGTAGGTCACGTAAGATATTTGCAAAAAACGAAGGAATATGCCGATTATTCTGTAGTTATGTTAAATTCTGACGTTTCTGTTAAGAAAAATAAAGGTGACAATCGCCCAATAAATACACAGTCTGACAGAGCAGAGATATTATGTGCTTTATCTTGCGTCGATTATGTGGTAATATTTGATGAGAAGTCGCCTTGCGAACTATTAGACAAAATAAAACCTAATTTTCACACGAAAGGGGCTGATTATTCGTTAGATACACTTCCAAAAGAGGAAAAAGACGTAATAATCAAGAATAAAATTGATGTCAAATTCATAGAATTTGTACAAGGAAAATCGACAACAAATACAATAGAAAAAATGAAACAATCATAATTATAAGGAGAAATGTATGAAGAAATTTTCAGTAGAAGAAATTTCACAAATCGTAGGCGGGATTTTAACAAAAGTAGAAGACGCAGAAATTCATATGATTGCGCCACCTTTACTTTGTGACGAACACATGCTTGCATTGGCTTTAGGCGAAGAAGAAATCGCAAACCTAGCAAAAACAAAAGCAAAAGCAGCATTAGTTCCACTTGGTGTAAGCTTTGACGGTATTACAACAATTGAAGTTGAAAGACCAAGATTAGCTATGATGAAATTGCTTACTGTATTCTACGAAGAACCTCGTGTTAATGACGGTTACCACCCAACAGCAGTAATTCACCCAGAAGCAAAAGTTGCAGAATCTGCTCAAATCGGTGCAAACGTAGTAATTTCTAAAGGCGCAGTTATTGGCGAACACACTAGAATTCTTCCAAATTCATACATCGGAAATAACGCAAAAATTGGTAACAACTGCTTCTTCCACGCTGGCGTAAACATCGGCGACAGAGTTGTAGTTGGAAACGATTGTATTTTACACCACGGAGTTTCTCTTGGTGCAGACGGTTTCAGCTTTGTAACTGAAAACCCTGACAATATTGAACAAGCTAGAAAAGATGGCGAAATCAAAACAGAAAACAAAGAACAAAAAATCTTCAAAATTCCGTCACTTGGTTCAGTTGTAATCGGCAACAACGTTGAAATTGGTGCAAATACAACAATTGACAGAGGAACAATTGAAAACACAATGATTGGCGACGATACAAAAATCGACGACCTTGTAATGATTGGTCACAACTGCCGTATCGGTAAAGGTTGTATGATTGTTTCACAAGTTGGTATCGCAGGTAGTTGTGTTATCGGCGATAGAGTTGTAATCGCAGGTCAAGCTGGTTTAGCAGACCACATCAGCATCGGAAGCGACAGTATTGTTGCTGCAGCGGCTGGTGTTAGCAAATCTTTCCCTGAAAAATCAATCGTTGTTGGTACTCCAGCAGTTCCAAGAAAAGAATTCATCAAACAATTGAAAACAATGAAGGATGCTGGTGAATTAATTGCTAAGTTCAAAAAATACGAACCAATGTTAAAAACATTCCTAGAAGATACTGAAGAAAACTAAGAGTAAGGCACAATGACAACAATAAAAAAAGAGATTTCAATAAAAGGCAACACTTTGATGAAAAATCACGAGTGTAACGTGTTAATCAAGCCATCTACATCAGGTAAAATTAAATTTTACCTAAATGGTTACGATGACCAACCGATTAATGCCGAAGTTGAAAATGTTTCGTCAACAAGCCACTGCGTTTGTATTGGACAAGGCAACCGCCAAGTTATGCTTATAGAACACTTTATGGCAGCTTGCGCCTTCTGCAACATTGATTCTATTGATGTTTACATAGATAAGCCTGAATTACCAATTCTTGACGGAAGTTCTTACGAATGGGTTAAAGCCTTTAAAAAAGCAGGTATAGAACGTAACAAACCAGTTTATTACACTCTTCTTGAACCAGTTTCTTACTTAAATGGCAAAACTCACGTTGTTATTGTTCCAGACGATGAACTTCGAATTTCTTACGGCGTAAATTATGACCACCCAGACTATAGACAACGTTGGGCAAGTTATGATACAAAGAATGACAACGAAATTATTGAAGCTCGTACTTTTGGATTTTTACACGATTTGAAAAAATTCCAATTCTTTGGCTACGCTAAAGGCGTAACTCAAGAAAATACGGTAGGTTTCACTGATGATGGCGGTTACACAACAAAATTACGCAGTGACAGAGAACCTATTAAACACAAAATTTTGGATATAATCGGTGATTTATATTTAACAGGTGTAAACCCACTATATTTGAAAGCGCAAATTATTGCAAAAGAAGCAGGACATGCTGTTCATGTAAAAACCGCATTAAAATTAAAAAGCAAATTAATAAAATGCGAGTAAGGAGAAATTATGACAGAAGAAAAAACTATCTTAACTTATGACTCACAACAAATTTTAGACTTAATTCCGCACAGATACCCATTCTTGTTGGTTGATAGAATCACTGAATGTGTACCTGGTGAATATGCAGTTGGATACAAAAATTTAACTTGGAACGAACCTTTCTTCCAAGGACATTTTCCTAACAATCCAATTATGCCTGGAGTTTTGCAAATTGAAGCTATGGCTCAATGTTCAGCACCAGTTTTATTATCAATGGAAAAATTCCAAGGTAAATTAGCTCTATTTGCAGGTATTGAAAATGCTAGATTTAAAGGCATTGTTCGCCCAGGAGATAGATTGGATATGAGAATTGAACTTACAAAATTAAAAGGTCCTATCGGCAAATCTCACGGCGTAGGCACTGTTGACGGTCACGTTGTTGTAGAAGCAGATATGACTGTTTGCATAAAATAAGTTTAGAAACAAATATTATTTGGCGGGCGACATTTTCAATGTCGCCCGCCGTTTTTTATAAAATTTATAACGATATTAAAATTATATAAAAATTAAAGAAAATCATTATTTTTAGTATATATTTATATATGGGAATTAGAAAAAGAAAAGGAAACAGGAGATAAAATGATACATCCATCAGCAATAGTTCACGAATCTGCTAAAATTGCAGAAGACGCATACATCGGACCAAACGTTGTAATTGGCGAAAACGTAGTAATTGGTAGCGGAACAAGAGTTATTGCAAACGCATTTATAGAATTTGCAGAAATTGGCAAAAATTGTACAATCAGCCCATTTGCAACAATCGGTTCAGAACCTCAAGACTTGGGCTACAAAGGTGAACCTACAAAAGTTGTAATCGGCGACGAAGTAATTATTAAAGAAAACGCAACAGTACACAGAGGTGCAGCTTGCGGAGATTTCACAACTAGAATTGGTAACAAATGCTTATTAATGGCTGGCACTCACGTTGCTCACAACTGCGTTTTAGCTGACCAAGTAATTATGGCAAACCTTGCAACTCTTGGCGGACACTGCCACGTAGGCTTTGGTGCTTGGTTAGGAGGAATGACAGTATTCCACCAAAACGTAAGAATTGGTGATATGGCTATTATCAGCGGTTTCTCTGCTTCTAGACAAGATATTTTACCTTACTCAAAAGGTGAAGGCAGACCACCTGTTCCATCAGGATTGAACGTAGTTGCAATGCGCAGACGCGGAGTTTCTAAAGAAGACAGAATTAATACAAACGAAGCATTCAAACTTTTAGTTTCTCCTGAATACAACACAACTCAAGCTATTGAAAAGATTAAAGAAACAATTCCAATGAATGAATATATCGAAAATATGATTAAATTTATTCAAGAATCAAAACGCGGAGTTCTTCTAAAATCTCACAAAACTGGTCACCACAGTTTAGAAGCTGAAGATATTGAGGAATAAACATAACGCAACAAGTTCAGAATGACGTAAATATTATAATAAGGCGCCGAGGATTTCATCCTCGGCGCCTTATTTTTTAAACTATATTTGTTCTTCGATTGATTTAATTTCTACGCTTATTTTACTTGGAATAAACTTTTTAATTGTATGTTCCAAATCGTAAGTTGCATTTACCCAGAAGGTTGGTGCAGACGCGATTTTTGTTTCCACCCCGTCTTCTTCAAGTTTAATTACGACTGGGTCAGAACCTGGGAATTTTGCTAAAATATCCTTCATTGCGACTAATTCTTCGTACGGAACTTTGTCATTTATTGAAATCATAAAGATATTCGCGTTGTCAACGGGTTTAACGTCGTCAATAATAATTGTTGGTGGATCTTCTTCTGAGCGATAATTTACCTTACCTGAGATAATAACCTTATTATCAGCTTGCAAAAAGTCGCCAAATTGCCCCAAATGTTGGTTAAAACATATCGCTTCAACTTTACCTGACAAATCTTCTATTGTAATTGATTTCAAGAATTTTGAAGGGTCTTTTTTGTATGGAATTTGTCTAACCGCATTAATCAATCCGCACAAAGTAACTCTTTTTTCGTTAGGTAATTCTTTGATTTCCGAAGTTTTATGAGTTTCCAAGAACTGCATTTTGTCCATAATTGAAGACAATGGGTGAGAAGATACGTAGAACCCTAAAAATTCTTTTTCAAAGGCTTGAAGTTCTTTGTTTGAAAATTCTTCTTCACTACCTGACAAATGGAATTGTGTTCCTGCAAAATCTTCGTTGTCTTCAAGTCCTGCAAACAAGCTTGTTTGACCGAGTTCTTTTGCTTTTGCCTCTTTATTTGCAGTATTAACAATGTATTCCAAGTTATCCAATAGTTGTTTTCTTGATTTTTCAAGGTTAGAGAACGCGCCAGACTTAATCAAACCTTCCAAAACGCGTTTGTTAGTAGCTTTCGGGTCAATACGTTTGCAGAAATCGTAGATTGAAGCAAATTCGCCATTTTCTTCACGTTCCTTGATAATCATATCAACAACAACTTCGCCAACTTGTTTAACAGAAGCTAGTCCAAAACGAATATTATCTCCGTCAGGTGCAAATTCCGCATAAGATTTATTGATATCAGGCGGTAAAACTTTTATACCCTTTTTGTTGCAATCCTCAATGTACAACTGTGTTTTTTCTTGGTCGTTTGAAACACTTGAAAGCAAGCAAGCCATATATTCTACTGGATAGTGGCATTTTAAATACGCAGTTTGATAAGCTACAAAGGCATACGCAGCAGAGTGGCTTCGGTTAAAGCAGTAAGATGCGAACTTTTCAATTTGTTCAAACAGAGTTGTAGCATCTTGTGCAGACATACCGTGACGAGCAGAACCTTCAATAAACTTACCTTTTTGTTTCTGCATTTCGTCAATTTTCTTTTTACCCATCATACGACGAACCATATCGGCTTGACCTAGTGAGTAATCAGCAAGAACTTGGAACACCTGCATAATCTGCTCTTGATATACGATTGTACCGTATGTGTCCTTCAAAACTGGTTCTAAGGAAGGGTGAGCGTACGTAATAGCTTTTCTTCCGTGTTTTCTATCTACGAATTCATCAACCATGCCCGAATCCAAAGGACCTGGACGGAATAGAGCTACCAAAGCGCCTAAATCTTCAAATACGTCTGGTCTTAAACGTTTTACAAGGTTCTTCATACCTGAAGATTCTAACTGGAATACGCCGTCTGTGTCGCCTGCCATAAGCATTTGATACGTTGGCTTGTCATCAAGTGGAATATGGTTAATATCCACATCAATACCTTGACGCTTTTTGATTGCAGCAAGAGTTTTGTAAATTGTTGTCAAGTTTCGTAAGCCCAAAAAGTCCATTTTTAAAAGGCTTAAGAACTCTGTTACTGCGTGAGGTGGATAACCAGTTTGAACAATGCCGTCTTTAGAAGGTCTTACTGGTAAGATTTGGTCTAAAGGTTTTGGCGCAATAATTACACCCGCAGCGTGGGTACCAGTGTTATTTTTGATACCTTCAATACCAACTGCCAAGTCAATCCATTTTTTCAAACCTACGCTTTTGCCTGTTTCAGGGTCAATTACGAACTGAACATCTTCGTCATAAAGTTGTCGTAATTCTGAACCTTCAAACTTAATCGCAGCGCCTAAAGTTTTCGCTTTGTCATCTTGTGAAAGTGCATATTCAATACAAGGGTCGATTAGACCTGCCATTTTGTTACTGTCTGCAAAAGGAATTCTTAAAATTCTTGCAACCCCTTTGAACGCAGCTTTTGCGGCATACGTACCAAAAGTGATGATTTGACAAACTCTGTCCTCGCCGTATTTTTTAGTTACATAGTCGATAACCTCGCCACGACGCTCAATACAAAAGTCGATATCAATATCGGGCATTGTGAAACGTTCTGGGTTCAAAAATCTTTCAAACAAGAGTTTATGTTCAATCGGGTCAAGGTCTGTAATTTCTAAGGCATACGCTACAACTGAACCCGCTGCCGAACCACGCCCAGGACCTACTGGAATACCGTGAGTTTTTGCGTAGTGAATAAAGTCCCAAGTGATTAAGAAATATGCGGTGAAGCCCATATCCTCAATTACCTTCATTTCGTAATCAACACGCTCTTTTAATTCCTTAGAAATTCCGCCGTAACGTTTTTTTAAACCTTCGATAACAAGGTATTCAAAATAGCTTTCTGTTGTGTGATTTGGTGGTACTTCGTAAGCTGGCAACGCGTCTGTTTTTGTAATGGTTACGTGGCATTTTTCAGCAATTTTTACCGTGTTTTCAATGCACTTGTTAAAAATATCTTCATCTAACCAACTGAACGATTGGCGCAATTGTTCAGGAGTTTTAACGTAAAACTCGTTGCCTTCAAAGTGAAAACGGTTAGGGTCGTCTTTGTCGGAATTTGTATTCATACACAACAAAGTATCGTGCATATCCGCATCTTCTTTTCTCAAATAATGAGAATCGTTTGTGATAACCATTTCAATACCAAGCTCTTGAGCAATAGCTATAAGCTCAGGATTTGTACGCTTTTGGTCTTCTAAACCGTGGTCTTGAAGTTCGATATAATAATCTTCTCCAAATAATTCTTTGTATTGTTTTGCAACCTCGCGCGCTTTTTCAGGGTCTTTGTGCAAAAGATTTTGTAAAACTTCACCACCTAAACAAGCTGAAAGACAGATTAAACCTTCGTGATGCTCCTTCAACAATTCCCAATTAATACGAGGGTGCATATAAAAACCGTCGCACCATGCAACAGAAGTTAGGCGGATAATATTTTGATATCCAACGTTGTTTTTTGCGATTAAAACCAAGTGATAACAAGGGTTGTTCATTTTATCGCGTTCAGAAATATCACCGTTATGAACATAAAATTCGCAACCTAATAACGGTTTTAACTTTGGACCGTCATTTTGTCCACTGTATTTTGTAACCGCAGTTTCATAAAGCTCCATGTCACCATACATAACCCCGTGGTCTGTGATTGCAACCGCAGGAAATCCGTTTTCAACCGAAAATTTGCACAAATCATTAATTCTGATAGCGCCATCTAATAAAGAATATTCGGTGTGTAAGTGTAGTGGAACGTATGGAATTGACATAACATGATTAGTTTATCATGGTGGTATGCCATTTTCAGTCATTATTAAAAATTATAAAGGTAAATATTATTTACAAGTTGGATTATCAACAGATAACATTGTTCCGTTAGGACATTTACCATTTGATGCTTTTAGGTAGTCCATGTTGCCCATTTCAATTACCCAACCTGCGCAAGCATATCCATTTGCAAAACAATTCTTGCCATAATTAGCACTATTAGTTACAGTTATTTGTGCACCATGAGGGTAAATACCTGATTTTGCTATGATAAATTGAAAGTAATCTTTACCTGACGTATTAGAGCCTTTTACACCATCTATATCTACGTAGAGAAGACCACAAGTTTCGTTTTGTAATTGCCCTTGTGAATTACTGCAATCACTACTGTAAATATAAAAATCTATAGCAGTGCCGTCTGCTAACAAATACATAGGTTCTTCATCCCAATTAATAGGAGATTCGTCAACATCACCATCAAGTGTTTTATAATCATCTTCTGGAAAACATCCTGATTCGTCAGTGTCACAATTTTTTGAAATCTTCATAAATTCTGTCATACGGTCTGCAATGCGTCTATTAGTATCAGCTCCCACAATGTCGCTCCATTCGTCTATTGGTCCATAAACGGCAGTAGCACGACCAAAAGCGTCTGTTAAATTAGCATATACTTTTTTCAATTTAGCGACTTTTTCGCGGTCGCCTGTTGATTGGTTTAAGTTCGGAATAGTCAGCGCCGCAACCACACCAATAATGCCCATTACTACCAATGTTTCGGCTAACGTGAAGGCTATCGCCTTTACCAAGGGTGTCACCCCGTACTTGTTACGGGGTCTTTTCAAAGTCTTTAAGATCCCGCAATGCACTTCGTTTATGCGGGATGACACAACTTGTAAGTCAAATTTATCAAACATCTTCATCATAATGCTTCACCTCGTTATATATTCTATTATAACAATTTATTTAAGCAGCCACAATACGGCTATTCTATTCTATTCTATTCTATTCTATTCTATTGAGGATTATAGCTGATTCTCAGCTATAATGAAATAAATTTTACAAAATGTAATATATCTCAATTATGTCATTCTGAAGCGTTCATTGAACACATTATTATTCAACGAACGCTATTCAGAATCTTGCCATTGGTGAGATGCTGAACATAGAACTTTTAACTACAAAGTTGTACTTTTAGCGCTTCAGCATGACATATCAACTCACCGCTCACTATTCACGACTCACAAATTTACTCTTTTCTATATCCACATTTTGGACAAACATCATCCTTGTCTAAGGTTACACCACATAATGGGCATCTGTCCATGGAATCGTTATATACTGTGTATTCCTCTGTTGCAGTGTTTAAACCGCTTGTGAATGTGATTTTTGAAATATTCAATTTATCCTTTAACAAGTCATACACAATATCTATCATACCCTCTGTTGTCATTGTTTCTTTTGTTACAACCAAACGACAATCAGGATAAGCAGTCGCAAGTTCAGTTTTGAAAGCTGGACCTTTCATTTGATTTGTTGGTGCACCATTTTTTATACCTTGTTTTTCGTAAACTTCAAGTACCGCTGGTAATAATGGGTCGTCCTCACGCAAAATTAACGCGTGGTCGAAGTTTTGAAGAACTTCCCAAGCAGTTTTCTTAATTTCATTGCATGGAAAAACCATATTAACACCTTTATTTACTGTATCTTCAACCTCAATAGTCAAAACACCACTATGACCATGAAGATATTGAGCCTCACCTTTAAAACCGTAAAATCTATGTGCATATTGCAATTCTAATGTCGCTACTGATTTCATTTTGTCCTCCTTTTTATGCTTTCTTCAATATTCTAATTGAAAATCAAAAAATTTTATCACCCAGTCTGGTAACATCTATATTATAAAATAAAAAAAATAGGGCGGATTTCGTGAAACGAAATCCGCCCTACAAAATTATCTGTTATACAAACTATGCTTGTTTAACAACATTTTCTAATGCTTCAAGAGCGTCAGCTGGTAATTTATCAATACCGTTCTTTTCTGTTTCTCTTGATTT
Source organism: Anaerovoracaceae bacterium (assembly GCA_963602505.1). GTDB lineage: Bacteria > Cyanobacteriota > Vampirovibrionia > Gastranaerophilales > Gastranaerophilaceae > UBA6984. Next base: position 26,477 of record CAVCIX010000006.1, on the reverse strand, counting down.
TACGAATGCGATTCTATCTTGCATACGAGCTTTGAATTGTTCAGCAAATTCTTTGTTATCGAATGAAGCATCAAAACCGTCAACATCCATAATTTCGATGTCTGTTAAGTTGCCCCATTTGTGGAATTTAGCAGAACCTTCAACGATAGATTCAATGATACCTAAAGTGTGTTCTTTCTTAACTTTTGTACCCATGAATTCGCCAGTGTTCAAGATGTAGCAATCAACACCGTCTTCGATTAAGTGTTTAAATCTTTCGTAATCCATTGATAGAGGGTAAACTCTGAATGGGTTAGCGTATGGTTCAACAACTAATGCGTTAGGGTCAACGCCAGCAGCAAGTCTTTCAGCTGATGTACGTTTTGTAGCTAAAGTTGCACCCATTGCAGCACCTAATGAAGCACCTGATAATTTAACAACAGGTGGAATTGTAGGGTCTTTCATTAACCAGAAAATAGCATTGATTGGTTGGTCAATTCTATCAACTCTGTTTGGTGACCACAATTTAGATTTAACTGCACGACCGTTACCGTTTCTGATATCTTCAGTTACTGAGTAAACTAAGCCGTCTTCCTTCATAATAGCGCCTGCGTTTTGTTGAGTTAAGATATATTTGTTATCTTCACTTTCCATTGGGTAGTCAGCAGTTTTGTCGAAGTATGCTGGTTCTAACGCAATTGTGTATTTGTCTTTTGTATTGATAATGAATGCATCATCGTGTAAAACTGTGATGTTGTATTTGCCATCGTGTTTTGCGTGAGTGATTGTTGATTTACCAGAACCTGATAGACCGAATACAGCAACTTGGAATGATTTTCCGCCGTCTAAGTTATAACGTTTCATACCACCGTGGCAAGATGCATAACCGTTACGAGCAGCAGCGCCCCAAGCTAATGTTAATGTACCTTTTTTGTGTTCACCGAAGTATCTCATACCTAAAATAGCAGCACAGTTGTGTTCTGGGTCAAAGAATGTTAAACCGTATGGGAAGTCAGGGTGTGACCAATCTGGATCTGAGAATACGAAAATATCGCCTTCTGGAATTTCTCTAGAATCAGCATACATTTTTTTGTATTCTTCGTTGAAGTATTGGAAGTTCAACATCCAAGAGTACATAATGTTTTCGAAACCTTCTGGAATTAACAAGTGAGCTTTAATCATAAAGTCTTTGTCTAAACCAACAACAGTTTCGCAGTTGTACATTAATCTATCACGAGTACCATAAACTGCTTCTCTGATTACAGGAAGTAATACTTTTAAGTCGCAATTTGGTTCGCCAACGATTTTTCTAGCTGCTGCACAACGTCCAACAACTGTACCATCGTTGAATAATAATTGGTTTGCACCTGATGGTAAGCCTAATTTTTCAGGTTCGTAAACTGGCATACCTGTTAATTCAATAGTACCACAGCTTTCTTGTGCCAATTCGTAAGCTTCAGTTACGTTTTCGATTTTTTCAACATTGTTGCCGAAAAATGGAGCAGTAATTGTTGCACGAGCTGCTGACATCATTTTCTTCAAATTTTCAGAAGTTGTAAAAAATTCTTGAGTTGTCATCTTTTTCTCCTTTTTCCTTTATTTATTCTATAAATAAATATTTATTAACCGCATAGAGCCAATAATATACCCGCAGCAACCGCAGAGCCGATTACACCAGCTACGTTTGGTCCCATTGCGTGCATTAACAAGAAGTTTTGAGGGTTTGATTCCAAACCAACTTTGTTAACAACACGTGCTGCCATTGGAACGGCTGAAACACCAGCTGCACCAATTAATGGGTTTACTTTGTTCTTTGGTGAGAAGATATTCATAATCTTCGCAAAAATTACACCTGATGCAGTCGCAATTGAGAATGCACACAAGCCTAAGAACAAAATACCTAATGTTTCTAAAGTTAAGAATTTATCAGCAGAAAGTTTTGAACCAACTGACAAACCTAACAAGATTGTTACGATGTTGATAAATTCATTTTGTAATGTTTTTGATAATCTTTCTGTAACACCGCATTGCATTACCAAGTTACCGAATGTCAAAGCACCTAATAAAGGAGTTGCATCAGGTAAGAAGATTATACATAAGCCCAAAACTACGATTGGGAATATGATTTTTTCACGAGTTGAAACGTGTCTTAATTGAACCATTTCAATTTTTCTTTCAGCTTCAGTAGTCAAAGCCTTCATAATTGGCGGTTGAATAATTGGAACCAAAGCCATATATGAATAAGCTGCAACTGCGATTGCGCCTAATAAATCAGGAGCCAATCTTGAAGTTACGAAGATTGATGTCGGACCGTCAGCACCACCGATGATACCGATTGATGCAGCTTCTGCTAGACCGAAATCAAATCCTGCGTATTTTGCAAGTAACAATGCACCCAACAAGGCACCAAAGATACCGAATTGAGCTGCACCACCTAACAATGCAGTTTTAGGGTTTGCAATTAATGGACCGAAGTCTGTCATTGCACCAACACCCATAAAGATGAACAATGGGAACAAGCCACCGTCAATACCAATATGGTAAACAGTGTACAAAAATCCACCTGGTTCAGCAATTCCAGCTACTGGAATGTTTGCCAAAATACCACCAAAACCGATTGGCAAAAGTAGTAATGGTTCGTAATTCTTTTTGATTGCTAAATATAATAATAACAAGCAAACTGCAAACATGATTATGCAACCGTACATGTGCAAGAAGTTTTCAACTCCGTTTACACCTTGTAATGGTTCTTTAACCATATTAGCGTAACCTGTAATATCATTTAAACTTTTTAAACTTTCTAATAATTGCATTTTTCTTTACTCCTATTAGCTCAAAGTTACCAACAATTGACCAGGAGTAACAGTTGCACCTACGTCAACTCTAACTGAATCAACTTTACCTGCACATGGAGCTTTGATTTCTGTTTCCATTTTCATAGCTTCCATTAAGATTAAAACATCGCCTTCTTCAACCATATCGCCTTCTCTTGCGATAACTTTTAAGATAGCTCCTGGTAGAGGAGATTTAACTTCTGTACCAGCACCTGAGCCTGAAGATGAAGCTGATTTAACTTCCTTCATACCTTCAACGATAGAAACATCGTATGATTTACCGTTTACGATTGCTTTATCGCCGTCGATTTTAACTGAGTAATCTTTTCCGTTAACAGTAACAGTTGCACCGTTTTCGTAGTTTGATTTTCCAGCTGGTTTTTGACCTTTATTAACTGCAACGTGACCTTTGCCTAACAAGAAGTCAATACCTTTATCTGCGTTACCGTCTTTGCAAGCTGCTGCAATAAATAAGTTTTCTTCTGTAACAGGCAAGCCTGCTGCTTTTAATCTTTCTTCTGCTGATTTTAAACCTTTTTCAGGATCTCTGTCGTTGATATCAACAACTTTTTCTGTAGTTGGTTGTAAACCAGTTTGTTCTTCTGCCCATTTTACTAATTCTGGATCAGGTTCACAAGGAGTTTTTCCGAAGTAACCTAAAATCATTTTTGCATATCCTGGGTTAGCTTTTTCCCAAGGATGTTCAGAAATAGCGTTCAAGAAAGATTGTTGTGCGTAGAATTGTGAAACAGGTGTAACAGATGTTCCAAAACCACCACGAGAAACAACTTCCTTCATATTTTCAATTAATTTAGGGAATTTATCTAACATACCCATATCTTTTAATTGGTCGATTGTTGTAGCAGTTGCGCCACCTGGAAGTGGAGCTTGGATTAAAATTGGGTTTACTGCTAATGAAACAGGTGAAACTGTGTAATCCTTCATACATTCTTTGAAGATTTCTTCTGTTTCCATAATCTTTTTAATATCTAAGCCTAAATCATATTCAGTGCCTCTTAAAGCATGCCACATTGAAATGATATCAGGTTGAGCAGTACCGCCTGAAACAGGTTTCATAGATAAGTCGATACCATCAGCACCAGCGTCTAAAGCTGCTAAGTAGCAAGCTAAACCAGTACCTGCTGTTTCGTGAGAGTGGAATCTGATTGGCATATCAGACCCTAAGATTTCACGAGCCATTTTAACTGTTTCAAATACTTTTCTTGGGTGAGAAGTACCTGATGCATCTTTGAATGCTAATGAATCAAATGGAATACCTGCTTCTAAGATGTTTCTCAAAACTTTTTCGTAGAAAGCAACATCGTGAGCGCCTTCACAACCATAAGGAAGTTCCATCATTGTGATTGTAACTTCGTGTTGAAGACCGTGTTTTTTAATGCTATTAGCTGAGTCAATCAAGTTGTTAACATCGTTTAAAGCATCAAAGTTTCTGATTACGTTTACGCCGTGTTTTGCAAACATTTTTGCGTGTAAGTCAATAACGTCGCGAGGTTGAGAGTTCAAGCCAACAACGTTAACACCACGTGCTAAAGATTGCAATTTGATATCAGGACCTACAGTTTCTCTGATTTTGTCCATTGTTTCAAAAGCATTTTCGTTACAGAAGAAAATTGGAGCTTGAAATCTTGCGCCACCTGCAACTTCGAAATGCTTGATACCAGCGTCAACTGCTGATTTTAATGCTGGCAAAAAGTCATCTACTAAAACTCTTGCCCCGAATACTGATTGGAAACCATCTCTGAACGAGGTATCCATTACATTAATTAATTTTTTAGACATTTCCTAATTCCTTTATGTTTGTACTATTTCATTTTTACCATTGCAATTGCAACTGCAACTGCTTCGTCAGTTGAGCGATTAACTTTTACTGGTTCTTCTTGAACTTCTGGGCATAATCTGTTGATAACTTCAACAACTTTTGCCATTAAGTTCATGCAAACAACCAATAACGCTAAAAATAGGAATACTACGCCCATTCCAACGACTGTTATAATTAATCCATCTGTTATCATACTTTTTCCTCCACATATTATTATAATACAAACATTTTTAAGTAAATATTTTTTTAAGATTTGAAATTAACAAAAAAAGCATTATAATATATAATAAAGCAATAAAGAGGTTTTATGAACTTGAAAAAGATTTTATTTTTAACATTGGCTATATTAATTTTTATTCCGCAAGCATCACAGTCTGCAATTTGGAATAAAAAAGAAGACGTAAATGTGCAACAACCACGTTCTAATTATCCACCAAAATATGATGAAATCTATTTAGAACAACTAAAAAAAGAATATAAAGCAATTAGCAAGGACGAGGTTATTCTTGTAGCGTTGGATATGATGAAAAACACAACTGCAGATTTTTCAAGACGTGCTATTGCAGGCTATAACTTAACAGAAAAGCCAGTAAAAATTCAGTTTAAAGACCTTAGCTCAATAAATGAAGAATATGCAAATTTTGACGCACTAGGTTGGAAAAAGAACAAAACTCTTTATATTTTCATTAACCCAAGACACGCAGATGCACCGCCCGCAGCTCTCGCAGCACTATTGGCACACGAAGCACTTCACCAAGATGAATTTAATTCTCTTGCCGAAGAAACCTACGCTTGGACAATGGAAGCTGCCGTTTGGTGCGAAATGCTTGAAATTTATCCAGACTCAAACGACCACCAACACCCATTGTTACAAAGAGAAAACACTCTTAAACAATTGTTTATCAAAGGTGGTTACACAAATAAATATATTAAGAAAACCGTTCACATGAACAAAGGTTACCAAAACTTACCACAAACCTCCCCAGGGTTTGAAAGATTGTAACATAGTGAATAGTGAATGGTGAATAGTGAGTCGATTTCTAGACTATAAGGCTATAAGGCTATAAGGCGTTAAGGCTTTAAGTTCATCTATATTCAAAATGCCCTTTTAATAGTAAATCGACTTATCGTTCTAAAGGCTTATTGGCTTATCGTCTAATAAAAATCAATTCACCAAATCAGCTATTGATAAAATTTATCCCTTGATGTTAAATTAAGCTATGAACAAAAAGCACGTAATTATTTTCATAATTTTAATAACTGGTTTGTTGATATTTAACAACATTTTGCACAACATGTACGTTAAATTATCAACCTCTCCAAACATTCTACAAACAAAAGTAAATTCAGAAGAAATTTCCGCTCAAAAACTTTTTGATAGAAGTTGGAAAATCATTAAAAAATCTTATTTCGATTCAAGCATGAATGAACAAGACTGGTATCGTTGGAAATTGCACTATCAAGGTAAAATTAAAACAGACGAAGATGCCTATGTCGCAATTAACACAATGCTTGAAAGCTTAAACGACCCTTATTCAAAATTTTTATCTAAAAAAGAATTTGCAGAACTAAACACCTCTATCGACTCTAAAATTACTGGTATCGGGGTTAACATTTTTTCAAACGCAGGCAAAATAACCGTTTTCAACGTAATTGAAGGAACTCCCGCTAGCACTTCTGGCATAAAAAGCGGTGATATAGTTTTTGCAGTTGACAAAAAAGAAGTTAGCGGAATGAGCATTTCTGACGTTGCAGGACTGGTTAGAGGCCCTGAAAACAGTATGGTTGAATTGACTTTGCTTCGCAACAACAAAAAAATCAACAAAAACATTAAAAGAAAAGAAATTAAAATAAAAACAGTTAAAAGTTCTATTGACAAAAACATTGGCTATATCCAAATTCTAAGCTTTATCGGATTAACAACCTCTAACGAGTTTTTAGAAGCCTTAGAAAAAACCGAAAAAGCGCAAGGTTTGATTATTGATTTGCGCGGAAACCCAGGGGGATTACTTCCAAACGCAGTATTCATCGCAAACTTATTTATTCCAGAAGGAAAAATTGTAAGCGTTGTCGGACGTAACGGCATGAAACAAGACCTTTCAGCACAAAAAGCAAACTACAATGTCAACAAACCTTTAATCGTGCTTATTGACCACTCTAGCGCAAGCGCAAGTGAAATTTTATCGGGCGCCCTAAAGGATTACAAAAAAGCAAAACTTGTCGGCACAACAACTTACGGCAAAGGCATGGTTCAAGAAGTTCTACCAATGCCGAACGAAACAGGTTTAAATCTTACAATCGCAAAATATCTAACTCCAAACGGCACTGATATCAACAAGAAAGGTATTGCGCCTGACGTTCCAGTTGAATTAACCGCAGAAGATTTAAAAAAGAACAACGACGCTCAATTAAGTGTTGCTAAAAAAATGATGGCAGATATGATTAAAAAATAACTATTTAGATAGTTTGATTAAATCTTCAACCGTTTGTGCATACTCAAATTTGTCATCTGTACTTTGACATAAAAACGCGTTAATTTGATTCATACGTCTAATTGCCTCGTCACAAACTGGGTCAGAACCTTTAACATAGGCACCAATATTAATCAAATCTTCGTTCTTTTTGTAAACTGCAAGCCAATTTCTAACCTGCGCAGCCGCAGCACGATGTTCTTTTGTTGTAACATCACCCATAACCCTACTTATGGATTGCAAAACATCAACCGCTGGATAATGGTTTCTATGCGCCAAATCACGCGAAAGCATAATGTGACCGTCAAGAATACTTCTTGCCGTATCAGAAATCGGTTCGTTGAAATCGTCCCCTTCTACCAATACGGTATAAAGCGCCGTGATAGAACCTTTATCGTTACAACCAGCTCTTTCCATTAATTGTGGCATAATCGCAAATACGCTAGGAGTATAACCCCTCATCGCAGGCGGTTCACCAGCGTTCAAACCAACTACACGTTGCGCCATAGCAATACGAGTAACCGAATCAAGCATAAACAAAACGTCTTTACCTTGATCTCTAAAATATTCAGCAATAGAAGTTGCAACAAACGCCGCCTTGATTTTAACCAAGTCAGGTTGTTCAGAAGTTGCAGCGACAACAACTGTACGCTTCATGCCCTCAGGTCCCATATTTTTTTCAATAAATTCACGAACCTCACGACCACGTTCACCAATCAAGGCAATTACGTTAATATCCGCAGTCGTATTTTTTGCCATCATTGATAAAGTCGTACTTTTACCAACCCCTGAACCTGCGAAAATACCAAGTCTTTGCCCTTTACCAACAGTAATAAAGCCGTCAATAGATTTAATTCCCAAAGACAAAGGTTCTTCAATTCTTGCACGTTTTAGCGGGTTAATCGGTTTTGCAGAAGTTGAAACAAAGGATTGAGATGTAACCTCGCCAAGTGAATCAATCGGATTGCCTAAACCGTCCAAAACACGCCCTAAAAGTTGGTTTCCGACTTTAATTTTCATCGCCCCACCAGTGTTCAAAACAATCGCCCCTGGTTGAACTCCATCCATTGAGCCTAGTGGCATTAACAAAATTTTACCTTCTTTAAAGCCCACAACCTCTGCCCATATAGGGTTTTCGGAATCCTTTTTGTAAATATAGCACAAGTCGCCAATACTAGATTGCGGGCCGTCTGATTCAATAATCAAACCCGTAATCTCAATTACGCGCCCGATTTCTTTTATTGTTTTAACTTCATTTACTGCATCTAAAAACTTCGTTTTATCAAATGTTATCGCCATTTTCTAAATCCTCAGCAACAACATTTTCAACTTTTTCATTAATTTCTTGTTCTGTTTTATCTAATTTTTTTTCTTGAGAAATTTCTGTTTCTTCTTGCGTATCTTGAACCTCTCCCACATCTTGAATTTCTTCAATAGCCTCTTCAATAGAGTCATCTTCACTTTCTTCGATTGCTGAATAATGAGCCTCCATTAACTTTTCAGCAATTTGGTTTAACTGAGTTTGTAATCTGCAATCTACGCGCGAAAGCGGAGTTTCCACAATTGTACCGTCTGGAGAAACATTTATATCCTCAATAATTTTTATATTCTCCAATTTTGGAATATCTGCTTTTAATTCTTCTGAAATTGAGTATATTTTTTCAGCCAAATCAGGGTGAATTGTTATCGTTATTGATTCTTTGTCTTTTAATTGTTTAATTGCGTCTTCTGTTATTGTTTTTAAGACATTAATATCATCGTCCAAGGTCTTTTTACAAACTTTTTTCGCAATAGCAATAACCAAATCCACGATATCCAATTCTGCAGATTTAATTATATTGTGCTTTATATCAAATTGACTTTTTGAAAAAATATCAATCGCTTTAAATTTTTCTTCCAAGGAATGGGTTCCGTCTTCGTAACCTTGCTTGTTCCCAGCCTCATAACCTTCTTGACGAGCTTGTTCTCTGATATCGTCAGACTCTTGTTGTGCTTGATTTTTAGCAGTTTCAATAATTTTTTCAGATTCAGCCTGTGCTTGAGCAAGAATTTGTTTGGCTTCTTCAACTAATTCCTTAGCCTTTTGCGCACCTTCGTTAATCAAAACTTCTTTTTGCGCATTTGCATCCGCCAACATTTTTTTTATACGAATTTCAATATCCTTTAGAGGGTTAGTTTCTAAAGGTAAAACAAAGCTAGAACCTATTTGAACATTACTACCTTTAATCCTAGTCAATGAATTCTTCCTCATTTTCATCGCGTTCAATTACGATATCACCAGAAGCTTCAAGAGCCTTAATAGTAGCACAAATAGAAGATTGAACTTCTTGTACATCCTTCGCTCTTACAGGTCCTAAGTATTCCATATCGTCGCGTAACATTTGTTGTGCACGTTCTGACATATTGTTAAAGATTTTTTCTCTAACTTCTTCTTTTGTACCCTTAAGAGCAAGAGCCAAGTCTTTTGTATTAACTTCACGTAAGATACGTTGAACAGTTCTGTTATCAAGTTGAACAATGTCTTCAAATACGAACATCAATTCGCGAACCTCATCTGCAAGAGCAGGGTTTTCAATTTCAAGTAATTCAAGAACATTTCTTTCTGTTGCTCTGTCTGTTCTGTTCAAGATATTTGCTAATGTGTCGATACCACCAGCTTGAGAGAAGTCTTGAACCATTACTGATGAGAATTTCGATTCAACAATTTTTTCAATATCTGCTAAAATTTCAGGGTTTGTTGTATCCATATCTGCAATTTTCATCGCAACTTGCGCCTGAACCTCAGGTGGCAAGCAGTTTAAAACCTTAGCCGATTGGCTTGGTTGTAAATATGCCAAAATTAGGGCAATCAATTGTGGATTTTCATTTTGGAACGAAGTTGCTAATTGAACAGGGTCAGCCTCGTTAAAGAATTGGAACGGATTTGCGTTCATCAAGGTTTCCAATCTGTCCATAATTCTTTTTGCTTGTTCTGGACCATAAGTCAATTCCAAAACTTGTTTTGCGTAATTTTTACCGCCCTGAGCCAAGTAGTTACTAGCTTGGAATAACGCTCTAAATTCCTCCAATATACCAATCAAGGATTCCATTGGAACCTTGTTCAAACTTGCGATTTCCAACGCAATTTGTTCCAATAAATCGTTATCAGTAATATTTTTCAACACCTCTGACGCAGTTGTTGGACCAAGTAAAATTAACAAAGCCGCAACTTTTTGTGTTGAATTCATTGCTATTATTTGTTGTTGTGAAAGAAGTGCATTATCCATATTTTTTATTCCTTAATAAACGATACTAAAAGTCTTGCAGCCTCAGCTGGGTCAGCCATAATCGTATCATTCAATTCCATACGAGCTCGTTCTAGTTCAGGGTCAATATTAGCCTCAATTTTAGGCAATGTATCAGAGAACAATACATCTGGAATATCCTCAGAAATTTGAGGTAATTGAGGTTCAAATACTTTTTGGTCTGGAACATCAACAACTCTGCCCATTTTACCCATAAGACCTTTGATTATGAATAGAGCTGCTAAGCCTAAAATTAGTACAACCAACAATGGTCCTAAATCTTTTGTTAAGTAATCAACTGTTGATTTTGTCTTAATTTCTTTATTAATAGCTTCTTGTTGAGCTTGTTCTTGAGCAAGTGATTCAAATTGAAGGCTTGAAACAGTAATAACGTCGCCACGTTCGTAATTTGCACCTGATGCAGACAATACAAGATTTTGAATTTCTTCTTTTTCTTTATCTGTCAAAATTTTATTAACAGCAACGGCAATCGTCATTCTTTTTACTGTTCCAGGAGCGTAAACTACTTGTTTAATTTCTTTTGAAACACTGTAATTAACTGAATTTTTTTCTTTTGCATAATTCAAATTACGAGCTTGAACATTTGCGTTAACAGGTGCTTGGTTTGGATTTTCGTAAGTTTCAACCTCAGTTTGAGAACTTGTTAAAACACCTTTTCTGCCGTCTTCACCTTCACCTACTGGAACATAAGTTTCAATTGTTGCTTTTGTTGAATTGAAGTCTATATCTGCGTTAACTTGAACAGAAACATTACCTTTACCCATAATTTTTTCTAAAACTTGAGTAATTTTTTCAGCAGTTTGCTTTTCAGCATTTGCCTTGAAGGTTTCCATATCATTTGAATTTTTACCAGTTTCATCTGAAAGACTTGCGCCGTTTTGGTCTGTGATGAATACTCTGTCAGGAGTCATTCTCGGAACAGAATATGCAACCAAGTTTTTGATAGCTTTAACTTGAGATGCTTTTAAGCGGTATCCTGGGTCTAAAATCAACATAACAGACGCAGTTGGAGCCTCGTCCTTGTCTTCAAAAATAGAACGTTCAGGATCTGCTAGTTGAACTCTGCAACTCTTGATACCGTTCATTTTTTCAATAGAACGAGTTAATTCACCTTGAAAAATTCTTTGTTTTGTAAGTTTGTTTTTAAAATCAGTAGAGCCCAATTGCATATTGTCAAGCAATTCAAACCCTGGAGCTTGGTTTTCAATCAAACTATTTTCAGCAACAAAAATTCTTAGGTCATCTTTATCTTTAGAAGGTACTAAAATAGCCTTTTTATCCATAGAAACTTTATATGCTTGTCCTGATTTTTTGAAGGATTCAACAATATTTGCAATATCAGATTCAGGCAAATCACTGTACAAAACAGTCCATTCAGGCTCAAAAGATTTAACTAAAAAATAAGTTGCAGCAATAATAGTTACCACCGTTAAAGCAAGCAAACCGAACTTTTGAGGGATTTCCAGCCCATTCCAAAGATTCTTTATATCTTCAAAAAACATCTTAAAATAATTATTATTCATGTTTCGTTAAAAACCTCAAGTTACACGTCATCAACAATATAATAATCATTTTCTCTACAAAGGACAAAATTGTTAAATATCTTTACGAAATCAAGATATAGACCTACATAAAAATAAAAAGCCTTACACGAATGCAAGACTTAAAAAAAATATACATTTACCCCACAACATTAATAACACGAACGAGAAATTAAGTCAAACACTATTTAAGTATTTTTGCTCGATTTGTAAATATTTTGTTACAAACTGTCAAAAAAGATTTTTCATCGTTTTGTATGATTGTGTAATCTGTATTCATATTATAATAGTAAATGTAGATAGTATTTAGTGAGGTAGAAAATGTCGATTGATGACGCATTAGTAATGATTTTAGCCGGTGGTGAAGGTAAACGCTTACACCCTCTAACAAAAGACCGTGCTAAACCAGCAGTTCCATTTGGTGGAAGATACAGAATCATTGATTTTGTATTGAACAACTTTATCAACTCTGGTTTTTACAAAATTAAAGTTTTAACACAATACAAATCAGACTCACTAAACCAACATATTTCAAGAGGTTATGCATTATCTCCATTCTTGGATCAATACGTTGATTTAGTACCTGCACAAATGAGAACAGGTGCTGATTGGTATAGAGGAACAGCTGACGCTGTATTCCAAAACGTATTACACATCATTGACGCAGACCCAACTTATGTTTGCGTATTCGGTGGTGACCACGTTTACAAAATGGACGTATCTCAAATGCTTAACTTCCACAAGGAAAGACATGCAGATTTAACAATCGCAGCTATTCCTATTCCTATTGAAGAAGCTTCTGAATTCGGTATTATGGAGGTAGATGAAAACTGGAGATTGACTAACTTCGTTGAAAAACCAAAAACTCCACCAAAACCACTTCCAGGAAATCCTAATATGTGCTTAGCTTCAATGGGTAACTATATTTTCGGCAAAGATGTTTTACTTGACGCTTTGTACCGCGATAACAAGATTGAAGAATCAAGCCACGACTTCGGTAAAAACGTTATCCCAATGTTGTTACACGAAGGTAAACCAGTTTATGTTTACAACTTCAAAGAAAATACATTCCCAGGAATTACAGATGCCGAACGCGGTTACTGGAAAGATGTAGGGAACGTTGACGCTTACTGGCAAGCTAACATGGACTTGTTAGACTCTTGTCCAGAATTGAACTTATACGCTAAAGAATGGCCATTAAGAACCTTCAACTACAACTACCCACCTGCTAAATTTATTTGGCAAGAAGGCGACAGAGTTGGTATGGCTACAAACTCAATGGTTTCAGAAGGTTGTATCATTTCAGGTGGTGGACTTTCAAGATGCGTTCTTTCTCCAAAAGTAAGAATCAATTCTTATTCATCAGTAACTGAAAGTATTTTGATGGAAAACGTTAACATCGGAAGACACTGCGAAATTAGACGCGCAATCATTGATAAAAACGTTCAAGTTCCACCTTATACAAAAATCGGTTTTGATAGAGAAATCGACGAACAAAAAGGATTCTACGTATCTCCAAACGGAATTACAGTAGTTCCAAAAGGTGCAATCCTTTAAGTTCTTTAAATTTTTTAAAATTTAATAACCAAAAAACCTCTTTGTGTTAAACTTTATACAAAGAGGTTTTTAGTATGAAAAAGAAGGTTATAATTATATCAAGCGTTGTAGTAGTCCTAGTTTTGCTAGTTGCAATCATTTTTGCACTAAGCAACAAAGAAGATTTATTCCCAATCTTCCGCTACACAACAGATAATTCAATTACATCCCTAGCTGATGAGGACAACTTAGACGAAAACTTGCCAACTGTCGTATTTTTCCACGCAAAAATGTGCAGTGCTTGTATTCAGTTCCGACCTCATTTCAACCAATTAAAAAAAGATTTCAAGGGAAAATATAACTTTGCAGAATTAGATGTTCAAGACCCAGTGAACTACCCTCTTTCAGCAACTCACAGTTCTTCGGTTCCAAATCTATATATTTTTGACCCGTCAATCGGAAATAAAATCCACATTGCACTTGCAGATGCGGGCAGTTATAATGGTTTGAAATTTGAACTAGATAGATACTTACGCATTCGCTCATTTTTAGATATGGAAAAGGCAAAAGCAGAACACGAAAGATTATTCAAGGAATATCAAGAAAAATTAGCAAAAGCTCAAAAAAATAAAAAATAGCAAAAAAAAGGTGAAACCTTTGTTCCACCATGTCTGTTAAAATAAAACTACACTATTTCCCTATTTGGGATTTCCTTACCTTTTCCTTTATCCTAAATTGATATAAACTTGTTTATCACAACTTATTTAACGATTTTTGAAACGAAGTTTGTGATTTCATAGAAAGAATCTTTAACGAAGTCTTTAGCCAATTCTGAAACAGGTCTGTTTTCGATGTAATCGAAGCAGAAGTAAATTGGGTCTTGAGCGTTGTTAAATCTCATTCTTCTATCGTTTTTGTTAAGGTAAACGAATGAATCTTTGTTTTGAGCGATTAATGAACCGAATTGTGTGTTTTGCATTTTGTCTCTCTCCGTTTGCCTTACATTTATATAAAGGCAATTTTCTCGAAAAAATTGCTTTTTTTGAACCATAATACTTAACAAAACTTAACACAAAGGTATATTGGTGCGTCATTACTGGCGTTCCAAGATGTGTTAAGATAATTGTGAGTTGTTTTTTATGTCACCCTGAACTTGTTTCAGGGTCTCCCGTTTGTGAGATTCCGAAACAAGTTCGGAATGACATACTTTTTTCTATATTATATTAAAGTATTTCTTCAATAAATAATTGCCTTTGCAGTAATGACGTGGGATTAAGCCCTTCCATTAAACTAAAGTTTACTCACACCCTTGTCATTCTGAAGCGCCAAAATAACACATTATTATTAGACTTGCTATGTTCAGAATCTCACCATTAACAAGATGCTAAACATAGAATTTTAAACTACAAATTTGCACATTTAGCGCTTCAGCATGACATAAAAAGTCAATTCACAACTCACTACTCACTATTCACTTAACGCAGTCATAACTTCTTTTCTAGCGTTGTTTAATTCATCCCAAGTTGAATATTTTGCAGAAACATTTATTCTTTGTTCTTTTTTCTCCATATCAACAGAACCTTGTTTTGTTAGATAATCTGAGAAAGCGCCTTGTTCGTTGCCAACCACAATTGCTTTATCTTGGTATTTTGCCATAATATCTTTTGTTGTAGGCATTGAGAACAAGAAGTTTGTCATAACGGCTCTTACTGTTTTTGTTTCGCTTGGATTTAAAACATCTATATCTTTACCTTGAATATTCAAAGCCGTAATTGGATTTTTACCGCCATTTAAGAAATATTCTTTGTCATTTCTAACAGAATAATTCATGCCAGCACATCTGACAAGTTGAGTATCTTTATCAGAAGTTAGAACAGAACCTGATGTATTTTTTAATAAATCAACTAAATCTTTTTCGGTAATATCAACAACTTTTAAGTCATTATTAAATGGTAACATTGAGTATTTAACATCATAGTTAGAAATACCACCGTTTGCGCCACCTCTCATTGTTGAGGCTTGGAACAAGGAAATTTCTGCACCATATTTTTTACCGCAATCAAGCATTGCATCAGCAAAAGCGTTGTGCAAAGGATTTTCTTGATAACGTTCTACAACAGAACCTTTTGAAGCATAAGAACCTTTAACCGTTGCCAACTGAACTTTTTGACCAAGTTCTTTGTTCATCAAAGTTTCTGCGATTTTTGAATTTTCAAATTGGTTAAGGTCAACTAAATTATTTTTTAGTGACTCAGTTTTAATAACGCCATTTTCGTCGAATAAAACGTTCAAATATCCGACTTTTTCGTTCATTCCGCCGGCTTGTGTGATAACAACTGGCTCATTACGTTTTGACATTAATAAATTTAATTTGTGTGTACCACCATTATCTTTGGTATTTACGCCGTCAATTGTAGTGTGTGTATGACCGCCAACAATAATATCAATACCTTCTGTTTCTCTCGCAACCTTTAGGTCTGCATCTTCGCCATAACCTAAGTGAGAGCAAAGAATAATTTTGTTTATACCTTGATTTTCTAAGTTTTTAGCTTCTTCGTTAATAGCTTTGATAGTTTTATCAATTTCCATAGGTTTAACAGTTTTATCAACTGTATTGATATAAGAATTAATTGGAGAAGCGCCAATTACCGCAAATTTATGACCACCCTTCATAAATACTGCTGATTTTACAAGTTTTTTATCTTTAATTCTATCTTTTAATGGGTTTGTATCGTCTATATCAAGATTTGCAGAAACAGACTTAAATTCAGCTTTGTCTAATGAGTTTGACAAGTTTTTTGAACCACCTGCGAACTCGTGGTTACCTAAAGCCAAGGCGTCTAACCCCATTAGGTTAAATAATTTAACCATTAATGAATTACGTTGTTTATCAGCGCCAAAAAGGCAATCGCCAGCGGCTAAAGTCATATTTGGAGTATCTGCATTTGCTTTTTTAAAAGTATCGTGTGCAGTTTTAAATTTTGCCAAACGATTAACATCGCCGTGCATATCATTTGTGTAAAACAAACCTAATTCAGTTTCTTTCACATTTTTTTTGCCTTGAGGCTTAAATGGATTAATAGAAATATTTGAATTGATTGACGTCAAAATACTTACCTACACACTTACATATATATTAAGTGCATGACAAGAAAAAAATTGCTAAAAAACATAGTTATATTAACCAATTTTCACAAAAATTAAGGACAAGTTCTTTGAGTTCTCCAATTTAGACTACTTGCGCATTTCAAGTAATCCATATTGCCGTTTTTGATAATCCACATTAACGGCTGATATCCAATAGCAAAACCTTCACTATCCTCATCTCTATCTCCACCTCCAGCAAAAGTAATAGAACCATTGCTATCTATAGTTCCTCTAAAAAGATCATTTCCTATAATATTTCCACCATTATTCGGACCGTCAATATCTAAAAATACTGTATTACCTGCAACTGCAACAGAAACGCCATTATCTAAAATAAATGAACACTCAAAATCATATCTATCTTCTATATAATCAAAACTGTCACTTACGCCTGCACCACGAGATGGAGATTTATCACTAAAGCATCCACCGTCCGTTCCACAATTTTTACCGACTTTTAAATGTTCTATAAGATGAGAACAAAAATTACTTGAAGCACTAAAAGCAACAGTATAATTTAAAGCTGATACAAAATCGTTAGGATGTTCATACATAACCTGCGCAATAGCTGGTTCTAGCATACCAACAGTGCTTTTAACCTTCATAACTAGTTTGTCTTCGTCAATACCAGTAGATAAGTTCGGGATTGTTAAAACTGCAGTAACACCTATAATTGCTACAACCAACAAAACTTCTGCCAATGTGAAGGCTAGATTTTTATTAAATATTGAATTATTTTTCATATTTCACCTCAGTAATTTATCGGTATTTTAGCATTTATTTATTTTTCAGTCAATTACAAAATAAAAAGGCGGCGACGCAGTCGCGTCGCCGCCTTTTATAAACTTATTATGCTTGTTCTTGTGTTATTTTAACTTTACTATCCATTGAATATTGAGGATATTTTGAAGTATTATAGTTATCGTAATATGACAAACATTTCACTTTATCTTCCATTGAGTATTGTGGACAATATGAAGCTAAATCATTGTATTTAATAGTGATTCTGTTTTCTTTTGGCATTGAGAAATCAACTGTACCTTTTTTAGATAAATAGTCAGAGAAGATTTCTTGTTGTTCGCCAACTTTTTCAGCTGAAGCTTTGTATTTGTCTAAAATTGGTTTTGAGTAATCAGCACAGAATAAGTATGAATCTAATGCAACTTTTACTTTTTTATCAGCGCTTGGATTTTTTGTATCAATTGTAGCAGTAACATTGCCCTTTTCATCAGTTAATTCTAATTTAGTCACAGGCGCTGTTGCGTTTGTTTGGTCAACAGTATATTTCATGCCTGCACATCTTAATAATGGAGGGTCAACTTCACCAAACATTTTTGCAGAAGTTGCGTTTAATAAATCAACCACATCTTTTTCTGTCATATTCACTGCTTGATAAGAACTGTTATATGGTAACATTTCATATTTCAAGTTGTAGTTAGAAATTTCGTGGCTTGCTCCACCTTTAACAGTGTTTGTAGCAAATAAAACGCCTTGTACGCCTTGTTTTTTACCTTTTTCCAAGATAGCATCAGCTAACATATTATGAACAGGGTTTTCTCTGTATCTTTCTTCAAATTCACATTCTGGGTCATAACCGTTAGTTACGTCTGCCAAGTGTTTTCTTTCACCTAAAGTTTCAACCATTAATTTGTTTACTTTTTGGTCATCAGCAAAGTCAGAAACATTAGCTAAGTTATTTCTAATTGAATCAGTTTTGATAACACCATTTTTATCAAATACAACGTCTAAGAAACCAACGTTTTGATTTAATTTACCAGCTTGAGTAATGATAACAGGTTCGCCTCTTTTTGATTTAACTAAGTTTAATTTATGAGTGCCACCTTTATCTTCTGATTGAGCGCCTTCAATAGTTGCGTGAGAGTGACCACCGATAATGATATCGATACCTTCAGTTTCTCTTGCAACCTTCAAGTCAGCGTGTTCGCCATAACCTAAGTGAGAGCAAAGAATAATCTTGTTAATGCCTTGTTTTTCTAGCATTTTAGCTTCTTCGTTAATAGCCTTAATTGTTTTGTCAATATCTTTAACTCTAACACCAGTTTTTGCATCTTCTGTAATACCTACTTCTGCATCAAATGGAGAAGCGCCGATTACTGCAAATTTGTGTCCACCCTTCATAAATACTGCTGATTTAACTAATTTTTTATCAGCAATTCTATCTTGCAAAGGACAATCTTCGCCAACTTCTAAGTTAGCTGCAACTGCTTTTGCGTCAATATCTTTTAAATGTTCAGATAAACCCTTTGAACCTGGAGTAAATTCGTGATTACCCAAAGCCATAGCGTCAAATTTCATCCAGTTCATAACCTTAGAAATAAGACCTAATCTTTGTTTATCTTTACCATAGAAACAATCACCTGCAGTTAATGTAAGTGTTGAATTGTTTCCATTTGATTTTTCGAATGTATCTTTAGCGGTTTTTAACTTAGCCAAACGGTTAATATCACCGTGCATATCGTTTGTGTAAAATACGCTTAATTGAGCTTCACCAGCCTTTGTATTAGCTACTTGTGGCTTAAAAAAGTTGTTGATACTTGTCATTAAAAATCCTAAATTTTGTGCTTATAAGTAATTAAAGTCATGTTTTTCGATAAAATTGCCATGTTTTGTTAAATTAGTTAACCTTTGTTAAGAAAATTTTATATGTTTGTGATACAATTAAATTAAGGAAGATTTAAAGGAGAAAATAATGTTAACAATTAACAAAAAAGAAAGAAAATCAATTCGTTCAGCTTATGGTAAAGCATTAGCAGAAGTTGGTAGAGAAAATAAAGACGTAGTTGTACTTGACTCAGACTTAGCAGGTTCAACTCAAACTGCAATTTTCGCAAAAGAATTTCCAGATAGATGGTTCGATTGCGGTATCGCAGAAGCAGATATGACAACAACTGCCGTTGGTTTGGCAACAGTTGGCAAAATCCCATTCATTTCAAGCTTTGCAGTTTTTGCAACTGGCAGAAACTATGACCAAGTTAGAAACGGTATTTGCTACGCTGGATTTAACGTAAAAGTTGTAGGTACTCACGGCGGTATTACAGTTGGCGAAGACGGTGCTACTCACCAATCTTTAGAAGATGTATCATTAATGCGTGGTATCCCAGGAATGCAAGTTTTAGTTCCTTCTGATTGCGCAGAAATGAACGCAGCAGTAAAATACGCAGTAAAACACTTTGGACCAGTTTACATTCGTGTTCCAAGAACAAACGTTCCAGATGTATTTGAAGAAGGTCACGAATTTGATTTAACAAAAGCTGTTGTATTAAAAGAAGGTAAAGACGTAACAATCGTTACTAACGGTGAAACAACTGCTGAAGTTATTGAAGCATCAGAAATGTTAGCTAAAAATGGTATCGACGCTGAAATCGTTCACTTACCAATGGTTAAACCACTTGATGCTGAAACAGTTATCAATTCAGCTAAGAAAACTGGCTTTGTTATCACAGTTGAAAACCACTCAGTTATCGGTGGTGTAGGCTCTGCAATTTGCGAAGTTCTTTCAGAAAACTACCCAGTACCTGTTCACAGATTAGGTGTTCAAGATACCTTCGGTCAATCAGGTGACTTCGACAACTTGATGAAACACTACAGATTAAATTCAACTGAATTAGCAGAAGACATTACAAAAATAATGGAAACAAAATAATGATACAGTTACGCTCGGTAACAAAAAAATACAAAAATAAATACGCACTAAAAAATGTAAATCTAGACATTCTTTCAGGTGAATTCGTATTTATCATCGGTAAATCTGGTGCAGGTAAATCAACCTTGATGAAAATTTTATACAAGGAAGAAACACCTTCTTCAGGTACAGTAATTATCGGCGGAGTTAATATCGCAAATCTTACCTCAGACAAGGTTCCAAACCTTAGAAGATGTATGGGTATTGTATTCCAAGATTACAAATTACTTCAAAACCAAACAGTTTATGATAATGTAGCTTACGTTATCAGAACTTTAGGCATAAGTTCAAAAGAAGTACACGCACGTGTTACAGGCGCGTTGAAGGTCGTTGGTTTGCAAAACAAAATGAAGGCTAAACCTTCTGAACTTTCAGGTGGTGAACAACAACGTGTAAGTATCGCAAGAGCTATCGTAAACGGTCCGCCTCTTTTAATCGCAGACGAACCGACTGGTAACTTGGACCCTAAAAACTCTCTTGAAGTTATGCAAATTTTGGATCAAATTAACCAACGCGGAATTACAGTAATTGTTTCTACTCACGACCAAAACATGGTTAACTATTTTAGAAAACGTGTAATTACACTTGATAATGGTGAAATTATCCGCGATATTCAGGACGGAACTTATGAATAATTCAAAAGCTCAAAAAATAAAAAAGAAAGTTAAAAACCATATTCCAAAAGATTGGTTAACAGAAATAAGAATTGTTTACAGAATGTCAGTTGAAATTTTTAACGACATCAAACGCACAGGCTGGATTAATCTTGCTATCATCACAACAATGGCAGCTATTTTAACCCTTTTTGGTGCGCTTTTAAGAACAACTCTTTCTGTTTCTTCTTTTGCTCACGAATTAGGTAACGTTCTTGAAATTTCTGTATATTTGAAATCTAATGCGGACGCAAACATCGTTGCAGAAAGAATTAAAGAATTTGACCACGTTGAAAAAGTAAAGATAATTCCAAAAGAAAAATCTTGGGCTGATTTAAAACGTGAATTAGATATTTCTGATATCGAAAACCCATTACCAGATACTTTGCACGTAAAAATAGATAAACCTAAAAATACAAACGAAGTTTTCGGCAAAATCAAGGCTCTGTCTGTTGTTGAAGATATGAGTTACGCGCAAGAATTAGCAAAGAAAATTCAGGTGTTGAATAAAGTCGTAAATACAACAACGGTATTTGTAGTTATTATCGTTGCGATACTGACAATAACGATTATCAACAACACTATTCAACTCGTTATTCAATCTAGAAAAGAAGAAATTGAAATTATGCGCTTAATGGGTGTTAGCAACTGGTATATCAGAATTCCATTAATCCTACAAGGTGCATTATACGGCTTTGTCGGCGCCTTGATAGCGTTAATTCCAGTTGATATCGTTCAAAACTTATTAAATAATATCCATAAATTCTTTATCGTTCCGTCACCAGTGTTTGCTGGCAACATTGTAATTATCTCAATGTTAGTTCTAGGCATAGCATTCGGTGCTAGCGGAAGCTTCTTATCTATTAAAAAACATTTACAGGTATAATTTTTAAATGGATGATGCAATTCAAAGGCTTATAGACAATTTACACGACATCCCCGCAATGCCAAATGTCGTTATTAAAGCACTAAATATTGTAAGAGATCCAGATTCTAGCATCAAAGATTTAGGCGACATAATCAGCTATGACCAATCTTTAAGCATTAAAGTTTTAAACCTCGTAAACTCAGCATATTACGGATTTGCTCAACAAATTTCTTCAATAACTAGAGCCTTAGCGCTTTTAGGAATGAATAAAGCAAAAAATATTATTGTCGCAGCAGCAATGAAACCAATGTTTTCATCAGAAAAAAACAAAGAGCTTTGGGAACACGCGATTACAACTGCAGTTGGGTGCGAATACGTCGCAAATTACCTAAAAATAATGGATTCTGACGAAGCGTTTATTATTGGTTTTATGCACGATATCGGTAAAATTATTCTAAATATGCAGAATGCCGAATTGCTAGCTAAAATTAAAGAATTAACTAGCGAAGGCTCTAATATTATTGACGCGGAAAACGCATTTTTTGGAACAAATCACGCAGAAGTCGGCGCAGAATTGTCAAAAAAATGGCAACTTCCAGTTCTTTTAACAAATACTATAAAATACCACCACAACCCAACAGATTCAACCATTCCAACCGAATGTTCTCTTGTTTATGTTGTGGATAAACTTGTTCAACCAGACTTCAAAGAAGAACAATTAAACACGGATTATGTTAAGATTTTAAATATAAAACTTGACCATCCGAAGATTTTAAGAGAAAGTATAATTAATAAAGCACAAATATTATTAAATGAATTAGCATCGTAAAGGAAAATATATGTATTCAGGAACAAACATCATTTTAACAACAAACAACGAAACTATGATTGAACTTTTAAGTTCAGAACTTGTTCAATTAAGAAATATCGACAGTATTTTGATTCGTAACTATTCAAATACACTCGAAACCATTGAAAGCGAAAAACCTCAAGCAGTTATCATTAACTGCCAAAACACAATGGAAGAAGCGCTTTGCTTGGATTTAATCAAAAGAATAAAACAAATTTCTTCAATCCCTATAATTTTGATTGTTGAAAATTACAACGCAAGATTTGTAAGAATTGCCAATAAAGCTGGCATTAGCGACGTTTTATCAATTATGTATGGTAATTCAGAAATCCTTATGAGAACTATTTGGAGCTTGCAAAAAAATGAATTAAAACAACAACATAAAAAATACGAAAAGTTGTTAATGCAATTGAATGCAATCGACGAAAAAACTGGCTTCTATACACATAAAATTAGCTCAAAAATCTTCAATAATGAACTTGAATATATCAAATCAATCGGTATTGACGGCGTGTTTGTAGCAATCGAACCAAACAAAAACTCTCGTCTTCACCCAAGCACAGACAATATTATTGAAACAATTAAAAACAACGTTCGTTCTTCGGATATTGTTTGCCAAACTAAATCACAAGACACTTTCTATTTGTTATTAGAAAATACAAATCTTGAAGGTGCTATGGTCGTTTGGACAAGAATTAATAAAAATATTGGTGCTGATGAAGCGCTTTGCTCAAGCATTATGACAGTTTCTTCTGATAGCAAATATGAAGACATTGAACCATTATTAAAAGAAGGCTTAGAAAAAGCTCAAGACGCACCAGATTTACTATACTTAATCGATGTTGAGCATAACAAAAGCGACAATTGGCTTGAAGATACTACAATTCAACCAGCAGGAAACGGTAAAGATTTCAAATTATTTAGACAAATTTTCACTAAAAAATTAGAAAATGTCATCAAACCAACAATTGATGAACTTTTAAAAGAATACGATGAAATTCTTGTAAATACTGATACTCCTATCGTTGAAACAGACAATAGTTACGCAGTAAAATTTGTAAACAAACGCCAAGAAAGCGAATTTACAGTACTTCAAGAAGGCAAAACTATTACTATCAATTCTGTACATAATGGACTTGATAGCCCTGAAAACAAAGTTTATACTTTAAATCTAAATGACATTACAAAACGTGAAATCGAAAACGATTTCGAAGAATTCATCTTAGAATTTAAAAGTTGCCTTTAATCACTAATTACAACTAGTTTGGACTATTATAATTGGTTAGATATTGGAATTCAGTACTTCCATCTTTGAATAGGAATATCATAGAAATATCCGCACCTAATGAATTTGGATATCCTGATTTGCCGTTAACATCAAGAAAAATAATCCCTGCTGGTTCTTTTTCATATTCAGCGTATATACCTTTAGTATAAGTGTTATGGTCTTTACCTTTTGTGTAATAGCATACGCCAACGTCAGCATTATCCTTTAAAGTAAAGTAATAACAATTGTCATCAGGGGGATAAGAAAAAAGATTGCCTCCTCCTGCACCATATACGGTATTAAAACAATTACTTACGCTATTACCACAATAGCTTGCAATTGGTAAAAAATCTTCTAATGTTTGTTCATCTGGATTAGGTCCGCTAACATTCCCCACAACAATTGCTTTAGATTTTTCTTTATCAGTATTTAAGCCTGCAATAACTAAATCTACATCCATGTTTTGAAAAGCCGTATCAATTGCAGAATACTCTTTTTTTGCTTGCGCAGCAACTGCTTTTGCATCATAAGACTTTTTGAAATTAGGAACAGTTAAGGCTGCAACAACCCCAATTATCGCAATAACTAACAAAACTTCAGCTAAAGTAAACGCTTTATTTTTAATCATAATTTAAACCTCATAATATTTTTTATCATTATAAACAATATTTTAAAAATATACAAGAGGAAACAAATAAGATTCTCTCTTGAAAAAACAAACTAAAAAGGACGGAAATAACTTTCCGCCCTTTTATTAAAAATCAAATACTAATTAGTTTTCGCTATGAATTACAAAAAGTAACGCTACAACATCTGCAAAATCTTTTGGTATTTTATCACCTTGAACGCTACTACTGTTGCCACCAACATTTCTTTTTGAATTAATTTGAACTTGTTGGTCGCCATAAGAACCTGTCATAGCATTTCCATCAATGGAATTTATTTTTCTGTTCAAAGATACGCTGAAACTTTTACCTTTGTAAGTTCCGCTATATACAATTTTAGAACCTGAAGGTTCAGAAGAAATACTAATTCCATCTCCACCGATTTTACCAGCATAACTACCTGCACCGCTAATTGGTCTTTCACGTTCTTCAACACTTACCTGTTTGCTACCAATTTTACCTAAGTATTGATTACCAAGTTGCATTTCATTTTTTCTACGATATAACTTAAAGCTTTGACCGCCGATATTACCTTCGTAACCTGGTTTTCCACCAAAGACTGTAGTCTTTCTGAATTTACTACTACCAGAACTAATCGAATCATCAAATGAATTTTCGATGGCTCTATCAAAATCTACATCGTCAAACATTTCATTAAATTCATCAGCCATTCGTTGATAATCTGTAAATGGATCAGATGGTGCATTCTTTCTGTATTCTGCACGCGCTGATTCTTTCGCATCAATTGCTGCTCGCTTGATTTCTGCAGCTGACATACCTGTTATATCAATTTTGTAATAATCAATATATCTTTTCCATTCTCTAATTGCAGCCTTACGAGCTTGTTGTTCTTTTTGATATGCGACTCTTTTTGACTCTGATTTGTTCAATTTTTGTGCTTCTTGTTTTTCTGCTTTTGTCATTTCAAAAACAGGCTTATTAGAAGCATTAGCCAATTTTTTGTCTTGCTCTTTCAAACCGCCTATAACAGAATAATCTTTCTTTTCAGGCATTTTGTAACTTTCATCGACTTGTTGCATAGGTTTGTTATCAGCTTTTTGTTTTTGAGCCGATTTTTGGTCATAATCAACTTTTATTTCTTTTGGTTTGAAGTACTTATCATCCCAAATACTACCTGACTTTTGAGCAGAATTATCACCTGCTAAATAACTTGGAACATTATCGTTCTTTTTCTTTTTCGGACCATCTGCACCGTTTATGTTAACGTTCATATCAACCATTTGCAACACCTCCAATGTATTACTAAATTATTATACCACACTTAAAACATGTAAAGGTCTGAATTTGCCATAAATATACATTACCCCTCATATCATATCATATCATATCATATCATATCTAGGATTATACCTGAATTCCAGACTATTTAAACTCAGATTTACAAATTTTTACAATAAATTATATGTCCGTGTGAGCGATGGACTCTGCCGAGCAAAACAATTAATAATTGTTTTGCGAGAGGGGGTGGTTTCCTTTGTTTTGCATTAAAAAAGCCTCAAATGATTCTATCATTCAAGGCTTTTGAAAATTAGATGCTGGCATCGGGTTATCTTCCCAGGCGGTGGCCCGCCAAGTATTTTCACTGAAATGAGTCTTTACGACCGTGTTCGGGATGGGAACGGGTGGTTTCCTCACTCTTGGACACCAGCGAATTCTTGTAAATACGCTGTGCGTTGAAAGCTGCATAAAGATTAAAAGAGCAATTAGCGCAATTCATCTAACTTGTAGGACGAACCTACATTTTAGGAAAAGCCCTCGTCCGATTAGTATCAGTCGACTGAATATGTTGCCATACTT
>CAVCIX010000005.1:0-39285 GCA_963602505.1 Anaerovoracaceae bacterium | reverse complement strand
CAAATAGATACTCCAAAAGAGGAATTATTAGAACTTATTTTATCTAGTTCACCAAAAGACATTTATATTTACACCAAATTTATAAAAACAATAAATGAAACCAATCTAAACAAATAAATTTAAGTAAGCTATATTTTATCTAAAAACTATATTGAGTTGTAATTTCACCATTTGGCAACTCAAAAACTATTTTGCCATTTATACTATAAACATTAGGAATACCCTTTTTTCTATTGTTTTCTTGTGCCTTTTTAATAGCTCTGTTTCCTAATTTTAATAATTTTTCAGAAGTTTTTGTCATAATTGCATTTTATCATAAAATATTACTAACTAAAAACTCTCTCATTTCTGAGAGAGTTTTTAACTTTATTAACCGAATACGTTGAATGTTTTTTCAATGTTTTTGTCGATAACTGAAGAAATAGATTCCATTTCTGTAGAAATTGCGTTTTGTTCAGTATCTAATTGTTTCAATCTTAATTCTAATTTTTTGTCTTGAGCTTGGATTACTGAAGTTTGAGCATTGATTTCTTCCATTTGTTGTTGGTATAAGTAGTTTTTGTAAGTATATTCGTTGTATGCATCGTTGTATGCATCGTTATCAGTAACTTGAGTTGTAACAATTGCAACTGAATCTAAGTTTATATCTTTACCATCTTGTTTGCCACCGTTGATAGCTGCGATTCTGTTGTTTGTGTCTCTTGTGATAGAAACTTCTGTCCAAACACCTGAGTGGTAAGTTGTTTTATCAGCTTGTTGGAATTTATCAACAACACCTGTTTGACCATTTGCTGGTAATTGGCTTTTTAAGAAGTATGTGTATTGAACTGATGAACCGTTTTGTTTTTCTGAATAGTAGATGTCAGCTGCTGTTAAACTATCATCACCTGTTGCTGATTTCATTTCTTCTAAGATTTCAGCTGCTTTGTTTGAAGTTGAACCAGCAATTAAAGTTAAACCATTAACTTTGTATGTGCCATTTTCGTTACTAGCGTTTGCTGTACCAACTTTTTGAGCAACATATTCTTCTGCTGAATAAGTCCAAGAAATTGTAGCGTCTGAATCTTTACCAGTTACTTGGTTGAATGTATAAGTGTTACCAGCGTATGTGCAAGTGTAAACAGTTGTTTTGTAGCTTTCAGTTGAAGGAGGAGTTGGAACTGATAAAGTTAACATGCTGTTATAGTAGCTAGCTGATTGATTAGCCAAAGTTGTTCTTTGTTGGTTAATTTGTTGACCTTCATATTCAAGGTTTGTTTTTCTAGCTGTTAAGTTTAAAAATCTTGCTTGTGATGCTGCTAAACCCATAACGATACACTTTCTTAATTAACTTATTTCCCTGACAAGTTATTTATCGGCGTAAAACCATGTATTCTTTAGGGTTTTGACATGTTTTGTTACATAAGTTTACAATTTTTGTAGTAAAATATTTTTATACAAAATAAGGATTATATTATGACTGGAAAACAACCTGAATATCAAACATACAAACGTTATAAAAAACAAAAAGATGTAACTGCGCAAAATATTTTGACAGTGTTTACTACAACATTTTTAATTATGCTTGTATTTTTCATCGGTGCAGCTAGACACATGACTCCAAATGTTGATGTTGCAATTGGCGAAGATAGCGCAACTGATGCAAAAGAAAGCGGTTTAGGCGTTAAAGGGTTTATTGATAATAGACTTAAAGCCATTCAATCAGAAGATTCTGATTCGTTAATCAAAAAAATTGAAGAAAAAAAACAATCTAAATTTGAAGAAGACGACGAAAACGAATATTTTTCAAAAGATTTAGAAGAAAAAGTAAAAATTCCAGTAAAAAAAGTTAAACAGGAAGTTGAAAAAATACAAAATGAAACTGTAACAGAAATGCCACCAAAACCAATCGTTCAACCACAAAAACCAGTGGAAACACCGATTGCGACACCTGCAGTAACAAATATTAAAGTTGTTGTTGGTAGCTATTCTTCAATTGACCAAGCAAAAGTTGCTCAATCAATTTTGCAAGAAGCAGGTTTGGGCGTTACACCTTTTGTAAAAAATATTCAAGGTTCTTATACTCTACAAGTTGGCTCTTTCTCATCTGAACAAAAAGCCCAATCTTTAGCTAATGAACTTTTGAAAAATAATTTTCCAGCAAGAATTATTAGGAATTAAGGATTAAGGAGAAAAAATGTTTAATATCGTAACCATTGGTAGCGCAACCATTGACGTTTTTGTAAAATGCGATGATGCGAATATTGTTTCTGTGCAATCAACTGATAAAAAGTCTGATTTTATGAGTTACCGATATGGCTCAAAAATTGATATCACAGATTTTGATACAAAAGTCGGTGGTGGAGGCGTAAATACTGCCATAAATTTTGCAAATCTAGGCTATAACACATCTGCAATCTTCAAATGTGGCGAAGATTTTTACGCACACGGAGTTTTGAACTACTTAAAAGATAAAAATTTAGACTTATCAAATATTATTCAAACTCCAAAAACTTCAACAGGTTTTTCAGTAATTTTGGTAAGCTTCCAAGGTGACAGAACTGTTTTGGCACATCGTGGCGGAAACGGTGAAATTAAAAAAGACGACATTAATTGGGACGCAATAAAAAAAGCTAAATTCTTATATTTAGCACCTTTAAACGGAAAATCTACAAAAATTTTAGAACCAATTGTCGAATTTGCACATAAAAACGACGTTAAAATCTGTGTAAACGCTGGTTCTTCAAGCCTTAAAAAAGGTTTTGACTACATGAAGCACATTCTTGAAAACGCTCAAATTGTTGTTATGAACAAGGAAGAAGCTCAAATGTGTACAGGTCTTGTTGTTCGACCAAATACCGCAGAGGAAGATTTTTCAAAAGAAAAAGTTCATCCAGATATCGTTAAAATGTTGAAAAAATTAAAAGTAAAAGACTATCAACTTGTAGTCATAACTGACGGCGGAAAAGGTGCTTATGCCTACGCAAAAGACAAAATTTATTTTGCACCAATTTTCCCTAGCAAAGTTGTTTCAACTCTTGGCGCTGGTGACGCTTTTGCATCAACTCTTTGTGCAACTCTTCATGCCACAAACGCTGATATCTGCAAGGCTTTAGCTTATGCATCAGTAAATTCAAGCTCAGTTGTTTCAAACTTTGGCGCATCAGAAGGTCTTTTAAAATTTGAAGAAATCGAAGAAAAATTAAAAGAACATCCTGAGTATAAATGCGAAATAATTGATGCATAAATCAAATAAAGTTACTAAAAAAAGGCGGTCGGTGAATTTTCACCGACCGCCTTTTTTATATCTTTTCAAAATTCTAGAATTCTAAGTTAATTTGAGAGAATTGAACGATTTTGTTTTTCCCACGTTTTTTAGCATTGTATAAAGCATGTTCTGCATATCTGATGATTGTGTTTGCATCTTCTTCAACATTTTTCAAGCAAGGGTAAGTTGAAATACCGCCTGAAACTGTGATTGGATGTCTTTCTTCTTCGCCTGCTGGAATAAATTCCATTTTTTCGATATCACGTCTGAAACGTTCTGCGAATAAGAAAGCGTTGTCTTCAGAAGTGTTTGGAAGAATTACGATAAATTCTTCATCGCCGTAACGAGTCAAAACGTCTTCTTTTCTAATCATATTTTTCAATTTATCTGACAAGTTTCTTAAAAGAACATCGCCCCATTCATAGCCATACATATCGTTTACAACTTTGAAGAAGTCGATATCGAATAGCAAACATGACAATGGAGTTTTGTAACGTCTTGCACGAGAAATTTCTGCGTCTAAACGTTCTTGCAAATATTTTCTGTTATGAAGTCCTGTCAATTCATCTGTTGTTGAAACTTCATTGATTTTGTCATGGTATTCTTTAATTTTCAATAAAGATTTAATTCTAACAACTAAAATATCTTTGTTAATTGGTTGTTGGATGTAGTCGTAGCTCATAGCTCTGATAGTAACATCGTTGATTACGTCACCAACAAACAACACTGGAACTTTGAATTTTGTTGTCATTAAGATATCTTTTAGATTTGGAACATCTTCAATAATCAATAAAGAAGGGTTCAAAAGTTCATACTCTTTCAAATCATCTGACAATTCAACTCTAATATCAATTTCTTCGATATTATCTAAATGTTCAAGTGTTTCCTTGATATCAGATTGTTTTTTAGTTGTATAGATAATTACGTTTCTCATAGTATCTCCTAACATTTAAGATAATTATATCAAAGTGATTTTAAAAAAGCAATAACCTATTTTGAGAGAACAAAGATTGATTCCTCCGCAAATAGAGAGCTAACTTTTTTAACAAAAATTCCGCGTTTTTGCTTACCGTTTGTAAAATACATAGCTTTTAAAATTTTTATATCATTTTTTTTATTAATTTCAAAAAAGTCGTTGATTGTAAGCAAGTGAATATTTGGTGTATCATACCATTCGAAAGGCAAAATTCTTGATTTTGGCATTTTTCCCTTAAATAATAGGTATAATCTAACCTTCCAGTATGCAAAATTTGGAACGCTCACAACAACTTTTTTACCTACTCTAAGCATTTCTTTGATAACAAAATCAGGCTTTTCAGTAGATTGAAGCGTGCTATTTAAAATCACATAATCGTATTCCTTGTCGCTAAATTGCATCAAGCCTTCATCAATATCGCCTTGAATAGTACTTACACCCTTTTGAATACTTTCTATAACGCTATTTTGATTAATTTCAATACCTTTACCAGACACATTTTTTTCGTCCTTCAGCATTTTCAATAAAGTTCCGTCGCCACTACCCAAATCCAACACTTTTGAATTTTCATCAACAAGATTTACTATAGTTGAGTAATTAACGTGTAGCGCAGAGTTATTTTCCATTGGAAATCTCCAAGCGGTTATAAACTTGTGAGTTAATTTCAGCCCCTACAAGAATTAAAAGTGAGGTATAATATAGCCAAACCATAAGCACCGCAAACGCACCAATAGTACCATATACAAAGTTATATGTGTGCAAACTGTTTACGTAAATTGAAAATCCCCAAGAACCCAATAACCAAGAAATTGAGAAGAAGAATGTCCCAGGGACTGTACTTCTAAGCTTTAACAATTCAGGACCTTTCAAGTCTGGAAGTAAGTAGTATTGCAAAAATGCCATTATGTACAAAGCAACAAAGGCAATCGGCCAACGTAAAAACATCCACATAGATGCAACGTCTTCGCCTAAATTCAAATATGCAACACAGAAATTTAAGAAAACTTTTCCAAAAATGATTAAGTTTATGGTAATAAATAAAACTGCTGTATTTACGCAAACCATTAAAAACGCCATTACACGCGTATATACAAAGGAACGAGTTTCACTAATTTTGTAAGCTCTGTTCAAACCTTTGGAAATAATTGCTAACATATTTGTAGTCAAAAATAAAGTGATTACAAAACCTAAAGCAGCCCAATATCCGCCTTTTGAGTAGAAAATTACTTCCTTCAATACAGTCTGAATTAGTCCCATTGAATCCCCTGGCATAATTGAAGACATAAATACGAAAACGGGTCTCAAAAACTCATGTTTTCCAGCCCAACCGAAAACCCCTGTTAAAAATAGCATTAAGGGGAAAATTCCAAGGCAACACATATAGCTCATTTCTGAAGCCATACCAAAAAAGTCGTTTCCGACCACTGATTTTATAAGCCTTTTTAAATAAACTATTGCCTTTTTCATTCCAAACCTTGTTTTTTGATTTGCTCAAGAAGCTTTTTAACACAAGAAGACGCAGAGCCTTTAAGAAC
The DNA here is from genome assembly GCA_963602505.1 of Anaerovoracaceae bacterium. GTDB lineage: Bacteria > Cyanobacteriota > Vampirovibrionia > Gastranaerophilales > Gastranaerophilaceae > UBA6984. The sequence goes on along the minus strand of CAVCIX010000005.1, from coordinate 33,527 downwards.
GCAACCTGCTGCAAACTTGTGTCCACCGCCATTGAAAGCTGAGCAAATTTCTGCAACATCAAGAACTTTACTTCTCATTGAAACCTTAAACATTTTGTTGTCAATTTCCTTCAAAATAAACGCAATTTCAGTTGTATCAATTGCTCTTAAGTTTTCAACAAGACCTTCGGTAAAATCTTCGCCACCGCCAAATTTTTCAACATCTTTTTTATAAACTGTTATGTATGCGATTTTGTCATCTGCGCAAAATTCAGCCTTGTTCACGCAATACGCTTGAAACATTACAACATTTTTTGATTTCATTTCATAACAATGTTTATATACTTTTTGAGGTTTTGCACCCAAATTAACTAGTTTTGATGCAATTTTTAAAGCCAAAGCACTTGTGTTATCAAATCTAAATCCGCCAGTATCAGTCAAAATCGCAGTATATAAAGCTTCTGCAATGTTTTCATCCATTTGCCAGCCGTGATTTTCCGCAATCTTAAACAAAACTTCACCAGTTGAACTTGCATCACCTTCAACAAATCTGATATTTGCGTCGTAATTATTAGTTTTGTGGTGGTCAATTGCAACTTTTATGATAGCTTTTTCATAAAAGACTTGTGCCTCAAAAATTCTATCTAAAGCAGCAACGTCAACTAATATAACCATGTCGTACACGCGAGAATTATCAAATTCGCTAACGTGTTTCACATCTTTTACGCCCTTCAAATACTCGTACATTTTTGGCACTTTAGAAATAACCATCATTTCAGGCTTTTTCTTGTATTTGTTATAAATTAAATCTCTCAACGCCAACATTGAACCCAATGTGTCGCCATCAGGATTTACGTGCGATATGATTAATATATTTTTTGAAATTTTTATGCTATTATCTAAATTCAAATGTTCCATTTCTAAATTATAACACAAAACAAAAAACGAGTTAAATATGACTAAAAAGGTTTTATATACAGATTTTGAAGGTATTGACGAAACTATTTCAAAAATCCTTGAAGATAAAGAATTTAAAAAAGCTATTACAAAAACCAATTTATTTAAGTTTTGGAAAAATGTTGTAGGCGAAAAATTCAAAAGCAACTCAAAACCATACTCTATGACAACAAATTCAGTAATGGTAATTGCCTGCAAAAACTCAGCAGTAGCCCAAGAGCTTATGCTTAGAAAAACAAAAATTTTGAAAGATTTTGAGCCATATTTAAAGTCGCTAAAAATGAACGTAAAAGACTTACGCTTTGACGTCAAACGCTGGGTAGAAGAAGATTAGAGCCTTTTTACTTATGCTCCAAAATAATTCTTCAAACCAATTGTAAGATTTTCGTTCTTACAAAGTTTTTTAAGTTTTGAAATAGCTCTGTTTTCAATTTGGCGAATTCTTTCACGCGAAACACCATAGTGTGAACCAATTTCGTCCAAGGTTTTCTTTTCACCGTTGTTATCCAAACCGTAACGCATAATCAACACATCGCGTTCTTTTGGCATTAATTGCTTCAACATTTTTTGAATATCTTCAAGCATACTTTCTTGAGTTACACGAGAATCAGGAGTTTCGGTCGATTCATCAACAATGTAATCTGCAATTTTTGTAGAATCTTCTTTTTTATTTGCAGGCGCCTCAATACTAATCGTAGATTGCGCAGATTTGCAAATTTGAGTAAGCTTCGCAACTGAAATTCCTAAACGATAAGCAATTTCTTGCTTTGTAGGATTTCTACCTAATTCTGTTGTCAAATCAAGAGTTGCTTTTTTAATTTTATTTAAAGATTCAATCATGTGTATAGGTAGTCTAATAGCACGCGCTTTATCAGCAATAGCACGGGTTATAGATTGTTGAATCCACCAAGTTGCATAAGTCGAAAATTTGTATCCTTTTTCGTAATCAAATCTTTCCGCAGCCTTCATCAAACCGATATTTCCTTCTTGAATTAAATCCAAGAACGACAAGCCACGTCCAATGTACTTTTTAGCAATACTTACAACAAGACGCAAATTTGCGTTTACTAAAATATTTTTAGAAAATTCGCATTTTTCATTTTTTATTTTCTTCGCAACGTCTAATTCTTCTTCTGAAGAAAGTAGAGGAATTTTGCCGATTTGTTGCAAATAAATTCTAACAGAATCGTCTGTGCTTACTGAATTTAAGCTTTCTTGAACTTTTGGATCTTCAACATTGTCAAGAATATTATCTTCGTCCTCATCAGCTTGAAGGCTATGAAAATCAACGCCCTCTTCTGAGATTTCATCCATTAAATCAAATTGTTCTGTTTTTTCACTCATAAAATCTACCTTTAGTCATGTTATTCCACAAAAAAGAATTATTTAACATTTTTCTGTCTAACCGCTTCAAAAATAATTATACTCAAAGCGTTAGAAACATTTAGCGAGTTAAAATCCTTCATCATTGGAATTTTGACTTGAAAATCTGATAACTTAATTATGGATTTTGAAACACCTGCATGCTCTGCACCCATAACAAGCACGAAATTCATGTCTGTATAATTTATATCATAATAATTATCTTTTGCATCTGCTTCTGCTGCAATTACCCACCAGTTTTGTTCTTGTAGTCTTTGTAATGCGCTAACTGGGCTATTGACCTTGATAATTGGAATATGATTTACCGCACCAGCAGAGGTTTTTTCAACAATTGAGTTAATTTGCACACTTCGTCTTGAAGGTATCATAATTGCATCCACACCTGCACAAACACAAGTTCTGATGATTGCACCTAAGTTGTGAGCATCTTCAACACCGTCAAGCATTACAATTGAAGCATTTGTATGGTCTTCAGCTAAAAAATCCTCCAATTCTGTGTATTTAATTGGAGAGGTGAACGCAACCACACCTTGATGATTAAATTCTGCATATTGAGAAAATTTTTCTTTTGCTACAAATTGAAAAATAATTCCGTTTTTTTGCGCTAATTCTTTAATTCTAGCGATTTTGCCGTCTGTATGGATACTGTTTGAAATTAAAATCTTATTAATTTCTCTGTTTGAGGCTTCCAAAGCTTCTAATACGGCATTTTTACCGTAAATAATATCTTCCATTATTTACAAACCTCAAACATTTTGTTTATACAGTTTAAAGCTTTTTTAGAAATTTCTTCATCAACGGTAATTTCGTTGTTTTCGTTTTTCAATACGCTATAAATATCTTCCAAAGTGTTGTGTTTCATATTTGGACAGATAATATTGTCTTTAATTAGAATAAATTCTTTTTCTGGACAGTCGCGTTTTAATCTATCCACAACGCCTTTTTCTGTTGCAATTACAAAAGTTTTATTGCTAGATTCTTGAGCATATTTCATAATCGCAGTTGTACTTCCAACAAAATCTGCTAAACTGCAAACATCTTTATGACATTCAGGGTGAGCCAAAATTTCTGCATTTGGATATTTTTCTCTAGCTTCAACCATATCCTCTGCTTTTATGCGCAAGTGAGTTGGGCAAAAACCGTTGTATGTATTAACTTTAACGTTTCCTAATTGACTTTCTACCCATTTGCCTAAGTATGTATCTGGTACAAATAAAATTTCAGGAGCGCCTAGATTTTTAACGACCTTAACCGCATTTGAGCTTGTGCAACAAACATCGCATTCTGATTTAACTTCAGCAGTTGAATTTACATAACATACAACTGGAACATCTTTGTTTTTTGCTTTAAATTCTCTCAATTGGTTTAAGTCAATCATGTCTGCCATTAAGCATCCTGACTGCATATTTGGTAATAAAACTTTTTTATTTGGAGAAATAATTTTTGCAGTTTGCGCCATAAAATAAACACCTGCAAAAACAATTATATCGGCGTCAGTTTTGCCTGCCATTTGACTTAAATATAAAGAGTCACCGACAAAATCTGCCACTTCGTCTATTTCAATGTTTTGATAACAGTGAGCCAATATCACCGCATTTTTTTCTTTTTTTAGTTTTAATATTTCATCTTTTAGCATATAATTCGCCTTGTTTTAATAATATTTGACGTGCAATTATGTTTAAATTATAATATACCCAAGACAATTATATAATAAAAATAATAAAAATTCTGAACATATGTTAAATCAATTATTATCACAGCTGGGTGCAAATACCAAAATTACTGTCGGCGTTGCAATGTCGCCATCAGTTGGTCTTGAAATGATAGAGGTTAATCCAAAAACCAAAGTCATCGAAAAGTATGCTTGCAAACAACTTGATTATGATTATTCAAAGAGAGAAATTGCTGATTATGACCGTTTTAGAGAGGTTTTAATTGAATTATTTGATGAATTAAAAATCAACAGAAAAAGTAATATCGTTTTAACATTACCTTCTGTTCACTACGGTTTAATTTCATTACCAACCATGCTTGGCGATGAAGCAGTAACAAGTGCCATTGTTTCAGAAGTTGAACAAGCTTCATACATTTTCAAACGTCAAGACCCTGTTATCAGCTGGGTTGACGCTTATCCAGCAGGCGGTAAAGAAAACAGAGAAATTCTTTATGGTGCAATTCAACAATCTGCACTTGATGAAATTAATGCAGCATGCGTTGAAATCGGTTGTACATTAATCGCAATCGAAACTTCACCAAACTCTTTATTGAAAACTTTAAGTTTTAACCAACTTGCAGAAGAGCAAATGGCTCCAAATACAACTTGGAACTTAATGGTTATCAATCCAAATAGCTATTCAATGATAACTCTTACTGGCAAAAGCGTTATTGAATTTAGAGAAGAACCTTTGGCTCTTCGTTCCTTCGTTGGTGATGAAATTTATGAAGCTATCATTTCTTCAGCTCAATTAACTTTACAAACAATTCCAACAAATTATTTGTACATCGTCTCAGAAACAGATATTGTTTCAGCTGAAGTTTTGTCAATGAAGATACCTTTTGACGGAAATATTAAATTCTTAGAAAGTAATAAATACGTTCAAAATCCGTTAATGCAATCTTCTTACAATATTTTACCAAACTTAGTTTTGAAAATAACTCCAGAAGCTATCGGTTCAGGTATTTATAGCATTTCAGACTATCCATTCAAGTTTAACTTGCTTGGACAAGGTATTGACGCAAGTGCTTTCATTGCAGAAGAAGCACCAAAAATCAGAATTAATAATACAGAAATTGAATTAACCTCTGCATTTGTTAAAAAAACAGCGTTAATAATAGCATCTATTATTGTTGTACCAGCTTTATTAATACTTTATCTTTTGAACGTTTTAAGTGCAAATCAACAAAGTACTTTAGACGATATCAATAGACAGTTGGAAACTGCAAAAACAGAACTTGCAAACTATGAAGGTATTGATAAAAAGAACGAATTTGACGACAAACTTGAAATTAACACAGTTCAAGCAATTAACCGTACAAAATTAATTTATTATACCGCTATTGGTGCAAGCTTGCCAGCAAATACATGGTTAATTTACATGAATGTTTATGGCGACAAAAAAATCGATATCATTGGACGTGCAACCTCTGTTGAAAATGTTTATGCATTCTACAAAGGTTTGAAAATGTCTGTTATTGATTCAGATTTAAGATTGAGTCGTCTAGAAATGTCTGCAGATTCTGTTGGCAATTTAGTTATTGAAGACTTAAATAGCATAAAACCTTCATTCTATGAATTTGAAATAACAAACTTGACAGAAGAAGAATTACAAGAACAAGAAAATCAATTGAACGGTTCTTCTGATGACAAGAATAAAGACAACGCTGGTGCAAGACGTAGAAAAGGCTTCTTGTTTGAAGATTTCTTGAGTACTGGTGAAGATGAAGAAGAAACTACAGACAACGGCAACAAAGGAAATTCAGGTTTAAACAAGAAATTGCAACAAGGTAAAGGTCAACAACAACCACCTAAAAACTTGCCTGCAAACCTAGAATCAATTGAACAATTCTAACAAGGATTTTAATTTATGCAAAACTTACAAAAATATAAAGAATGTTTAATGTATTTAGGACTAGTTATCCTAGTAGCCGTGTTGCTTTTCAAACAAGTTCAACCGAAATTTGTTTCTACAATAAATTTATATAATCAAGTTAAAACTCAAACTGAGGTTAGCAATTCTATTAACAAACAACTTTCTATCGCAAAAGAAAAAGTTGAAAGAAAAAAGAAACTTCGTATGTTAGACACAATGACGAAAAAAATATACGAACCTAATGGAAATGCGACCGACTCTGAATCAACTTTCGCAGTTTTGTTAGATGATGTTATCGAAATTGCAAGAAAAAATCACATCAAAACTCACTCTATTCAATCAACAATTGACCCTGAAGATGACGTTTTCGTAAAAGGTGATAAAGCACATTATAGTGCTTGCAAACTAGATATGAAAATCATTTCTGACTACACTGATTTTGAAGGCTTCATTTCAGATTTGTACAAATACAACTATTTAATCAACTTGAATAGTATTGAAATTTATCCTTATGAGAAAAATAAAAGAATATTGTTAATCAATTTATCAATTACTTTATATACTTTCAAGTCTGAAGAAGAAACTCAAGCTACGGAAAAGGCTGATAATGCAGATGAAGAAGAAGCAGATAATAGCGATAACGAACCTAAAAAAGGTAAGTCAAAAAAATCATCTGAAGAATAATTGCATTAGCACTCGAAATATTTGTAGTTGATTGAGAACATTTTTTCTTTATTTTTGGCACAAGTTGCGCAATAAGGTGTTTCTAAACACATTTTTTTGCCATAATCGGTAAAATCTGCGCCCATTCTGCCTCTGTGGTCGTTTGCCAAAAATGGACAGACATACACGCCTTTTTCTGTCAAAATTCTTCCTGTTTGACAGTCCAAGTTCTTGTATTCTTCAACGATTGAGTCTTCTTTTGAATATTTATTGTAATATTCATTTATCTGAAAATTACAATCCTCAACGAGCACATCAATATTATCAAATACGCGCTTGAAGTTTGTTAAAAGTTCTTTTTTATCAAGTTTATAATAATTTGTAACGCTGAAAATCGGGTTAAAATCATATTTTACAAGAATTTTTGACGCATGTAAAATTTGTCTATATGTTCCGCGACCTCTGATATCATCACTTTTTATTTCATCATAATGGTCAATCGGTAACATAAAGATAATTTCTTTATCCGACTCATCTTCGACTTTTTTAAGAAATCTCACTTTCTTTTCATTCAAAAATGAACCGTTTGTACAAATACAAACATTTGTAGTTTTTAAACATAGCCTCAAAATTGCGTTAAAATCAGGGTGGAGCATTGGTTCTGCACCAGTTAAATAAATACAATAAAGGTTTTCGCCTTTTGTATCATTTAGCGCATTCTTGATTTTATCAATATTTATAAAATCCTTAGGAGCTTTTGAAAATGGAAAATCAATATAACAATGTTTGCAATGTTGATTACAATTTTTTGCAGTTAGCTCTATAAATAAATTATTTAACTCTTTTAATTCACTTTTCTGAATTGTGTATAATTTTTCTGTTGACATAATTTCACCTACTTTTCATTTTATTTTAAGATTTAAAATCCAAAATGAAATTAGACAACAGGGTATTATTTAGAATAATCTTAGGCAAATATAAAATTGCTATTACCTAGGTTTAATGGTTTAAGCATTTTAGCTACTTCTTTTGATGAAACTAGCCAATCAATTTTGCCTTCTTCAAATTTTAAAAAGTGATAAGTTGAAGCGATTGTTGCGACTTTTGTTGCGTCAATGATATTAAGCATTGAAATGTCGAAAGTCATATTTGCAGATTTGCTTTTTTTAATTTGTTTTTTAATGTTTTCAGTAATGCTATTTGAATTTTTGCTAACTGGGGTAATAAATTTGTTTTGAATTTTTGCGTTTAACATAATTTCCACTCTCTTACAATAACCTTTTCGGACAAAACATTACGAAAATTTGAAAATTTATGTTAAATTACTACTTTTGTATGAGATGTTATTGTATAATGTAAAAAACGGAGTATAAAATGAAAACATTAAATTTAATTGATACAGCCAAAAACGTTTTAGATATTGAAGCTAACGCTATTTTAAGAATAAAAAATAATATAGATGTTCAACAGTACGAAAAGGCAATTGATACAATTTACAACTGCAAAGGCAGAGTTATTGTAACAGGTATGGGTAAATCTGGTCATATCGGTAAAAAAATTGCTGCAACATTATCTTCAACTGGAACTCCAGCATACTTCTTGCATCCAGCAGAAAGCACTCACGGTGATTCAGGAATTATCACAAAAGACGATGTTATTATTGCGATTTCAAATAGCGGTGAATCTCAAGAATTATTAAACCTTTTACCACTTTTGAAAAGATTTGGTCTTTCAATAATTGGCATGACAGGCAACCCTAACTCAACACTAGGTCAAGCAAGCGACGTTATTCTTGATATTTCTGTTGAAAGAGAAGCATGCCCTCTAGGTAAGGCTCCAACTGCATCAACAACCGTAACTTTAGCAGTTGGCGACGCATTGGCAATTTGTTTATTAGAAAAACGCGGATTTACGGAAGAAGATTTCTTAATTTTCCACCCATCTGGAGCGCTTGGAAAAGGCTTTACATACAGAGTTTCAGACCTAATGAAAACTACAGATTTGCCGATTGCAAAAGAAGAGGATATGTTTACTGATGTTATTGAAACAATATCTTCTCACAAGTTAGGACTTGCTATTATCGTTGATAATACAGGATTAATGACTGGTATCATTACAGACGGCGATATCAGAAGAAATTTAATCAAATATAAAGATGTACAAAACTTAAAAGCAATTGATACGATGACAAAATCTCCAAAAACAGTTAAGTCAAACTCTTACGCGGCAAGCGCTTTACACTTAATGGAGAAATATTCAATCACCGCTTTACCAATCACAGATGAGGACGGAAAACCTTTAGGTATTGTACACATACATGATTTATTAAAAGCAGGAGTAGTATAATGAACGATGTTTTAAGAGAAAAAGCTTCAAAAATCAAACTATTAGCATTTGACGTTGACGGAGTTATGACAACTGGCGAAGTGACTTACGACGAAAACGGCGTTGAATACAAATCCTTCAACGTAAAAGACGGTCACGGTTTAGTAAGAATTCAACACGCTGGATTTATAACTGCAATAATCACTGCAAGAAATAACGGCACAGTTCGCCATAGAGCAGAAAATTTGCACATTACAGAATTATATCAAGGTCAAAAATATAAACTTCCAGCTTTGGAAGAAATTATGAAAAAATATAACCTTACTTACGACCAAGTATCATATATGGGCGATGATTTACCCGATTTATGCATACTTGAAAAAGTAGGTTTGAAATGTTGTCCAAACGACGCAGTTGACGAAGTAAAAAGTGTTTGCAACTTTATTTCTTCAAAAGACGGCGGACGTGGTGCAGTAAGAGAATTGACAGATTTTATTCTTGACGCACAAGGCATAAAAAAAGAATATACTGTATCAGAAGGTAAATAATAGGAGTTTAAAAAATGTACGAAATTAGAGCACAAGTAGAATTTTCAGCAGCACACCACTTGTTAGAATACGAAGGTGGCAAATGCGAAAATCAACACGGACATAACTGGTTAGTTGAAGCTTTCGTTAGAGGCGACATCTTAGACCAAAGCAACATTTTAGTTGACTTTAAAGCACTAAAAAGAGATTTAAGACTTATCTTGGCAGATTTAGATCACCAAGATTTGAACGAATTACCTGATTTTAAAGGTGAAAGCCCAAGCAGTGAATTTATCGCAAACTATGTTTACGGCAGATTGAAAGAAAAATACGTAGAATTATACAAAATTTCTGTTTGGGAAAGCAGAGAATCTTGTGCAAGCTACTTCGAGGTTGAATAATGACTATTTTACAAGCAATTATTCTTGGTATAGTTCAAGGTTTAAGCGAATTTTTACCAATTTCAAGTTCTGCACATATCGTGTTCACTCAAAACATAACCGCAGTGCTTAACGGCTCAACTATTGATTTAGGCTCATCTCAACAAATTTTCTTGAGCATGATGTTACACGTTGGGACTCTAGTTGCCGTTTTAATATACTTTAGAAAAGAAGTTTGGGAAATTACAAAAGACTTTTTTAAAGCACTTTGGACACGCGATTTTTCAAATGCAAACGCAAAAATGGGCGCTTATATCTTAATCGGTACATTTTTCACCGTTTTGGTAGCATACCCATTGAAGGATATTTCTGAAAAATTAATGGTTTATCCAGAAATCGTTGCGTTTTTACTTATTTTGACAGGTTTTGTTCTATTTTTCAGTGAATTTAAGTCAAAACATCAAAAAGAACATACTGACAAATTAAGTTTAAAACATGCAATTTTAATCGGTTTAGCACAAGGTCTTGCAGCGTTCCCTGGGTTCTCTCGTTCAGGTTGGACAATCGCAACAGGTTTGTTCACTGGATTGGATAGAGTTACAAGTACAAGATTTTCCTTCTTGCTTGTAATCCCAATTATCTTAGGCACAAGCATTGTTTACCCAATGCTTGAAATTAATCCGCAAGAGCTTGCAACCTTCAATTGGACAGCAATCCTTATCGGAACAGTTGTTTCTGCAATAGTAGGATATGTTTGTATTAAATATTTCCTTAAATTCGTTGCTAAATTCTCAATGAATTTCTTCGCATATTATTGCATTATCGTAGGTCTTATGGTAATCAGCTTCTTTACTGGTTTATCAATTGGACATTAATTTAAAAGCCTATAAGAATTAAGACTATAAGCTTATAAGTCTATTTACATAAAAACGGCGACTGCAAAGCAGTCGCCGTTTTTGATTTGTGTGTGTTATGGTGGGTGGGTTTTGGGGTAAATGAAATTTTATGTGTGTGAAATGTATTGTTTAAACTTTTTGGAATACGAAAATGTATTCGTGTTGGAAGATTGAAAATCCGCCAGCAAGCGCTCTATAACGCCATAGGTTAGCAGTTTTACCTTTTGCTCTTTCGTTACCTTGAATATCTTTTACAATGATTGATTTCAAGATAAAACCAAGATTTTGCATTCTTTCCATACATTTGAAGCCTAAAGGTTGAACTTGAGAATTTTTGTAGCTATCGCCAATAATTAAAGCAGCAAATCTACCTTTTTCCAACAAGTCGTAACCGTTTTTAGCTACTTTTTCGAATAAATCGTAAAATTCTTCTGTTGATGAGCAGTTTGACAAGTCTTCTTTTTTGTCAGAGAACTTGATGATGTCATCATAGGGTGGGTGCAAGATTAGAAGTTGTGCTTTTTCTTCGCCCATTACTTCTAATCTAGCTTGGATTTTTTCTTTAGCTTCTTCTGTTGTAGAATCAGCGCATATCAAGTTCACGTCAGTAACCAATTGTTTTGGAGTGAATTTTTCACTAACGTGGTCTACTAAATCTTGTTTAAGTTCAACACCAATACAACGGCGGTTCATGTTAATAGCTTCAATGCCAGAAGTCCCTGAACCAAAGAACAAATCTAAAACGATATCGTTTTTCTTTGTATATCTTTCATAAAGTTGTTGAGCAATTTGCGGGATATAATTTCCGTGGTACTCGTTAGAGTGACCGCCAGTTCTTAATCTTGTTGGGAATTGCCAAAAAGTATCCGTTTTAACTTCTGGATAATTTCTCCATTCCTTCAAGTTAATATCATTATAAGCAGTCGTTTTAATCGGATTTGTTGTAACGACATTTAAGTTAGCACGTCCTTGTGCTTCTTTAAGATTTACTTTAGCCATCTCTTATTACTTATCCTCTGTCCCTCTTTGTGTCTTAATAATATAAAATTTTTTCAAATAAGAAATCAAATAAAAGTATGAGATTTGAAAAAATCTTCTACACAAAATGGGGGATAAATTTTTGAGTCGTAAATCACAATCTGTTAAGCTACAGACTTTAGGGCACAAAGGCTATAAGGCTTTAAGTTCATTTATATTTAAAATGTTATTTAATTATAAATCGGCTTATCGACTTAAATGCCTACTGACTTATTGACTTAATAAAATACTACTCACTATTTAATCGTCTTCTTTGCTTCAATAAGGTCTTTTTCTGCTTCTTTTGAAAGTGATTGCATATCAAATCCACTTTCATCAACTTCTTCTTTAAATCCAAATCCGTATTGGAAAGCAGAAGGAACTTGCGAAACTAATTGCTCGTATTCGCCAATAACAGAATTTACGCAGTGTACAACCCCAGGGCTGATAACTGCAACTTCGCCTTGTTTAATAATTTTTACTGTTGGTTTGCCGTCTTTTAAAATGTTCAAAGCAGCACAACCACTTGTTACTAAGTAAATTTCTGATTGCGCTCTGTCATCTCTTGAAGGATGTTTATGTAATTTTTCACTTTTGTGCAATTTGCGCATATCAACTGGTGTTTCAATATCAGATTGAACAATTGATGTGCCCATATTCATTGTTTTTCCGTCCCTAGTTGACATCGCAGTTGAGTTTGTAATCCAGCAACTTGGCTCTAATGACCAGTTATTTAATTTTTGGTCAAAAGAATACATTGAAACATTGTCAGACAAGAATTTCAAACCTGTTAAGTCATATCCAGTCTTGTTATCCTTTCTCCAAGCAGAAACAACTGTTTTTGTTTCATCTTCAGAAAGTTCAAGTGGCTTTAGGCGACCTTTTAATTCGCTAGAACTTTTGTAATTTCTTGTCCAATAAACAATTTCGTCATTTTTAATATTTGATTTATGTATAATTTTTGCATCTTTTAGTTTTTGAATAACTTCATCACTCATATCGTGACGAAAGCCTTTTTTGCTTATTTTACTTTCCATTTTTGCATCACGAACACCTTTGTAAATAGGCATTAAAGAATTAATTTCTTCTTCTGAAAAACCGTTCTTTTTAAGTTCGTTAGCCATAAATTCAGGCACATAATAACGTTTGAACTTGATGTAATTGTCTTCCTTTGCAACTGCAAAATCCTTTTCGATTAATTTGTTTACAACTTCATCATTGAATTTTTCGCGCTTAATTTCGCCATTATAAAGATGAGCGTTAATCTCACGTAATTCGGCATATTTGCCCTTGATTAAATCGTCATCATAACGGTTTGAATATTTTGAATACCAATCAAAACTATTACCAGAGGTCATAACCATTGGATAGCCTTTTGTAACCTCTATTTTAGCGTCAGTGCCTTTGTTGATAACAATTGCAGTATTTTCATCAATCTTTGTTGTAACGCCGTCAATTGTGATTTTGCCTTTCGCTTTTTTAGGGAAGATAACGTGCGTATCCTTGTTAAATCTAACCTTGTTGTCTAAATATTTTTTAGCGTCATTGCCATAAATTAATTCTGTAGAAGTCTTTTGTTCGACAATAAAACCGCCATTTTTTGTTTTTTCTAAAGCAATTTCATGACCGTCTGGGTTGATTACAGTAGCTTTAGTGATACTTGGAGCATTACCAGTAAAGCTGATTAAGTGTTTAGGGTACGATAATTCAAAGTTTGCAGTAAAATAAGAAGCATTGTTTGTTGTTTTTCCTTGCTTCCTTTTGGGTAAATATATATTATTAATGGTCTCAAATTTAGTGTTTTTTATTGGGGTAACGTTCACTTTAATTTCCTTACCTTTATAATACAACCTACTTAATTAATTGTCAATTATACACTTTTTATTTATTTACATATTGTTACAAAAATAGTATAAATTTGCCGTAACATGTAGAAAACACGTGAACTTATAAAATTGCTCTTTGATAACACTTGAAGTTTACAATTGTAACATTTACAATTATTATCATGATTTTTATATCTTTATTTTTAGGCTATAATTAAGTCATGGCGAGAATACATCAACTATCAAAAAATCTTATAAACCAAATTGCAGCAGGGGAAGTTATCGAAAGACCTGTTTCTGTTGTCAAAGAACTTGTAGAAAACTCTATTGACGCAGGTTCTAGCAAGGTTAGTATTGAAATTTCTAATGATTGCCGAAATATTCGTGTTGCCGATAACGGCTCTGGTATTCACCCTGACGACATTTTACTTGCTTTTTCAAAGCATGCCACAAGTAAAATTCAAAACGTTGATGATTTATATGCAATTGAAACCTTAGGATTTAGAGGAGAGGCGCTTGCCAGCATAATTTCCATTGCAAAAGTTACTTGCACAACAAGAACAAAAGATTATGACTATGGGTTCAAGGTTGAATGCCAAGATTCAGAAGTTAAGCAGTCGCAAACAGGTTGCGCTATTGGCACAATAATGAACGTAAACGACTTATTCTATAACATTCCTGCCCGTTTGAAATTTTTAAAAAGTTCAAAAACGGAGTTTTCGTATATTCAAGAACTAATTCAACAGTTAGCGTTAATCAATTCAAACGTAGCTTTTGAGCTAAAAAATAATGACAAAGTCGTACTAAAAACGAGCGGTTTAGGCAATCAATTGAACACAATAAAAGAGATTTTTTCTCGTGAAACCGCAGAAAATTTAAAAGAAGTTTTAAAAACTGATGAACTTTCTCATCTTAGAATTTCAGGATACGTGTCAACGCCTGATTTTACTCGTTCTAGCAAGAAATATAACATTTATATCAATTCAAGAACTGTAAAATGTCCAATTTTTCAGAAGGCAATTGACACTGCTTACAAGAATTTAATCGCAAAAGGAAAATACCCGTTTGTAGTTTTAAATCTTGAACTTCCGCCAAGTGATGTTGATGTAAATGTTCACCCAACAAAAAAAGAGGTTCGATACAAAAACACAAACCAAATTTTCAGTTTCATCTATTCAGGAATAGATATGGCGCTTTCAAATTACTCTGAAAGACCAGTAACAGAAACAATTAGCGTGGTTGAGTTCTCTTCACCAACAACAGAGAAAAAACCTTCTGACGACGTTTACATAAGCGAAATAAAACCTATTAAACCTATCCAAGAAGTGTTTATGAAGCCTATTCAAAATGTGCCGTCAAAACCTAATTATTCGGCTCCTGTTGAAGCGTCTAGATTTGAACAACCTCGTCAACAACAAATGGTTTCGCAGGTTACACCGCAAGAAATTGAACCTGAGGAGAAAATTATTGGGCAATACAAAAAGACTTACATTTTAATTGAACGAGAAGAAGGTCTTGAGATTGTCGATCAACACATTGCAGATGAAAGATATATTTACGAAAAATTGAAGGCGCAAAAGGAAATCGCGTCGCAAATTTTGTTTATATCTGACGTAATTGAAGTTTCTCCGTCAGAAGCTCAATTATTGCGCGAAAACGCTGATAAATTTGAACATTTTGGGTTTGAAATCGAAGTTCTTAGCGATACAGAAGTAACCTTTAAAAAAGTTCCTCAACTTCTTTCTCGCGTAAATACAAAAGAAATTTTATCAGACATTTTGGAAAATATTAGCGGTGATATTGCAGGACTTGAAGAAAAAATCCTTATCACAACCTCTTGTAAAGCCGCAGTAAAAGCTAACCAAGAGTTATCATTATTCCAAATGCAAGAGTTAATCAAAAAATGGCGCAAGTGCGAAAAACCTTACACATGCCCGCACGGACGCCCAATTTCAAAACTAATTCCGCATAAAGAATTAGCAGGATTTTTTGATAGAAATAAATAACGCAAAAAAAAGACTTGGCGAAATACCAAGTCTTTTTTAATTATTCTTCTGTTTTATTTTCTTCGGTTTCTTCGTTTTCAGAATTTTCTGTTTCTTCCGATTGTTCCTCAGATTGTTCTTCTTGCTTTTCTTCGCCTTCTGAACTTTCCTCTTTATTTTCTTCTTCAGGTTTTTCTTCCGAATTTTCAGAAGTTTCTTCTACTTTTTTCTTTTTGTGTTTTTTCTTCTTTTTCTTTTTAGGTTTTTCTGTTTCCTCTGTTTCTGTTTCAGAAGCTTCGTTTTCGCCTAAATCTTCTTTTTCTGTTGTTTCTTCAGACTCGTCTGATTCTTCTTCAGTTTCCTCGTCATCTTCAAATTCAACTTCTTCTTCGTCCTCATCATCAGACTCTTCATCGTCTTCTTCTGCTTCTTTAGCTAATTTTGCAAGACGTTCTTTTTCTTCGTCTTCTGCTTTTAAAGCTTCCTCAATTTCATCCTCGTCTTTTGCTCTAATTACTGGGATTGAAAGCATCAAGGCAAGTTGGTCGTCCTCTGGAGTGAAGTTTAATTCCAACAACTCTTTATCCATAACAACATATTTAGAAAGAAGGTCAATCATTTCACCTCTTAATCTTTCTAAAAGTCTTGGATTAAGGTTTGTTCTATCTTGCATCAAAACCAATTTTAAACGGTTTCTTGCAACGTCTTTTGTTTCTTCTTTTTCTTCAGTTTTTGTGAAAAAATCCACAACCTTGTTATATAAATCTGCAAAAATTTCTTTCATTTTCTACTTCTCCTTTTTTGCAAAAAGGTTTTGAAAGAAAGCCTTTATTTTTGATATCAAATCTTGAGGTTCATCAATGTCTAAGAATTCAACCTCTTGTCCCATAATTCTTTTAGCTACATTTTGATATGCTTGACCAGCTAAAGATTTTTCATCATTAACAATAGGTTCACCTTTGTTAGTTGAAGTGATAATGCCTGTGTCTTCTGGGATAATACCAATCAAGTCGCAAGACAAGATTTCAACTACATCTTCAACGCTCATCATATCATTTGTTTTAATCAAATTTGGACGAACTCTGTTTAATAACAAGTTATATTTTTCAATGTGTTCTTTTGATTCTAAAAGACCGATAATTCTATCAGCATCACGAACCGCAGACATTTCTGGAGTTGCAACAACGATTGCCTCAGTTGCACCAGCAGTTGCGTTTTCAAAACCTTGTTCCAAACCTGCTGGACAGTCAACGATAATAAAATCGTTATCCTCCTTCAATTCGTCGCAAATTGTTTTTAATTGTTCACCTGTAATCGCAGTTTTATCTCTTGTTTGAGCCGCTGCCAACAAGCAAAGGTTAGGATTTTTCTTATCTTTAACTAAAGCTTGTTTTAATTTACATCTTTCTTCAACTACGTCAACAATTGTATAAACAATTCTGTTTTCTAAACCTAGCAATAAGTCTAAGTTTCTTAAACCTAAATCTGTATCGATTAAAACAACTTTGTTGCCTGCTTTAGCTAAAGCTGTACCGATATTTGCTGTGGTAGTTGTCTTACCTACACCGCCTTTACCAGACGTAATTACGAGTACTCTACCTGTCATTATTTCTCCTTACTTTCGTATGTTGTCTTTATAACTATTGATTTGCCATCTACTCTAGCCTCTTCTGGAGTGAAAGAAGCAGATTTTTGAACAAATGGTATATTTTCAGTGTTAACGCGTCTTGCATAAAGGTTTGCAATTCTCAATTGAATTGCGTTCATTTTTAATGCTCTGATAACCGCATTTTCATTACCTTTTGAACCAGCGTGAGCAATACCACCCAAAACGCCCCAAACTGTAACGTCACCTCTTGCAATAATTTCGCTACCAGGGTTTGCATCACCGATTACAACGATGTTTCCGTCTGATGTAACTGTTTGACCTGAACGTAATGTTTGGTTTAAATATAATGTTGGAAGTTTTTCGATATCCTCATCATCACCTTCCAAGCCTAAATCTGGAGTTTCATCTTCGTCCATTGTTGCATAAGTTTTCATTTCATCCTCTTTAAGAATGCCTTCTTCTTGTGCAAGTTCTTGGAATGCTAAATCGTGGTCGCTTCCGCTGAATAAATCAGGTTTTGAAGTCAATTGTTCCAATTCTTCTTCGCTTGGTTCAATTTGTGGAATTTCCATTTCATTTTTCAATTCTGAAATTTTAATTTCTAAAGCTTCAGCCGCTGCAATTGTTGCCTCAGATGAAGAATTAACAAATTCCAAAGTTGAATCCATAGATTCAATCAAAGCCTTGATACTCAACAATTGAGATTGAGTTAAATCAACGCCTTCCAATTTCAAACAAATTTTCTTGTTTTTAGCTTCTGGCATTTCAAGTATAGAACTAAGTTCATAAATAACTTCTGCCGAATTTTTAGCATTACTTAGGTTTACAATGAAACCGTCTTCAATAAATCCGTTATCCAAAATAATCTTCCTTTTGCTATTTATATTCTACACAAAAAGCATACCTTAAATATAATATAAGTTCAAGAAGTTCCATGACAAAAGCATGCCCAAAATCGCCGAAATGGGCATGGAAATTGAAATTATTTACATTTCTTAATCAAATTTCAAAACATGGAAACATGCGCCACACATGGGTTTCCATGTTTTTTTCGGCGCTATTCATGTAATGACGCAATCGGCAAGGATATTGACATAGCTGAAACTCAGCCATTTAGCATGATACAGATATATGTTGCGAAATGTGAAAAAATTGCTGAAATGCACTTGCAAAAACACTTTGAAATTTTACAATGTATATAAAGCAAGCGATGATTGCTTTTAGGGTAGGAGTCAGGTTTAACATTCAGTAAAGACCTGATAAAAATAAAAAATAAAAATATAATCTTGGAGGACATATAGTGTTTAGAAGTCGTGATATGGGACGAGCTGTAGCGGTAAGAAGATGGACACCGACTGCACTTGATTGTTATAAAAGAGGATGTAATTGCGAAGGTTGTTTCTACAAAGATTTTTTCTCTGGCTCATCTCAAAAATGCCAAATGAAAGCTTCAGTACTAGAACTAGTAAGAGTTTTAGGTACTCCTAACATAGAATTACAACAATTCATCGCTGATTAATTTCTTCATATTAATCAATTCGCTGATTGATTTATTTTTTTGTTTTTAGTATTCTATCAATAAAACATTGGAGGATTAATAATGCGTATACACGTAAACGGAAGAAACATCGAAATCACAGACGCTATCAAAGCTTATGTAAAAGAAAAAATCGGTAAAGTTGCTACTCACTACGATCAAATTCAAGGTATTGAAGTAATTTTATCAGTTATCAAAAACCCAGCTGCAGCTGAAAAACACATCGCTGAAGTTAGATGCAGTTTGGACAAGGTTAAAATTCACTTAGAAGAAACAGCTGAATCTATGTATGCAAGCATCGATTTACTTTCTGATAAACTTTTAAGACAAGTTAAAAAAGTTAAAGATAAATCTTTATCTTCTAACAAAGCTTCTATCAGAACAGATTCTTTACCTGAAGAAAATGACGACGAAATCGTTGTTGTTGAGGCAATTTCTGAAGAATAATGCTTAACGGTAAAAAAATCGTTGTTATTATGCCTGCATATAATGCAGAATTAACGCTAAAACAAACTTATGATGAAATATATCGTGAATTTGTTGACGAAGTTATTTTGGTTGATGACAGTTCCTTGGATAATACTAAGGAACTGTCTAAATCTTTGAACATTACAACTATCGTTCACAAAGTGAATAAAGGGTATGGCGCAAATCAAAAATCTTGCTACAAAGCCGCATTAAAAGCGGACGCAGACATAATTATTATGCTACACCCTGATTATCAATACACCCCAAAATTAATCCCTGCTATGGCGTCAATGATGGCGTTTGAGCAGTATGATGCGGTTATGGCATCAAGAATGCTAGGTCACTCAGCACTAAAAGGCGGAATGCCTTTCTACAAGTATTGTGCAAACAAGTTTTTAACAGGTTTTGAAAACTTCTTTTTACAAGAAAAACTTTCTGAATATCACACAGGTTTTAGAGGGTTTACAAGAAAAGTTTTGGAAACCTTGCCATTAGAAAGTTGTAACGACGATTTCATTTTTGATAATGAAATTTTAGCGTTATTATTTTTCAACAAATTTAAAATTGGCGAAATTTCATGCCCGACAAAATACTTTAAAGAAGCGTCTTCTATAAACTTTCTCCGCTCTTGCAAATACGGTTTTGGCGTTTTGGGCGTAAGTTTATTGTATAGACTCGCAAAAATGGGCATAAAACTTGGTATTTTTAAAAAAGACGGCAAAAAATTAGACTTAGATGCCGAATTAACTTATTACTACAAAGAAAATTAGTCATTGTTTATTTTCTTGTTAATTGCCATGATTGACAATTTAAAATACAAAATACACAAGAAGACCATCCACAAGAAGTCGTACTTAACTTGCCAAAAAGTTGCACCCATTTGGTTAACCTTGATAATTCCGTCAACCCCACAAGTTGCAGGAATAAAGAACGCAATTATGTTCACCAATTCTGGAATAGCCTCTCTTGGCCAAATTAACCCTGGAAGAAAAATGAATATCAAAGAGGTTACAACTAGCACCAACAGTGAAGATTCTCTTTTTCTAAAGAAATATGAGATTGTATGCGAGAAAAACGCAGCGCCGTAGAATAGCGGAATTAAAAGCAATAGCAATGGTAACAAGTTGTAAGACATCGGATAAACAACTATTGCAGGATAAATTAGGAAATAAAATATTGAATAAAATAGATATAGCAACACATACGCAGTACTTCTGCCAAACAAAGTTATTGCCGTATCCTCTTTTCTAAGACAATATTTTTCCCTCAATTCTCGTCTTGTACCTTGCATTAAGCCAATACCTACAAGCAAAGTTTGGTGCAGAATTAGGATTAAAATTACTGGATAAACATACGTTGCGTAACCGCCAGCAGGGTTATACAAAGGCACTGAAACAAACTCAAATGGCTGATTTAAAGTCATTGCCATTTGTTTTGGAACCCCTTGTTTTAGCAACTTTCCAACTTCGATTTTCGCGCCAAAATATATAGCCGTTTGCAAAACTCCCGTATATACTGTTTTATAGATAATTAAATAACTAGAATCAGCGTACATCGAAACTGTCGCTTGTTTTCCACGTTTTATATCTTTTTCAAAGTCTTTTGGTACAACAACGTAGCCTTTTATTTTACCTTGATAAAACTGCATTTTAGCATCATTTATGCTAACTGGAGTTGTTATAACCTCGCAAGCATCTGTCGCGTCTAAATTTCTAACAAATTCTTGCGACATTTTTGAGCCGTCAAAGTCAATAACACCGATAGGTGCATCTTTTATGACCTCTGTTGAATATGGAAACATATAAAAGATTGAATACGCAACCACACCGATAATCATTATCAGCATTGCGCCTGATTCATGGAAGAAATGAACATATTCGTCTTGAATGATACCCCATAATTTTTTCATCATAATTGGTACCACCTACTTTCATCCATAGCAAGTTTTTTCAATCTTATCAAGGCTAACAAGCCTAGTATTGATATTACAGACAATGAAATTAAATGTTTTATGTCGTAAATCATTGGAATATTTCTCAAGGATTGGTCAATCATTACTTGAACCCAATAACTTAACGGTAAAGTAGAGCTATAAGCTTTTGCAATCCAAGGCATTGCCATTACAGGGAAGGTTACACCCGCAAACGCAAAGCCCATCGCCACATAAAATGCTGCGTTGCTTAGTCCATATCTGAAATTTCCATTTATTGAAATAAAAATAATAGCAACACAAGAACAAGCAAAAATGAACAATAAAGTCGAGAATATACCCATAAATACGTCGCCCGTGTAAGGTATGCCCATAAATCCGAAATACATTCCGTACAAGATTGCAAATAAAGCCACAAAAATTATTAAATATGGAATTAATTTGCCGAAATATGCCTTTATTATTGAATTATCGCTAACTCTTAGCCACTCCTTTGTTGTGCCATATTTAAACTCTGTTCCAAGTGCCCATAAAACAGTTAAAATTAAGTGGATTTGCAAAATATGCCCAAAAGCTACAATTGACAAAAAATATTGATAATTGAAATAAGGGTTAGAACGTACGTGTTCGCTTACTTTAATCAGATTTGTTTGTTTTAACGCAACATCCATTGGCAGACCTCGTTTTGAGCGCATAGTTGCGTCCATTCCGACAATCATCGTCTGAACTAATGCAGTAACGTCTTTTGAAATTATTCCGCCAATCAAAATTCTTTGATTATTGTAATAAAATAACAATTTTGGTTGTTTTAGTCTATAAATATCCTTTTGAAAATTCTTTGGAATAGCAACAAAACCATAGACTTTGCCCTCTGTTAACAGATTTTTGCCTTCTTCAAAATTAGTAACCACATATTTTACATTGCAAGAAGGGAGTGCCTCCAAATCTCGCACAAACATTCTTGAAAAAGCCGAATTGTCCTCATTCAAAACCGCGATTGGCAAATTTACTGGTGAACCTTTTGAAAAAATTAAACAAATCAAAAGACACATCGCCAAAGGCATTACAAAAGAAATCGTCCAAAACAACGGTTCTTTGTAAATTCTGCGGATTTCTCTTTTTACAATTCTTGCTATTGTCATTATTTAATTTTCTTCCAATCGAATAATGCGCTCATGCCAGCTCTTAGGTCACTTATTGGTTCAACTGGAACTGCTCGAACTTCAAAAGTTTTCATATCAAAATCGCCTTTTGCTTTCGTAGCTCTCCAGGTTGCAAAATTACCCATAACAGAAATGTAGTTAACTCTGAATTTTATAGTTTTTTTGCCTATTGCAGGGATTTTAACGTTCAATTCTGTGCCATTTTTGATTTTTGTCAATAAATCTTCTCTCAAATTGAAAGTAACCCAGCAATCGTTGTTATCAACGACAGTAACGATAGGATATCCAGCGCCAACTAGTTCACCTTCTTCTACAGTAATTTCAGTGATTACACCGTCAATTGGAGAAACAATTTTATTTTCCTTCAAGTAAGAATTAACCTCGTCATTTGCACCTTGCGCACGTTTAACGTTTGCCATTGCTGAGGCTTTATCCTCTGTTCTACTACCGTTTAAAAGCATATTATAAGCGTCTTTTGCGGCTTGATATTTTGCTTGCGCCTCATCAAGTTTTTGAGTTGGAATAACACCTTCATTATGCAAACGAGTTAATCTATCGTAAGTTTTTTTAGCCAAATCGTAAGAAGCCTTTGCCATTGCAATTTGTTCACTTCTTGCACCGTTATTAACCTTGTCTTGTTGAGCCAAAGCAAGCGCCAAAGTTGCATTTACTTGTTCTGCTTTAGCGTCAATTTCAGGAGTGTCTAATTCAATTAAAACATCGCCTTTTTTGACAGTATCACCCTTTTTGACGTTAATTTTTAAAACACGACCTGTAAGTTTTGAAGATAAATCCACTGTTTTAACCTCAACCTCACCCTGCAAAAGCATTGTATTTGCGTGCATATAAGCGTAAGCACAACCGATTAATGCCAAAATACCTGCTACTATAAAAGTTAATATAACTATTGCTTTTCTTTTCATATTATCCTCGCTTAAAATTTTTCTTCTTTCGATGTAATTATGTAATTCAAAATAGAATTTGTATCGCCATTAGTCTTTAACAAATCTGCCAAAGTAACGTCGTAATTATATATTGAATTTAATCTTTCTATTTTAACTTTTGAAAGCATCATTTGCGCATCAGTTACTTGTAAAGAGGTTCCAAAACCTTCTTTGAACGCCAAAGTTGCAGTTCTCAAAGCCTCTTGCGCGTTTTCTATTGATTTTGAAGAACTGTCATATTTTTCCTTGTTCTTCATTAATTCTTGATATTGTTTTATTACAAGACTTTCAAGATTAAATTTTGCATCTTCAATCTCAAAATCTACCATTTTTCTTTCGCAATCGACTGCTCTAACGTTGTTATATCTTGATAAACCGTCAAATAACAACCAATTTGCACTTCCGCCAATACCTGCTCTCGGTGCAGCTTCTGACAAATGACTTGCAGCAGCAACGTCAAACGCAAACAAACTTATTGTTGGTGAATAATTTGCCACTTCAGCGTGATATTTTGCGTTCATAGCCTTCTTTTTAGCCTCTAATTGCATTAATTGTGGATTGTTTTTCAAAACATTCTCTTTCATTGCAGGCAAATCAATTGTGCTATCGTTATAAACGAACAAGAACGACATCGGCTCAATATAAACATTTTTCAAATTTGCATTATCAGCCTTGATTAAAGTCTTCAAACCTTCTTCGATTACATTTGCATCTCTCAAAGAAGCTTTATAATCGCGCATCGCATCCTCGTATGCAACCTCTGCATGAAGTCTTTCTGATTTAGAAATTATACCTTCTTTTTCTAATAATCTTGCGTCCTTCAAGTGTTGCGCAATGCCGTCAGCAACTTGTTTTCTAACGCTTACAACATCTCTTGCAAGTCTTAAACCATAATATCTTTTAACCAATTCCAAGGTTAAATTGTCTTTTATTTCTCTATATTTTGCATTTGAAGCTTCTAACTTTGCTCTTGCAGCCGCGTGATTTGATAACAATTTACCACCTGTAAATATGTTCCAAACTGCAACTCCACCAGCAGTAAAAACATTTTGGTCTTGAATCAAAGTTTGCGCACCAAAAGAAATTTTACCCATTGGAGTTACCATTGAACCGCTTGAATTTAAAGTTAAATCATCATTAAAGTGAATATAAGTAGCGTTTAAGCCTACTGTTGGGAAGAATTTACCAATCGCAGCACGTTTTTCATATTTGCTCTTATTTATTGCCTCGTTGTAAGCCTTCAACGCGTTATTGTTTTCAAGCATAAGTTCGTACGCCTGATTAAAAGTTAATTCGACATGCTCAATTCCAGCTTTTTGAACCTCTGACGCTATCGCAGAACCTGTCATTAAAAACATAAGTAAAAGTATGGTTAAAATCTTTTTCATTTATACCCCTACCAATCGTAAAAATCTTTCTACTATTTCATCAATTTTTTCAATCAAATTATCTTCTTCTAAAGAACATTCGATATAGCTATTTATAATTCCGTCGAAAATACTTGCCAACAAATAAGCTTCGTTGTCATCGACAGATTTAATTTCCTTGATAATTTCGGCACAATACTCATAAACCTTAGCCATTGGATGTTCTTTTCTGCGAGAAATACCGCGCAAGAACAATTGGTTATTCTCCATATAACCTTTGATTGTTGTCTTATTTTTTTCAAAATATTTAATTTTGTACTCAACAACCATTTTTAACTTGCCAACAGGCTCGTTTGAAGTTTCACAGTGATTTTTCAAGTCAACATAAGCCTTGTCAATAATTGATTTCAACCACGCCAAAAACAAGCCTTCTTTTGACTTAAAATACCCATAAATAGTACCAACTCCGATACTCAAGTCTTTAGAAATTTTATCAATTTGAGTCTTTTCATAACCCAAAGTTTTAAAATATTCGCTTGCCGTATCAAGAATAAGTTTTTTCTTTAATTCATCTACTTTTTCATTTAACTTAACCATATCAGAATTTTATTCCAACTCAGAATGAAATTCTAGATTAAAAATTTAATTCTTTACATAAGTAAATATAAAATTTGATTAAAATCTCAATGACAAAATTACAATAAACAGAACGGCGGAGCCAAAGGCTCCGCCGTTCTGTTTTGTTTGTTTATATAAATTACATACCCTTGATAACTTCAAGTAATAATGATTTGAATTTGCTTTTTGCAGCGTTTGCAGCTTCAATAACTTCTTGGTGAGAAAGAACTTCACCTGTGATACCAGCTGCAGCGTTTGAAATGCAACTAATACCAAGAACTTTGATACCGCAGTAGTTTGCAACCATTGCTTCTGGAACTGTTGACATACCAACTGCATCTGCGCCTAACATTTTAACCATTTTTGTTTCTGATGGTGTTTCGTAGTTAGGACCTGTTAGAGCCATGTAAACACCTTTTTTCAAGTTAATGTCTAATTTTTTAGCTGCTGATAAAGCAATTTCTTGCAAGTCTTTTTTATAAACTTCTGTCATATCAGGGAATCTTGGTCCTAATTCTTCATCGTTTGGTCCAATTAATGGATTTACGTGCATGAAGTTGATATGATCTGTAATTAAC
Source organism: Anaerovoracaceae bacterium (assembly GCA_963602505.1). GTDB lineage: Bacteria > Cyanobacteriota > Vampirovibrionia > Gastranaerophilales > Gastranaerophilaceae > UBA6984. Next base: position 7,785 of record CAVCIX010000005.1, on the reverse strand, counting down.
ATCAAGTCTGATGCGTTAAATTCTCTATTAATACCACCTGCTGCGTTTGTTACGATTAAGTTTTTAACACCTAATTTTTTGAATACTTTAACTGGATATACAACTTTTTGAATTGGGTGTCCTTCGTAATAGTGAAAACGACCTTGCATCATAACAACTTTTTTGCCAGCAATTGTAGCAAAAACTAATTGACCTTTATGTCCTTTTACTGTTGATGCTTCAAATCCTGGGATATCCTTGTATGACAAAGCCATATCACAGAAATCGTCAGCAAAATCGCCTAAACCTGAACCTAACACGATTGCAATTTCAGGTGCAAAATTGTTTGTTTTTTCGTTGATAAAATCAACAGTTTCTTTTAATTGCATCTATTAAAATCTCCTAAATAATTATATAAAAAACCAAATTTAATTAGCCAACAAGCCCATTATCGTCTGATTCTGAAGCTTTAACCATAATTGCGTGTTCTACTGGATTTTCTTTTTTGTAAGAAGATTCAAAACCGTATTCATCAAATCCGAAATCTTCTCTTGCTTTTCTAGCTTGATTTTCATCTACTAATTTTTTTGCAAGTTCAGAAATTTCATACACTAATTGGTATCTGTTGTCTGAATTTTCGTTTAAATCCCATGCAATTTTAATTATTTGATCCATTTTTAACCTCATTTTTCTTAACAAAACAATTCTATAATAGAAAAAAAATTTAATCAAGAACATGTTTATTTTGGATTTTTCATGCGCCAAAAACTAAATTATAACTACCTAACCAAAGAAAATTATACTCATGGGTATTAGACTAGCGTACTACAAATATAGCCCACATAGGTAATTTCAGAATAAAAGATATTATACTTTAATTTAAGCATACCCTGCAGAGAAAAACCAAAATATTAATAGTTTAAATAAGGAGAAATTATGTCTACACTAGCAAAAACAATTTCAGTAATAATCGTCGAAGATTTTAAACTGACAAGAGTAGGACTTAGATGCGCACTAAATTCAAACGAAGACATTGAAGTAGTCGCAGAAAGCGAAGAAGCAACTGAAGGCTTGCAACTAATTCAAAAATATAATCCAGATGTAGTTCTTATGGACTTAGGTCTTCCAGGTATGAACGGCATTGAAGCTACACTTAAAGTTAAAGAAATTAATCCAAAAATAAAAGTTATCGCACTAACTTCTCACGACAGAGAAGAAGAGGTTATCGCCGCACTAAGCTCTGGTGCAACTGCGTACTGTCTAAAAGACATCGACCCTGCAAAATTAGCAGATGTAGTGAGAGATGTTGCAGAAGGCGTTTGTTGGCTTGACCCAGAAATCGCTCAAATGGCGCTAAACTCTTTTCCCAAGCTTGAAAACACAAGACTACTCTCAAACACAGCCTCTCAAGAAGGACGAGTTCCACTAACAGAGCGTGAATTTGAAGTTCTAAAACACTTGGTTTCAGGTAAAAGTAACACAGAAATCGCAAAAGAATTAATCGTTTCAGTTCACACTGCAAAAGCACACGTTTGCTCAATTCTACAAAAAATGTGTGTTAACGACCGTGTTCAAGCAGCAGTCAAAGCGGTAAAAGAAGGACTTGTATAATACCTAATTAATCGTAAAAAAAGGACGGCGACATTTTTCAGAATGAAAAATGTCGCCGTTTCTGTAAGAAGATTGCTTTTGCTTATAAATTTTGTTTGCTCTTTTAATATCCGTTAAAATTCTCTCAATATATTTTTTAATTACTTAATTAGTCGATGTAGCAAGATAAAACGTCTTGTGCTTGAACTTTCATTTTTTTCAAAGCTCTTAATTCTGTTTGACGAATGCATTCTTTTGTTACGCCATAGATATTACCGATTTCTTCTAAAGTTTTCTTTGCCATATTACCTAAGCCGTAACGCATTCTTACAACATCTTGTTCACGTTCTTTTAATGTTGAAACAACCATTTCGATGTCATTTTTTAAGTTTTCGTATTCAACTGCAGAGTGAACACTTGATTTTTCATCAGCTAAAATTTCTGCTAAAGAAGTTTCTTTTCCGTTGTCATTTTCAAATCCGCCTTCTAATGATACTGATTTTGAGTATGCAGATAAGTATGTATCAATTTTATCAGCAGAAATGTTCATTTTTTCAGCAACATCTTTTGTGTTAACTTGGCAGTTGTATTCTTTTTCCATTTCAGATTTGATTTTAGAAAATTTTGATAAAGTTTCTTGAATATATACAGGAATTTTCATGCAGTGACCTTGTTCTGAAATAGCTTTGAACATTGATTGTTTAATCCACCAGCTTGCATAAGTAGAAAATTTGTAACCTAATTTGTAGTTAAATTTTTCTGCTGCAATCATTAAACCTAAGTTGCCTTCTTGGATTAAATCAACCATTGGCAAGCTTGACATGTGAATTGCTTTTTTTGCAATTGTGATAACTAATTTTAAGTTAGCTTGAACTAATTGTTTTTTAGCGTTCATATCACCTTCTTGAGCGCGTCTTGCAACTTCTCTTTCTTCTAATGGTGATAATGTTTTTACACTTGCTAATTCTCTTACGTAAAGTGATAAAGTTGAATCGTTGTCGTTAACTAAAACTTCACTCTTTGCAGGGTTTGTAAAACTTTTTTTCATTTCAACAGGACAATTTTTCATAAGCAGCTCTCCTCATTCTAATATTCACATATTCTTCTTTACTCTCTAATTTTTTTATAATGACGATTTAAAAAATTTCAATATTTTGCACTACAAAGTAAGCTATTAAAACATAATTTTTAACAGACGAACTAAGCTATACGAAAGATAGACTTCGTATTGTGCGATTTATTGTGGTTTTAAACAGACTTAATAAATTTATGCAAGCTCCGACTTGCAAATCAACGTATAATCTCGACACTTTTAGTATAGCATTTTTTTGAAAATTTTTCAACCCTTTTATGAAGTTTTGTGAAGATAAATTTATTTTTTGAATTCTTTTCTTAACATTACTTAACATTATTATCAAAATAAAAAACCGACCATTTAGGCTAAAGATAGCGTTATTAGTCGGTTTTCTACTGTTTTTATAAGTTAAAACGTCATTACTTTTAAGATGTCTTTTATATCAGAAGATGTCTTTTTAACCTCTGCGCCTGAGTATTTTATCGCATTATCAGGGTCTTTCAAGCCGTTTCCTGTTAAGATACATACGCATTTTGCGCCAGTTTTGATTGTGTTTTTGCATTTTATCAAACCTGCAACAGACGCCGCACTGGCTGGTTCTGCCAATACACCTTCGCAATTTGCAATCAATTTGTATGCATACATAATTTCTTCATCTGTAACAGAAGAAATAGTTCCTTTACTTTCGTCACGTGCATTTTCAGCTTTTTCCCAGCTTGCAGGATTACCAATTCTGATTGCAGTTGCGATTGTTTCAGGGTTCATAATTCTTTCTCCGCGTACAATTGCGGCTGCACCCTCTGCCTCAAAGCCCATCATTTTCGGTAAATTATTAATTATTCCGTTTTGGTGGTATTCCTTGTAACCTTTCCAGTAAGCAGTGATGTTTCCTGCGTTTCCAACTGGAATGAAGTGATAATCTGGGGCTTGACCTAGAGCGTCGCAGATTTCAAACGCGCCTGTTTTTTGACCTTCAATTCTGTACGGATTAACAGAGTTTACAAGGGTTATAGGGTATTCTTCTGAAATTTTACGAACTACTTCAAGCGCTTGGTCAAAATTACCTTGAATTGCGATGATTTCAGCGCCATACATCATAGCTTGAGAAAGTTTTCCTAATGCAATATAGCCGTCTGGAATTAATACATAAGTTTTCAAACCAGCTTTTGCACCGTATGCAGCTGCTGACGCACTTGTATTACCAGTAGAGGCGCAGATTATAGCGTTTGAGCCCTCCTCTTTTGCCTTTGTAACCGCCATAGTCATACCACGATCTTTGAAGCTACCAGTCGGATTTGAGCCTTCAAATTTCAAATAAATTTCAGCGTCCAATTCTAGTTTTCTAGCCAAATTATCAGCTTTTATAAGTGGTGTGTTACCTTCGTTAAGAGTTACGATTGGAGTAAACTCGTTTACTGGTAAATATTGTCTGTACTTGTCGATTAATCCTTTGTAATATGCCATTTTTAACCTTCCTAAGCGTTAATTCTAATCATGCTTGCTAATTCTTTTACACAACTGTGTTTTGCAAAGTCTTCTTTTAGTTCTTTTATCAATTTTTCCTTGAATTTGTCAGTAACAATAACGATTTCAGCCGTATTGTTTTCTTTTACTTCCTTCATTAAAATTGATTCAATACTAATTTTCTTTTCAGCAAAATGCTCTGTTATATCTGCAATTCCGCCAATTTTATCGTTCGCAATTATGCGTAAATAATATTTATTTTCAGTTTCTTCAATCGGAATCATCTTGGCAGTTGTGTTATGAGCGTGCTTGCAACGCATCATTGGCAAGATGTAATCAGTTGTGCCGATTTCTCTTGCGATTGATAAAATATCACCTACAACAGAACTTGCAGTTGGAAATTCTCCAGCCCCAGGGCCTGAAAGAGTAATTTTTCCGATAGGCGTACCTGTCAAAGTTACTGCGTTTGTAACGTAGTTTATGTGCGCTAAAGTTTCCTTTTTATCTACAAACATTGGATGCACACGTACATCAGCATTGTCGTTTTCGTCAATTGTTGCGTACGCTACAAGCTTAATTTTATAGCCAAGTTCGTTTGCATATTTAATATCTTCTTTTTGAATGTGTGAAATACCTTCTCTGTAAACGTCTTCAAGCTTAACACGTTTGTTAAACGTAATTGTTGCAAGGGTTGTAAGCTTGTAAGTTGAGTCAAAACCTTCCACATCGCCTGTTGGATCAGCCTCTGCGTAGCCAAGCTCTTGCGCTTCTTTTAAGACTGTTTCGTAAGACGCACCGTTTACATCCATATTTGTTAGGATATAATTTGTTGTGCCATTTAAAATTGCTTCAATTTTAGTAATTTTATTACCTGCCAAAATTGTCTTAATTGGCATGATTAAAGGAATACCTCCCGCAATTGCTGCTTCGTATAGAATTACAACATTGTGTTCTTCTGCATAGTGGAAAAGCTCTTCACCGTGCTTTGCAAGAAGTTCTTTGTTTGCAGTTACAACATGCTTGCCGTTTTCAATAGCTTTTTTGATAAGCTCATAAGCTGGATGCACCCCACCCATTAACTCTGCAACAATTTCGATATCAGGATTATTAACAACTTCTTCTGGATTTGTTGTCAAAATAGAATTGTCTAAACCGTCGATATTACGAGGTTTTGAGATATTTCGTACCGCGATTTTTTCAATTTCAATATCTGGAAAATTTTTCAAAGTTTTGAAAACACCAGAACCTACTGTACCTAAACCAATTAATCCAATTTTCGTTTTCTTCATAATATACCTTTAAATTTCTACGATTTTATTTTACAATATAGACGCAATAAGTGCAAATTTTTCACTTTTGCGATTTGCTTGGATAACTTAAAACAAATAAAAAACGAGTTAAGCCGACATAGCTCAGTTGGTCACGGCGAGTTCACGGAGCCGAAGTTAGATTGGGGCTCTACCAACTGAGAACACAAGTTAATATGATAAACACGCCGATATAGCTCGGTTGGTCACGGCGAGTTTACGGAGCCGAAGTTAGATTAGGGCTCTACCAACTGAGATTACAATTTAATAACTTTCAAATTTGCCGACATAGCTCAGTTGGTAGAGCAACTCATTCGTAATGAGTAGGTCGGGGGTTCGAGTCCCCCTGTCGGCTTTGGTTTGTGATTGTTTTACAAAATAACAAAAAGGGACGAGAACCACTGAACGAAGTTCAGTCTAGGTTCGAGCGCGAACGAGCTGAGGCTGGAGAGCTTTTGATTGAGTGATAAAATCACGAAAATCAAAACTCGGAATTGCCGTTACACGCGAGTGAGCAAGACAGTCCCCCTGTCGGCTTTGGGTTTGTGATTGTTTTACATATTTTAAAAGGCGCGCTTTGCTTTGCAAAGCGCGCCTTTTTGATTAAAACTTTCTAAAATAGTAACGTAAACCTTACACCGACGTAATTTTCTGTTGATTTTTTACCATTTGAAAATACTGGGAAATTTTCGGCAAAACCTTCAATACGACCTCTTGTCTTGCCAAAATTTCTTTCGACACCAACCGTTGCATCATAGGACGGAACGGTAAATTGAGGAGTTGTGTTTGATTTGTAATTTTGGACACCAGCACTCAATTCAACATAACCACTTGTGGCGCGGTTTAATTCTCTTTGATAGCCGACAGTTGCCATACTTTTTAGGTTTGTATATTTTTCTAAGTTGTTGCCTTCGTTAAACGAACCTTTTTCAATCGAAATTTGTCCACCGAAATAGACAGAGTTTTTATTTTTATCTAGTACGGTTTGTTGAACGCCAAATCCGCCACCGCCAAATTTTGCGGAAGGAAGTCCGCCGTAATATGTTTCGCCCCAAATTGAGGTATTACCTTTGTCAACTTCTGTACCTATGGCGACAGTAGGGACTTTTTGATGATTAATTTCCGCGCTAACGTATGGCGAAACATTCGTTTCACTATGCCTTGCGGTCGAATTTTTAGAAATATAATCAGTCATTAAAATCCTCTATAATATATATAAGAGATTTTTCAAACAAAAACTGCCAAATTTTCCCAATTTGTAAACGTAATTTTACAAACAAAACAAAAGTAAGAAAAAATCTTTAACAATATGGTAAAATCAAATATAGATTGAAGAAATTTTGCAGAAGATTTGTTTACTAAGAATACAAATAAAAGAGCATTTTATCGGAGATTTACATACAATCGAAGATATTTAAATAAGAAAAGACAGACAAACCTCTATCTGATGCATTTTACAAAATATTTTAGCAGAAATTTAACAACCTCTAACTTCAATACTTAGACAAACATATAACATTTGGGGTATATAAAAATGGAGAAACCAGAAAATCAAAATAACGATGAATTTTATAATAATAGTTTAATTAATAATACATGGTTAAAATATAAAAAAGATTTTGACAGCTTAAACCAGCTTAGTTTAAAATTACAAAACAATTATAAGTGGATTTTTAACTACAAATCGCCTTTTTCTGACATAGAAAAATCTCTTAACTTATGGTCTAAAAATATTCACTTAGAAAATTATCTTAATGATTTGGTTAATAATTCAAATTATATTAAACAATTCACCATCTATAATAAAAATTTTGAAGCAATCAATGATTCCTTAAAAGGTTTGCAAAATTTCAATGCTATAAAAGAAATATCCGCACAACAAAGTGCGATATTAAAAATATTTAATTCACAAACACTTAAAGATTTTGTAAAATATCAGCAGCAAATTATAGAGGATCTAGAAAACTTTAATATTGCAGAAGAAAGTCCCCAAGGATTTGTAAATAAACTATCTGAAAATAATTTTGAAGAACAACTTGAAGTTATCAAAAACGAACCAAATAGTAAAATTAAGGATTACTTAAAGCAAAATCATCTAGCAATTTTAACAATAATAATTCCTATTGTATTTTTTATTTGGCAGAATTGCATTAACAATAATATTGAAAACCAAAATAATAAAATAATATCTCTTTTGGAACAAAATAAAAAAATACATACAGAATTAGTTGAAGGTAACGAAAAAAACTTATCTAATGAACAAGTACAAACAGAATTAATAATAACTCAAACAGAATTATTGAAAGAAATGCTTATAGAAATAAAATCTAGCAATACAATTCAAAACAATAAATAAATTCCCACTTGATT
>CAVCIX010000004.1:0-40870 GCA_963602505.1 Anaerovoracaceae bacterium | reverse complement strand
CTTCTTTTGCAACTGCTTTAGTTTCTGTTTTTGTTGCAGGTTTTGCTGAAACTGCTTGAGAACGAGTATTTGAAACGATTTGGCGTTCTTTTTCAATAGCATGTTCTGCGATTGAAGTAATTTTTTCAGCTTTTGAAACATTTGAACTAGTGATTGAAGATGTGTAAGGTTTACCTTTTAATACTATATCTACTAAATCGTTAGTTTGTTTTGCTTCTTCTATTTGTTTACCTAATCTTGCGGCAAATTCTTCTAGTGTAATCTTTTCTAATGAACTTCTCCATTGCTTGATTTCTTCTTTAGTCAAATATTCTGACATTTAAACATATCTCCTTGGTTAGTGTTTCTTTGTGATAATTGTTTCTTATCCCTCTATATTACTAACTTATCATGAAAAAATACTCTCGACGCAAAATATTTCATAACGTAAATTTTTGTTTGCATTAGTTTACAAATACTTGAAAAATATTGAATTATATCATGACCGACTTAACACTTTTGCTTTTTAAATATACATGTATATAATATACATGTCATGGAAAAATTCGCTTTTTTTAATAAATTTAAAGATGCCGTAATTATTGTAAATCAACAAAAAGAGGTTGTTTTTACTAATAATACTTTTAAGCGAATTTTTGACGATTACGTTGATTTTAAAAGGTTTTCGCACAAATTTAGCGCAGATTTTATTCCGCTAGATGTTGAAGATGTTTCTGCATTTTTGCCGATTAATCAAATTTTTACAACAAACCAAGATTTTAGTGCTTTGGTTAGTTATCAAAAATCTTCTGGCGACCTGTTATATTTTGATTTGTCGTCTTATAGACGTGGAAAATATATTATAATTGTGTTCTCTGATGTTAGTGCAGAGTTTGAATTAAAGCGTGTTGAGCACGAAAAAGCAACGCTCGAAAAAAATTGTAAAAATGCACTCGTTGAAGTCGAACAACTGCGAAAATCTTCAAGAACAAATCAGGCGCAAGCCGTTAAGATGACACTTATTAACAAAATTTCTAACATCATAAGAGTTTCAATCGATTCAAATAAAATTTTAAATTCTGCATTGAAGGAATTGGCGACAGTTTTTGGTGCATTCAGAGCGTATTACGCGTCTTTTGACGACGGAAAATTTGTTATTGAACATGCTTATGGAAAAGACAAAAAAGATTTTATATCTCAAACGATAAGCTTTGATAATGCGGTTTTGAAGGATTTAAAAAACAAAAAAACAGTTTCTTCGATGAGTTTGAAAGAATTTAATGAGGCGGAACTATTTGATATTCCTATGATGCGTGTAATTTTGCCGATTTATCATTTGAATAATTTATTGGGCGTAATTGTTTTCGTAAGCTACCAAAAACGTGATATGACAGAAGAAATCGATGTCCTAGAAAGCGTTTCGGCGCAATTGGGTAACGCAGTTGCACAAGCAAAACTTTATGAAGACAACGTTAAAACTGTTGCTCAGCTTAAAACAACCCTAAAAGAATTGAAGGAAACTCAATTACAACTTATAAATTCAGAAAAAATGGCGTCTTTAGGTCAATTGGTGGCTGGTATTGCGCACGAAATCAATACTCCATTTGCGTCAATTAAATCAAATAATTCGATTATGACAAAACTTATTCAAAAGCTTGAAAACGAAGATTTGAAGGAGATGTTTACGGAAATTAATTCAATAGATTGTGAAGCCGTTCAAAGAATTAATCACCTCGTAACCTCTTTGAAAAAATTTGTTCGCTTGGATGAAGCTGAATTGCAGGAAGCAGATATCAACAAAGAGCTTGATTTGACGCTTGCTTTAATTCATCACGAAACAAAAAATAAAGTCGAGGTTATAAAAAATTATTCGCAATTGCCGATGATAAAATGTTATCCAAATATGTTAAACCAAGTGTTTATGAATATTTTGGTGAATGCTTGTCATTCGATTGAAAAACAAGGCACAATCGAGATTACAACAAGTGTAGAGAATAACAATTTAAAAGTGAAGATAAAAGACTCAGGAAAAGGAATAAAAAAAGAACATCTTGATAAAATTTTTACCGCAGGCTTTACAACAAAATCTGCTGGAGTGGGTACAGGATTAGGTTTGGCAATTTCAAAGAAAATTATAGACAAGCATCATGGCGAAATACATGTGGATAGTGAATTTGGGCATGGTTCAGAATTTACAATTTTAATACCAATTGCTTAATATTTTGTAATATACTTTTGCCGAAAAGATTAAATATGCATAATTTTAATAAAACAATTACTACAAATGTATGAAAAATTGTTTCAAATACAAGACAAAATTCAAAAAAAATGCTATTATAAATTGTATAAAGTGTCAGGTTTACCCTTAAAGATATGTGTAGTCTGAAACGCAGTCACAGCATGCCTGATACATGAATTGAATTTTGTTAACAATGCTTAACAATTAACAAAAAAAAGGCAATTTTTTTTAAAAAGAAAACTTTATTATAACATCGGTACAGAATAATTATACGTCGGAGGCAAATTTTAATGACTATTAGCGTAAATAGCAAAAAGAAACAAGTTAAAAAATCATTTGAAGAATTAATCGTAGATTTGCAAACTAGCAATTCAGAAAAAGTTAGATATAATGCAGCTCGTATTCTTGGTGAAATGGGCGAATCAAAAGCAGTTGAACCATTAATCGACGTATTGAAAAATGATAAAAACGGTTCAGTTCGTTTGTATGCAGCTAGAGCATTGGGCGAATTGGGCGATTCAAAAGCAACAACTCACTTGATTGAATCTTTACGTGAAGATAGAAACGTTGACGTTAGAGTTCGTGCAGCTAGAGCATTGGGCAGATTAGGTGGCGAAATCGTTGTTGAACCATTAGTAGAAGCTTTGAACGATGAAAATCCTCAAGTTTGTATCACAGCAACTGAAGCTTTAATTGAAATTGGTGATGTTGCAACAGATGCATTGATTGCTTCTTTAGACCACGAAAAAGTTAATGTTCGTTGTGATGCAACTCGTGCATTGGGCGAAATCGGTAATAAAAAAGCCGTTGATAAATTGATTAACATGTTGTTTGATGAATGGGTTAACGTAAGAATTTACGCAGTAACTTCATTAGGAAAATTAAATGATACAAAAGCAGTTCCAGCATTAATCGATGTTATGAAAAAACAAGATGAAAATGAATTGGTAAGAGCTGGTGCAGCTGCAGCTTTAGGTGTACTTCGTGACCAAAGAGCATTACTTCCATTAAGAGAATTGATTATGGAAGCTGATGAATTAGGTGAATTAGAAGATACAGCTTTGAAATCATTCAAAAAAATTATGTCAGCTAACTGGCAACAAATTCCAGGTGCTCAATTACAAAAGAAACCTGTAGCAACATTTTAATTGAAATAATTGTGAGAAAGAAAAAGAGTTTAGGCGAAAGCCTAAACTCTTTTTTTGTGTGTATATTAAGTTTTAATCTAAAATTCTTACGGTTGCACCTGATTGTTGTCCATAGTTGTTATAGTAGTAATTTCCGTTTGCGTCAGACCAGCCTCTTTGGTATCCGTAAGGTTGACTATCCCAATCGTTTCCGAAATTTGTTGTAAATGAAGGCGTTGTGCCTGTTATTTGTCCACCGTTGAAATTTCCAAAACCGCCGAATATAGTGCCGATATTGTTTCTAATCTTTCGTCTTACGTTGTTTTGATAATATGGATTGTTATAAACCTGATTTCTGCGTAGTTGGTTTAGGTATTTTTTTTCTGCCTTTGATAACTCTCTTGGTGGTGGAGGTGGTGGCAAGTTTTGGTTGTAGATGTTTGGATTATAGAATCTGTTAGTGTTTGGCGAATATGTTTGAAAACTTCTTGTTTGTGCGTTGCAGATTGGCGCCAAGAAGATTATTAATAAAGCAAGAACTAGGTATTTTTTCATGTATCAACTCCTTTTATAAGTGTATTTTAGTAATAAAAATAAATTTACACATTGCACGGGTGATTAGTTTAGGGTAAACTATATTTATGAGTAACAAACCAGAATTATTAATGCCAGCAGGCAACCTTGAAAAGTTAGAATATGCAGTAAGATACGGTGCAGATGCAGTTTATTTAGGTGTTGTAGATTTTAGCTTGCGTGCAATGCGCAAGGGCGAATTGATTACAATGGAGAACTTGAAACAAGCTATTGATTTGGCTCGTAGCTTGGGTGCAAAGGCATATTTAACACTTAATATTTTTGCTTTCAATAATGATATTAAATTATTAGAAAGTGTAATGGATAAAATTAAAGACTCTAACCCTGATGCAATTATTTTAAGCGATATGGGCGTGTTTAGAGTAGTTAGAAAATATATGCCAGATATGCCAATTCACGTTAGTACACAAACAAATACGTTGAATTATGAAGCAGTAAAATTTTGGCAAGATTTAGGCGCAACTCGTTCGATTTTGGCGAGAGAATTGCCGATTAAGGATGTCGCAGAAATTAAAAAACAAGTTCCAGATATGGAATTAGAGGTTTTTGTACACGGTTCGCAATGTGTTTCTTTCTCTGGAAGATGCTTGTTGAGCGATTATATGACAAATGGCGAAAGACAGGCTAACCACGGAAATTGCGCGCAACCTTGCCGTTGGAGTTATAAATTATTAGAAGAAACTCGTCCAGGGCAATATTACGAAATTGAACAAAACGAACGTGGTACACATATTTTAAGCCCTAAAGATTTGTGCTTGGTTGAATATATTCCGCAATTAATTGACGCGGGTGTCGACTCTTTGAAAATTGAGGGTAGAACAAAGAGCTTGTACTATGTTTCAGCGGTTACTAAGGCTTACAGAAGTGCAATTGACGAGGTTATGGCAGGCAAAACTGATGATTTGCACAAGTATTTCTTAGAACTTAAAAAAGTCGGTAATAGAGGCTATACACAAGGTTTTTACTTAGGAAATAATAATTCTGAAAGTTATAGCTATGATATTTCAAAAGGTTTAGCTGGCGCGGACTTTTTATGCGAATTTTGGGATAAAAAAGATGATTACTACCTTGTGAAAACAAAAAATAAGTTCTTAAAAGGTCAAGAAATCGAGATTATCACACCTGACGAACAATATTTTACAAAGGCAGAAGAAATAATTAGCACAAAAACAAATGAGCAATTGGAGGTTGCAAACACTAACGACGAATTGCTTATTAAATTTGAACGTGCGCCAAAGGATTATAAATTTGCGTTAGCAAGAACAAAGGAGATTAAAAACGATGATACTACGTCCTAATAAAAATTTGAAAAACATTTACGAGATTACTCCAGAAATGTTAAAAGAAATGGGAATTCACGCAATGTTGATGGATTTGGATAGTACTACAATGAAATCAAAATCGGCTGAATTTACTCAAAAAACGCTTGATTGGTTTAAGCAATTTGAAAAAGATTTTTATATGGCGATAGTTACAAATAACCACAACCAAGAGTATATCGAAAAGATTACTCCGCACTGCCCTTGCAAATTGTATTGGGGTGCAAGAAAACCTTTCCCAAAAGTTGTAAAAAATATTATAAAAGGCTTGTTTATGCAACCTGAACACGTTGTTGTTATTGGCGATAGACCTTTGACAGATATTTTAGTTGGAAAATTAACAGGCGCGCAAACAATTTTAGTTGGCTCAATTAACGAAAACGAAAATCTTCCAACAAAATTTGTAAGATTTTTAGAACGCCTTACAATTTGCCCGTTCTAGTTTTATAAATTTTTAGGGTAGTACCTGTCACCCTCCTCACACACACTAAAAGCTAAGAAATTGGTGGAAAGGAGGTGATAAAAAATGATAACAATGATAAAAGCCGCTATTATTGTGGTAATAGCGACTTTACAAATTGTATTGTTGTTGTTATAGGGTGCTAAGTCAAGTCCTAAGGAAATCGAACTTCTTTAGGGCTTGCCCCTACAATTATATTATTTACGATTTTTTATCCTTTGTCAAGACGTCCAAATTGTTTTGTTTTTGTAAATAATTGTAAAAATAATTTTCATTATATCTGTAACACAGATATAATGCCTGAATAGAATAGAATAGAATAGAATAGAATAGCCGTATTGTGAGTGCTCAATCATGTTGTTATAATGAAATTATAACAATTAATTTGAGGATTGAACTTATGAAAAAGATGTTTGATAAAAGTAACTTACAAATCGTGTTATCCCGTATAAACGAAGTGCATTGCGGGATCTTAGAAATAATAAAAAGATACCGCAATTCGTTACACTCATGCGGTATGACGGCTTTGGCGAAAGTCATTGCCTTCACGTTAGCCGAAACACTTGTAGTAATGGGCATTATCGGCGTGGTTGCAGCATTAACTATTCCGAACTTAAACCAATCAACAGGTGACCGCGAAAAAGTCGCAAAATTGAAAAAAGTTTATGCAAACCTTGAAGACGCATTTGGTCGTGCGACTGCGGTTTACGGACCTATTGATGAATGGTTTATAAATGATTCATCTATTGAAGGATGGAATGAACGTTTTGCAGATAGAATGACAGAATTTATGAAAATATCTAAAAATTGCGGAGCAGATGAAGAAGGTTGTTTTTCAAGCGAAATGTATAAAGGATTTAGTGGCAGTGCTGCGAATAAAGTATCGCCTATTAATATACCTCAGGAACCAAAGTATTTGCTTGCAGATGGTACGGCAATATCTTTTTCAATTGAAGATCCAAATTGTTCTACTGATAGAGGTGCAACTTCTGATAGCCCAACGTCAAAGACTTGTGGTATTATAAGTGTTGATATTGATGGAGTTAAAGGCTCAAATGTAGTCGCAAAAGACTTTTTTGATTTTCATGTAACAAAATCTGGTATATATCCTTATGGCGGACAAGCCGACACGTACGGCTATGACAGTGATACAGTAAGTATGACATGTTTTGAAAAAGGCTTAGCTTGTACAGGTTGGGTAATCGAAACTGGCAATATGGATTATTTAAAAGCGACTGATGGCAAATGTCCTAACGGCACAACATTGTCTTGGGAAAATACAAGTTGCAAGTGATTTGTGAGTTGACATTCAATAAACAAATCACGTCATCCCGCATAAACGAAGTGCATTGCGGGATCTTAAGCCAATAAAAAGATACCGCAATTCGTTACACTCATGCGGTATGACACTTACCACTTTTTGTCATTCCGAATTTATTTCGGAATCTCCTGCAAGTCTTGAACATTAGCAAGATTCTGAACATAGCAAGACTATTTTGAATACGCCCATTAAACGCTTCAGAATGACAAGAGAGTGAGTTGTCAACTCACCACTCACTACTCACAAATATCCTAATTCAAACAGTTTACACTCAACGTATTAGAAAAAAATCCTCCTCATTTTTGTGGAGGATTTTTTGAAATGCAGATTTAGCATGGGTTTGAGCCCTCTCTTGATCTTTTGGTCTAAATCAGTTTATAGACCCTAAAACCCTCTTTTTTTAATCTTTTTGTCGATGTAACCTCCTCTAAAAAGATGTAGTATGAACAGTGTAGAAAAGAAAAAAAGAATTAGGGACATAAAAAAGAATTTGGGGGAACAAATGAGACAATTCAAAAAACAAGCTAGAGTAATGTTAATTGATGACAATTACGATCACTTAGCAGGTGTTAAAGAACTTTTAAGTATGGAAAGTTCATTTGATATTGTTGCAGCATCAACAAGTGCTAACGTAGGTATTAATTTAATCAAAAAACATAAACCAGATGTTGTTTTGATGGATATGAATATGCCTGAAATGGATGGCTTACAAGCTATTCAAGAAATCGAAAAATTGAACTTAGGCGTTCGCGTATTAGCTTTAAGTGCTTATGACGATGCTGATTTAATTTTCAGAGCTATGAAATTAGGCGCTAAAGGATATGTGTTAAAAACTATGGCTTCTGCTCAATTGATTTACGCAATTGACGAAGTTGCAAATGGCAAAGTTTACATGCCTCCAATGTTAACTGCTCGTTTCTTTGATTATTTCCAAAAATCATTCAAAGAAGAAGCAATTGCACAACAAAAAGCTCAAGAATCAAACTACTTATCAGATTTGACTCAAAGAGAAGAAGAAGTTTTAGACTTGTTAACTCAAGGTGTTACTTACAAAGGTGTTGCTCAACAATTGTTCATCTCTGAAACAACTGTTAAAACTCACGTAAACAACATTTTCCAAAAACTTCAAGTAAACGACAGAACTCAAGCAGTTTTATATGCAATTAACCACGGCTTCACAAGCAAACGTCAAGCTAGAATGGCTAATCCTGCAATGACTGCAACTGTATAACAAGATAACTCCTTTCAAAATTAAATGAGATTGTCGTGTTATGCAAGCCATAAGCGTAACACGACATCCCATTATAAAAAACAAAATCATGTGTGTGAAAAATGGTAAAATATATTAAAGGCAAAAACAGATTAAAAGATTTAATTTATATTCAAGAAAATAAACCTTGTAGCGAAAAAGCTATAAACGGTGTAATTCGCTCTATGGTTGAACCTTTGTTCGAAAATCCAGAAGAAAAAGGCGTTGTTTTATATCGTTTTAAAGATTGCGCAAAATTTGCTGGCATGTTGAAAAGACTTGATTATACTGGCGTTGATGTATTTAATTTTTCAGACGGGTCAGATTTATTAAAAGAAAATATTTGGGAGTCAACAGAATTTTTATACGTGCTTACAGGCAGATATGGCGCAAGTTTTATCTTTGATTTTGAAACAGAAGATATCGAAAATTTCGCAGGCTACTATTTATTGTACAACTCAGTAAACTTGAGAGAATCTTTTGAAATCATTGAACAAAATTGTAATCAAGATATTTCAGCTTACAAAGAACAATACAAACCTGATAGACGTGACAATATGTTAATGAATTCATCAATCAGAAAAGTTGTTGATTTGATGAACGAAACAACTCAAGAAGCAATGTTAGTGGATATGGAGAAAGATGCATTAACAAAAAGCGACGATTTAGCAAAACGTCTTGAATTTATGAACTCAAAATCAAGATACGTGGTTCACGAAATCAGAAATCAACTTTCAATTTGCGAACTTTACGCAAACATAATCGAAAAACATTGTGAACGTAACGACAACGCAGATTGCACAAACGCAGTTGATTGTATCAAAACCGCAGTAAAAATCGCAAGCAGTGCATTAATGGATTTGAAATCACTTGATAACAAGGATTTGCAAGTTTATAGCATTCAAAAAATGGTTGAAAAAGCAATTGCTTTGACAAAAATTTATGCAGTAGATAAACAAATTGAATTTACGACTGAATTTGATGACAAAAACAGTTCAGTTTTTGCAGATGAAGCAAAATTTTTGGCAGCGTTAGTGAATATTATTAAAAATGCAATTGAAGCGATTGAAAAAGTTGGTAAAATTTCAATCAAAACAAGCATAAAAGATGACTTTATTTCAATAATTATTGAAAATAACGGTGCAAAAATCCCTGAAGACGTTCAAAAGAAAATTTTCTCAGACGGATTTACAACAAAATCTTCAGGTAACGGAATTGGCTTATATGTTTGCCAACAAACATTAGAAGAACAATTCGCAAGATTAGAATTAGTAAAATCGGATGATAATTCGACAGAATTTGAAATCTTGGTAAGTATGGTGTAGGAGGTTAAATCGTGGATATTTTATCTTCAAGAGCTTCAAACATAACACATTTAGCAATGGACGGTTTGCTAGAACGCCAAAGAGCAATCGGTGCAAACATCGCCAACGTTGAAACTCCAGGGTATCAAAGAAAAGAAGTTGCTTTTGAATCTCAACTTTCAGAAATCATTGAAACGGAGGATTTAAAAGATTATATAAAAGGTCAAAATAGTATTAAGCCTGCAAAAACAAAATCCGCAACGTATGACGATTTTATGCGTTTGCAAGAGGCTCAACAAACAAGAAGACCGCTTACAATCCAAGAAAAGCAGTTCTTAATTACAAATTCATACGGAAAATATGATCCACAAGTTATGGACGACGTTTTTTCAGAAGGAACTTTGGACGGAAACAACGTAGAACTTGAAAAAGAAATGATGGATTTGAGTAAAAACGGTATGAAATACGTAACTTTATCAAGTTTAGAGAAAAAATATTTTACACAAATTGGTGAAGTTCTAAGAGGCGGTGGCCAATAAACACAAAAATAAAAAATAACAGACTGGGTGGGAAAAAATGAGTTTAAATACATTTGATATAGCAGCTTCAGGTATGACTGCACAAAGAATTAAAATGGACACGGTTGCAAGTAACATTGCAAACGTAAATACTACGCGTAATCCAGACGGTAGCAAAGGTGTTTACGTTAAAAAATCTGTTAATTTTAAAGCAATTTACGAGGATGAATTATCTCGTGGGGCAAGAAATTTTGCAGCAAATTCAACTGATGCTCAATTCAATCCAATGACTGGCGGATTTACTATTAACACTGGTATTGCGCTAAATCAAGGGCTTGTTTCAAATGGTGTAAGAGTTGAATCAATTCAAGAAACAGATAATCCAACAAAAATGATTTACGACCCAACTCATCCAGATGCAGATGCGGACGGTTACGTAGAATTACCAAATATCAATGTTGTAGAAGAAATGGTGGATATGGTTTCTGCCTCAAAAGCTTACGAAGCCAACTCGGTTGTTGCAGAGAACATTAAGACAATGATTCAATCAGCATTAAATATCTAAAAATTATAAGGGGTGTGTGAAAAATGGAAATTAACAATATCGCAATGCAACAAATGAATTTTAATCCGATAAAGAACTACAATCAGTTCTTGAACGGTAGTGCGTCGTTTGATGTCAATACAGATTTTCAAAACGATTTTGACACAATGTTGCAAAAAGAAATTAAGGCTGAAGCGAGTGCAACTCAAAGAAAAATTGGTTCTTCTCCAGTTGAAAGTTTGATGTATTCAATCGAAAACGCTTTTGGCAACGGCTTGAACGACGTTAACGAAAAAAGAATGCAAGCGGACGCGTTGCAAGAAGCTTTTGCAAGAGGCGAAGATGTTAGCGTTCATGATTTAATGATTGCCAGCGAAAAATCTGCTTTAAGCTTGCAAATGGCTATGCAACTTAGAAACAAAATGATTTCAGCATACACTGATATCAAAAACATGAACTTCTAGTAAAAATTTTTATAATTCAAATAGGCACAAAAAATTATCTTATTTAAGATAATTTTTTGTGCTAAACTTTATCTAAAAAGAGGTAAAAATGACAAAAATAGCTTTAGTAAATCACGGATGTGCAAAAAACTTAGTAGATTCTGAGTTAATGTTAGGAATTTTATTGGATAAAGGATACGAGGTTACGCTTGACGACAACGATGCAGAAATTGTTATCGTGAACACTTGTTCTTTTATTCACGATGCGGAAAAAGAATCCGTTGATTCTATTTTAGAGCTTGTTAATAGTGGCAAAAAGGTTATTGTAACTGGTTGTTTACCACAAAAACATAAAGAAGAATTAAAAGAAGCAATTCCAGAAATTTCTGCAATGCTTGGTACGACTGATTTTAACAAAATTGCAGAGGTTGTTGAAAATTTGATAAAAGAAAATTTTGACTACAAATCAGACGTTGCCCAAACTCCGTCATATTGCTATCCAGAAAATGTCGAACGTCAACAAATTACTGTGGGTTCAAGCTCATATATCAAAATTGCTGACGGTTGCAACTACAATTGCGGATACTGCATTATTCCAAAATTACGTGGAAAATGTCATTCAAGAAAAATGGAGGATATTGTTAAAGAGGCAAAAACACTTGCAAATAAAGGCGTTACAGAGATTGTTTTAATTGCACAAGATACAACAAGTTATGGAGTGGATTTGTACGGAAAACCTTCACTTCCAGCCTTGTTAGAGGAATTAAACAAAATCGAAAACATTTCTTGGATAAGAATTATGTATGCATATCCGACTTTTGTTAACGATGAGTTGCTAGAAAAAATCAATAAATTGGAGAAAGTCGTTAAGTATATCGATTTACCGCTTCAACACTCAGACTTGGAGATGTTGAAATTAATGAACAGGCCGTCATTTGATTATAGAAAAATGATTAAAAATATTAGAGAAAAAGTTCCTAATATCGCGATTAGAACTGCGTTTATCGTAGGATATCCAACTGAAACAGACGAACAATTTGAAAACTTGTACAATTTCGTAAAAGATATGAAATTCGACAGAATGGGAGTTTTTGAATATTCTCGTGAAAAGGGCACAGATTCTTATTCTATGAAACCTCAAATCACTGCAAAAGTTAAACATGCAAGATATAAAAAGTTAATGGAATTACAACAAAAAATTTCAGCTGAAAACAATGCAAAATATGTTGGAAAGACACTTCCTTGCATAATCGAAGGGGTTACTGATGACGGATTTGTAATGGCAAGAACTCAATATGATGCACCTGAGGTTGACGGAATGGTTTACATAAAAACCGATAAGGACGTAGTTCCAGGGGATATTGAGGATGTTAAAATAACTTCTTCAACCGAATATGATTTGTACGGTGAAATATAATTTCCAAAAAAGTATAAAAATAAGTAAAAAGTAAAATTTCATGCTTGAAATTTTACTTTTTTATGTGATGATAGTATTATAGCTAGTTAAAAGATAGCAAGGTATTAGTATATAAAAGATAAGGAATTAAAGAAATGCCAAGAAAGACACCTTTAGAAAAAATCAGAAACATTGGTATTGCAGCCCACATCGATGCTGGTAAAACAACTACAACAGAACGTATTTTGTTTTACACAGGTAAAACTCACAAAATCGGTGAAGTTCACGATGGCGCAGCAGTAACAGACTTTATGGATCAAGAACGTGAACGTGGTATCACAATCCAATCAGCAGCGGTAACAGCTACTTGGAAAGGTCACCAATTAAATATCATCGACACACCAGGCCACGTTGACTTTACAGTTGAAGTAGAACGTTCATTACGTGTATTAGACGGTGAAGTTGCAGTATTCTGTGCAGTAGGTGGTGTACAATCACAATCTGAAACAGTTTGGAGACAAGCTAACCGTTACGAAGTACCTCGTATCGTATTCGTAAACAAAATGGACAGAACAGGTGCTGATTTCTATCGTGTATTAAATCAAATCAGAGATAGATTAAGAGCAAACGCTTTCGCTATTCAATTACCAATCGGTGCTGAAGACAAAATGCAAGGTATCATTGACTTAATCGAAATGAAAGCTGAAATCTACAGAGATGACTTAGGTAAACAAATTGATATCTTTGATGTTGATACTTGTGAAGAAATTCCTCAAGAATTGAAAGACAAAGCTCACCAATACAGAGAAGAATTGGTAGAAGCTATCGCAGGTGAAGACGATGCATTAATGGAAAAATATTTTGAAGATCCTGAAAGTATTACAGTTCCTGAATTAAAAGCAGTTTTAAGAAAAGCTACTTGTGCAAACAAAATTGTTCCAGTAACTTGCGGTACTGCATTTAAGAACAAAGGTGTTCAAATGTTGTTAGATAACGTTGTAGATTACTTACCATCACCAATCGATGTAAAAGCAATCGAAGGCGAAATGGAAGACGGTACAAAAACTGAACGTCATTCATCAGACTCAGAACCATTCTCAGCATTAGCATTCAAAGTTATGACTGACCCATTCGTAGGTCGTTTAACATTCTTACGTGTATATTCAGGTGTAATCACTTCTGGTTCTTACGTATTAAACGCTACAAACGGCAAAAAAGAACGTATTTCTCGTTTAGTTCGTATGTACGCTGACCAAAGACTTGAAGAACAAGAAGTTTACGCAGGTGATATCTGCGCAGCAGTTGGTTTGAAAGATACAACAACAGGTGATACATTATGTGATGAAAAAGCACCTATCATCTTAGAAAGAATGGTATTCCCAGAACCAGTTATTTCTGTTGCTATTGAACCAAAAACAAAAGCAGACCAAGAAAAAATGGGTATTGCATTACAAAAACTTGCTGAAGAAGATCCATCATTCAGAGTTAAAACTGATACAGAAACTGGTCAAACAATCATTTCTGGTATGGGTGAACTTCACTTAGACATCATCGTTGACCGTCTATTAAGAGAATTCAAAGTAGATGCAAACGTTGGTAAACCACAAGTTGCTTACCGTGAAACAATCAGAGGAAACGCAGATCAAGAATCTAAATTCCAAAGACAATCAGGTGGTAAAGGTCAATACGGTCACGTTAAAATTAAAATCTCTCCAGCTGAAGAAAATGCAGGTTTTGTATTTGAAAACAAAATCGTCGGTGGTGCTATTCCTAAAGAATACATCGAACCAGCAAGAAAAGGTATGGAAGAAGCTCTTGAAGGCGGTATCTTAGCTGGATTCCCAATGATTGACGTTAAAGTTGAACTTTACGATGGAAGCTACCACGAAGTTGACTCTTCTGAAATGGCATTCAAAATTGCTGGTTCTATGGCAATCAAAGACGGTGTTAAAAAAGCACAACCTTGCGTACTTGAACCAATGATGAAGGTTGAAATCGAAATTCCTGATGAATACACAGGTAACATCATCGGTGATATCGCAAAACGTCGTGGACGTGTTGAAGGTCAAGAACCTATCGGTAACACTGGTAACGTAATCGTTAGAGCAACAGTTCCTCTAGGAAACATGTTCGGTTACGCAACAGACTTACGTTCTAACACTCAAGGTCGTGGTACATTCTCTATGGAATTCAAATGCTACGAACAAGTTCCTAAGAACGTTGAAGAAGAAATTATTGCAAAATCAGGCGCTAAAGCTTAAGATTAGCATTAATGAACATAAAAAAGGGCAAGAACATAAAAAGTTTTTGCCCTTTTTGTTGTATAAATTTAATTATAAGGTAAAATGAATTTATGAAAATTTGTACAAAATATTTAATAGTAATTATTTTAAGTTTAGTGTTTATGCCGATTACGTTTGCAAATAGCATAAATACAGACGATTTAGATTTTAATAAAATGCGATTTAGTCCAACAGAAAATCCAGTTGCGTATAATTATATGAATGCGTATGCAAAACAATTAAGTGATAGTGTAGATTTAAAAAAGTTTAGACGAACTTGGTTAGCGCATTATTATTACAGATTAAATACAGACGGTACTATAAGTAATTTACAAGTGAGAGAGCTAAATAGCCCTCCAAAAAATAAAAAAATAAATAAATATTTTGAAGAATTTTTAACAACGACATGCCCTCCACCATTTCCAAAAGATATGGAGATAGGTGCGGTGAATGTTGAGTTTTTAATGGAAAATAAACGCTTAGAAGAAGATATTTCTGTGTTTTTTGATAGAATACCTTCAGGCACAATATATCCTGGAAATCAAATGTATATAAACATAGATAAAAAGGGTTAATTTGGTTTTTGTCCGTAATAATTATTCAAGCGCATAAATAGGAAAATTTGAATGAAAAAAATTTTAATACTAATAACAGTAACTTTAATATTATCACCGATTGTATTTGCAAATAGCATAAATACAGACGATTTAGATTTTAATAAAATGCGATTTAGTCCAACAGAAAATCCAGTTGCGTATAATTATATAAATACATACGCAAAACAGTTGAACGATAATATAAATTTCAAAAAATTTCGAAGATATTGGCTAGCACATTATTGTTATATATTAAATCCTGATGGTACAATTAGTAATTTGCGAGCATTAGAATTAAATACTCCAAAGAAGAATAAGAAAATAAATGCGTATTTTGAAAACGTAATTAAAACAACATCTCCGCCACCATTCCCTGAAAACATGGAGATAGGGGCAGTTCGTATTGAATTACATATCAGTAGAGATTATGATGAAGATGAAATAGATTGTATTTTTTTGAGAAGAGATCTACAAACTGTTCGCCCAGGGAATTATGTATCAATATATCTACATAAAAATGTTAATTGGTATATATTTTGTCCGTAATAATACGGACGTAATAGTACGTACGTAAAAATACGGTCTAATTTTAATTTGAAAAATGATATCCTTTATTTTGTAGTTAGAAATAAAGGAGAAATTTATGTCTGAAAATTTAAAAATTTCACACGAAAAAGCAAATGAATATCGAGATTTATGCAAAAATGCAGGTGAAGTCTTAAAAGAAAAAAGTGTTAATAAAAACCCTAATAACACTTATGAAATTATTCAAAAAGAACATAATAGTAGTAATAATTTCAAAGCGGTCGCGTACAAAAAAGATAATGAAATTGTTGTTTGTTTTTTAGGTACAGATAAATTAAATTACAAAGACCACGCAACAAATTTGAAAATGGCAGTATCTAGTGAACCAACTAGTCAAATGAAAAGTGCAAATAAATTTTATAAGAACATAAAAGAAAATTTCCCAAATGAAAACGTTACTGTTATTGGTCATTCTGAGGGCGGAAGTGAAGCGTTATATGTTGGAGTTTTAAATAAAGTGCCAACGGTAACTTTTAATTCATACGGGCTTCACAAAGATTTAGAAAAAACAATAGAGGCGGAAAAACAGGCTCATTTAATAACAAATTATCGCGACCCTCAAGACCCTGTATCAAAATTAAGACCACTTGTCGGCGAAACATATATCGTTGAAAATCCTAAAGAATACGGAAAAGTCGTTACTCCTTTGGGTTCTATAAAATATCATAAAATCTCAAATTTTGGCGATTGCGAAAATGCCGTGCCTTTGGAGGAATATAAAGAAAAAAATCAAAATTTTGTTGACCAATTTAAAAAATTTGAATTAACTAGAAATACGATAGGCAATATGCCAAATGACTTATTTACAGTGTATGAAGATTCAATTATGGAGCGAGTTTCCCAAGGTAGAGTTTTTAATGATGCCCATGCATATGAATTATCAATGAAAGGTGACTTGGTGAAGGTTCAATCATATCATAGACAAGACGGAACTTTTGTCGAAGGGTATTATCGCAGTAGACCTGAGGTGGCTTAAGGTTATAAAAAGGGCGGTTGCGTGAAACGCAACCGCCCTAAATCTAAAAATTTTAATCTTATTTTATCAAGGCTTGAACTTCTTTAAAATGAGGATGTCTAGAAGTCTTTAGCAATTCAAAAAGTACGATTTCTGTATCTGCAATTTTTGCACCATTTTGACGCATTAAACGGATTGCATTTTTGAAGTTATCTTTTTTTCTACTTGCACAAGCATCTTTTACAACATAAACTTCAAATCCGTTTTCGATTAGGTCTGCAACTGTTTGGTGAACGCAAATATGCGATTCAATACCGCCGATGATTATTTGTTTTTTGCCGTAAGATTTTACCAAATCTAAAAATCCTTCGTCTTTTAGTGCTGAAAATGAAGTTTTTTCAAAAACTTTTGCATTTCCAAGATGTTCTGCAAGGTAGTCAACAGTTTTGCCCAAACCTTTTGGATATTGTTCTGTGATTATTGTTGGAACACCTAAAATATTCGCCGTTTTAAGCAAAATATTAGATTGTTTTACAACTGTATTCTTTTCAAGCATTGCTACAAGCTTTTCTTGAATATCAATTAAAATTAACAAACAATTTTTTTCGTCTAAAGTATTCATAAAAAATCTCCTTATTGTTGTGAAATTTTTAGAGCTTTGTCTAAATCTTCAATAATATCGTCCACGTCTTCCAAACCTACTGAAAGACGCATAAAATCATCACCTATGCCACATTCCTTCTTCTGTTCATCAGAAAGTTGTCTGTGTGTCGTAAGTGCTGGATATGTAATTATTGTGCGTGAATCGCCGATGTTTGTTGCATGTATCGGAAGTGTTAGGCTTTCAATAAACTTCACGCCAGCATTTTTGCCATTTTTAATTCCAAAACTTACGATAGAAGACGCACCTTTTGGCATATATTTTTGTGCTAAATCGTAGTATTTACTGCTTTTTAGCATAGGATAGTTAACCCAAGTAACCGCAGGGTTGTTTTCCAAAAATTCTGCGACCTTCAAGGCGGTATTTGATAATCTGTCCATTCTCAAAGAAAGTGTTTCAAGTCCTTGAAGTATTAAGAACGAATTCATTGGGCTTATGCAAGTTCCCAAATCTCTTATTAATTGCGCTCTAGCTTTTACTATGTAAGCCATGTTTCCAAAGCTTTCTACGTATCTAATTCCGTGGTAACTTTCGTCAGGTTCTGTTAATTCAGGGAATTTTCCTGCTTTTGCCCAATCAAATTTGCCACTGTCAATGATAACGCCACCCATAGAGGTTCCGTGTCCGCAAATGTATTTTGTTAGTGAGTGAACAACAATATCTGCGCCCCATTCAATTGGTCTGCAAAGATATGGCGTAGAAATAGTGTTATCAACTATTAACGGAATATTGTGCTTGTGAGCAACGCGTGCAATGCTTTCTACATCTGCAATTTTTAGAGATGGATTGTTTAGCATTTCAACAAAAATGCAACGAGTTTTTTCTGTGATTTTTGCTTCAAAATCTTCAGCCTTGTCTGAGGTTACAAAATTAGTTGTAATTCCTGCTTTTCTAAGTGTTACATCTAGTAAATTTACTGTTCCGCCGTACATATTTGCAGATGCAACAACTTCATCGCCAGATTTTGCAATGTTTAGCACTGCAATTAGTGATGCAGATTGACCAGAAGAAACTGCTAATGCACCAACTCCGCCTTCAATGCTGGCTAAACGAGCTTCAAGCGTATTTGTTGTAGGGTTAGAAAGTCGAGTGTAAATATCGCCTTCTGCCTTCAAATCAAACAAATCCGCTGCGTATTGCACATTATCAAAACTAAACGCAGTTGTTAAATACACTGGAACAGGCGGTGTATTTCTGTTTTCAGCAGGGTTATGTGAACCTTGCACGCAAATTGTATCAAATTTCATTTTTATGTTCTCACATTCATTTTTATAATGTCTGAAATCCAAGGAATATAGCTATATCTACCCATTAAAGAGGTTACAACTAAGTAAAAAATTACTGTATAAATTAAAATTTGAATTATAGAAAATCCGAAAACTAACGGAATTACTAACGGAAATACTACCATTGAGATGATGTTTCTAACTAATGGGATAAGATTGATGATAGAACCTAACATTCCAAGCAATTGCCATAACAAAAAGTAAGCAATTGCAAGGAAAATAGATTGAAATATGTGATATTTCAAAAAAGGTCTCAAATTTGACTTTGTAAATATCCCCAATAGTAGCCAAATAAACCCTATAAAACCGGAAGTCATATAACTTAAAGCCGATACTATTCTTTCAATTAAATATGGATTTTCGTATCGTGTATTATGCATTTTCTAGCAATTCCCCGCTTCTAAGATCTTCGATATAATCTTCCAATAGTTGGATGTAAACTAATTTATACTCATCGTTTTCAGGCACAAGATTTACTGCATATCGATATGACTTTAATGAGTCTTCAATCTTGTTGCACATATAGTAAGTATTTGCAATTAGTACGTGTATGCTTGCATCATTAGGGCTTAATGCAAGAGCTTTGTTGTAGTATTCTAAAGCCTTTTCGTAATCTTTAAGGTTAGAATACAAGTTACCTACTAAAATGTAGGCGTTCATTTGTTCTGGATTTAGTTCAATAGCTTTATTGTACAATTCCAAAGCGCCTTCGATGTCTTTGAAATCAGTTTTTGCTATTGCGTAACAAATGTAAGTCTTGTAGTTATCTCCTTCTAATCCTAAGGAAATATCAAAGAATTTATATGCACTTTCCTTATCTTTGATTAAAGAGTAAGTATTTGCAATACAGATTATAACTGTTTTATTTGTTGGGTTTAACTCATACACTCTCAAGTAGTGTTTTAAAGCATTTTGATAATCAAAAAGTTTAAAATAAATGTTACCCAAATCTACGTGTGAAGTTAAATTGTCAGGGTCAAGTGACAAGGCTTTTTCGTAGTATGCTTTAGATTCAATAAAATCATCGTAATCGTGATATAAAAGAGCGATTGCGTTGTAGATTTCAGGGTTTAATGCGTAGAAATCAATTGCTCTATTATAGAAATGTAGCGCTTTTGCAAAGTTTTTCATTTCTGCATAAGTGTTACCTAAATTGAAATAAACAAGATAGTTTTCAGGATCTACGTCCATAGCTTTTAGGTAATATTCAAGCGCTTTTTTGTATTCTTTGTCAAAGAAATAGATGCTACCCAAGTTTAACAAAGCTTGAGAATCGTTCGGATGAAGGTTTAACAAACTTTCGTAAACAGAAATAACTTTATCAAACTTATTGTCAAGAGCGTATAACTTAGCTAAAGTATGGTAATTATCAGCATTGCTAGGGTCTTGAGCCATAGCCAAGATGGTTTCGTTCAACTGTTGTTGAACTTCTACGTGCATCTTTTTTTCTAATTCTTCATTGTTATTAATTTCGTTACTCATAATTTTATATTACCGCATAATTACATTTTAGTAAAGTTTTTAATTTTTGTATTCTGAATATTCTTCTGACTGTTCCATCCAAGTCTTTTCGTCAACGCTGAACGCGTGATTCCAGAATTTTTCAATAGCGTAAGTTTCGCGTTCATCTCTTTGCAAGATATGAACTACTACATCACCGTAATCAAGTAGGTTCCAACGATTTTTTAAGTCATTTTCTTCGCCATTTGGAAATCTTTGGAAAAGGTTTTTAACTTTCTCCTTCAAATTTCCTGTCAAAGCTTTAACTTGAGTAGTTGAATCTGCTGAACAAATTACGAAATAATCTGCCAAAGATGATACTTGGCTGATATTAAGAACAGAGATGTTTTTTGCTAATTTGTCGTCCAAAATTCTAGCTACAACGCAAGCGAATTTATCAGAAGTCATTTGTTGAGTGTCTGTCATATTAGTCATTTTCCATCATGTCAATTCTTCTTTGGTGTCTGCCACCTTCGTATTCACTGTGTAACCAAGTTTCAACGATGTCAAGTGCAAGAGCTTCACCTGTAATTCTTTCGCCTAAGCAAAGTACGTTTGCGTCGTTGTGGTTTCTTGAAAGTTTAGCAGTAAGGCTTTCGTGAGCTAAAACTGCTCTAACACCTTTAACCTTGTTAGCTACGATTGAAACGCCAACACCTGAACCGCAACATAGAATACCTTTTTCATATTCTCCACTTGCAACGCTTTTTGCTACTGCTTTTGCGTAAACTGGATAGTCGCAAGAGTCTGTAGAATATGTTCCGCAGTCTTTAACTTCGTATCCCTTTTCTTCTAAATAATTTTTTATTGTGTTTTTTAGGTTAAAACCAGCGTGATCTGAACCTACTGCAATCTTTGTCATAATAAAATCCTCCGTTAAATTCCATTATATCTGATTAAACCGCATAGCGCAAAATTATAATATTTTGTTTACAAAAATTTAATATCGGAGTGATTGAAATTTTGATATTTGTTGTTTAAAATAAAGAAAAGGAAGAAAAATGACAGAAAGCGTTAATCAATCAATAAAACCAATAACTACTAAAATTAACTCAAAAGGCAATCTTGAAATTGGCGGATGTGATTTGGTTGAGTTAGCTGATAAATATTCGACACCGCTTTATGTCATTGACGAAGCAACTTTGCGAGGTATTTGTGAGGATTACAAAGATGCATTTGCTGATTACCCTCGCGTAAACTTTATGTATGCCTCAAAAGCCCTTTGCACCTCTGCAATTACAAAAATTTTGGCAAGCGAAGGCTTTGGTTTTGACGTTGTTTCAGGTGGCGAAATCTACACGGTTTACAACGCTGGTGTGGATATGAAAAAAGTATTGTTTAATGGTAACAATAAAACGCAGGAAGAACTTGAACTTGCTATAAAATACGGAGTTGGGCATATTTCAGTGGATAATTTCTTAGAATTGTCAATGTTGGATACCCTTGCAAAAGAAAAAGATATGGTTGTGGATATCTTTTTGAGAATAACTCCTGCAATAGAGTGCCATACGCATGAATACATTAAAACAGGCAATTTAGATTCAAAATTTGGCTTTGATTTATCGCAAATTGATGATGCGGTAGAACTTATAAAAAACGAATATAAAAACCTTAATTTACGCGGTTTGCACGCACATATTGGCTCACAAATTTTTGAAACACAAGTTTATCACGATGAGATTGATATTTTAATCAGAGAACTTGTTAGGTTAGAAAAAGAACACAATATTTTTCTTGATGAAATCAATATTGGCGGTGGTTTAGGCGTAAAATACGTAGATAGCGATGTTCCGCCATCAACCTTCAAAATTGCTGAAGTTATTATAAACTCTGTAAAACAAAGTTGCGAAGCGTTAGGTGTTGATTTCCCTGCAATATACTTAGAACCTGGACGAAGCATAATTTCAACTGCGGGGGTTACTTTGTACAAGGTTGGAAGCCAAAAACAAGTTCCAAACGGCAGAAAATACGTTGCTGTTGATGGTGGAATGGCAGATAATCCGCGTCCAAGTATGTATCAGGCAGAATATTTAGCAGAAATTGCAAATAAAAAATCTGAAACAGAGCAAGAGGTTGTTACGATTGGCGGAAGATACTGCGAATCTGGCGACATTCTTATTAAAAATATTTCTCTCCCAAAATTAAATGCTGGAGATGTGCTTTGTGTCTATAATACAGGTGCATACAATTATTCTATGGCAAGCAATTATAACAAAACTCAAAAACCTGCCATGGTACTTGTAAATTCAGGCATTTCTGATATAATAATTAAGAGAGAATCTTTAGAGGATTTAATTCAGAACGACATCATACCCGATAGGCTAAAATAATGTTAAAAGAAATCGTTGTATTACTTCAATCGCAAATGAATATGGTTAATAACTCGTTAAAGCTAAACTGGTTAGATTTGACGGAAATTGCGGTTATTATTGCGATTTTGTATGCCGTTTATAGAAAATTTATTAAAAATACGCAAGCAGAAAAGCTTGTAAAAGGCATTTTGTATTTAGTTTTGGCTTGGGCTTTTTCAGAATTGCTTATAAGAATTGATTTGACAATCTTGGGTATGTTTGTAAGAGCCATGGTTTCAGTAATTTCGTTGAGTTTAATCGTTATTTTTCAACCAGAACTTAGAAGATTTTTAGGATATTTAGGTCAAGGTGGATTTTTTAACGAAATTATCAGCAATAATCACAATAAAGTGGCAGTTGAAGTCGATATTTTAAAAGAAATTATTGAATCAGTTAAGTACTTATCAAAAAATAAAGTTGGCGCGTTAATCGTTTTCCAAAACTCAATTGACGCAACCTCTTACTTTGATATCGGAACAAAAATTGATGCGGATATTTCAACAGAATTGATTTTGACAATCTTCCACCCAAACACTCCTTTGCACGACGGTGCAATGATTATCAAGGATTTCAAAATCCATTCAGCAGGTGTATTGTTGCCATTGACAGAGGACCCAAAATTAAGTTGGCGTTATGGAACACGTCACAGAGCTGCAATTGGCGTTACTGAAATCAGTGATTCTGCTTGTCTTGTAGTTTCAGAAGAAACAGGCAATGTTTCAGTTGCTATGGACGGAACTTTGAAAAAATATGAGGATTTAGCTACTTTAAAAGTAGATTTAGAAAATATTTTAGGCTTGAAACAAGAAAGCGATAATACAAACCAAAAAACAATATTTAAAATCGATAATTTAATTACAATCAAAAAAAAGGAACACGAAAATAAATAGCAATGGGTATTTTTTCAAAAAAAGTTGTTAAACAAGAAACAAAATCAAAAGCTCAAATGGCACGCGAAAATATTTCAAAGTATTTTTTCATCACTCTAGGTGCTATGATTGCGGCATTTGCACTTGAATGCTTTTTGATACCAAATAAAATCATTGACGGTGGCGTAATCGGTATTTCAATGATGGTGAGCTATCTTACTAAATGGAATTTAGGTTTTATCATCGTTGTAATCAACCTTCCGTTTATTTATTTAGCGTTGCAAAAAATGGGCAAAATGTTCGTTGTGAACGTCTTTTATGGCGTAATTATGCTTGCGATTTTTGTTAACGTTTTTGGACCTTATAAAGTTACTGAAGTTCCACTTTTGGCAACTGTTTTTGGCGGTATCATTTTAGGTACTGGTGTTGGTATAATTTTGAGAAATGACGGTGCACTTGACGGAACGGAAATTTTATCGATAAGATTAGCCAAAAAATTTGGTTTTTCTGTTGGTGAAATTATTATGTTCTTCAACGTGTTTATTTACACTGCGGCTGGCTTTTTATATGGCTGGGATAGTGCAATGTATTCAATCTTGACATATTTCATTGCATATCGAGTTATAGATATCGTTTTGGAAGGTTTGAACAGTTCAAAATCTGCATTAATTATTTCTCAATATCCAAAAGAAATCGGAAGTGCGATAATTAAAGAATTGGATATAAGCGTAACTTACCAAAAAGGTAAAGGCGGTTATTCAGGTCAAGAAAAGACTATTATTTACTGCGTAATCAACCGTTTGGAAGTTGCAAAAATGAAAAAATTAATTCGTGAAATCGACCCAGAAGCATTTTTGGTTATCCAAGATGTTCACGAAGTTGAAGGTGTAAGAGTTAAAAAGAAATAACTAGACAATTTCGAAAAATTGTTATAATATAAAAAGTAACTAAGGAGAAATTAATAATATGGCAGGAAAACATTCAGATACAATTCCAATAGAGGTAAGCATTTTAACTGCTGATCATGATATCAAGGGAACTGTGCATGTTTCAAAATATACAAATACAAATCGTGAATTAACAGATTTGTTGAACGATAGAGAAAGAAGATTTTTGGCAGTAACAAATGCTGAAATCTATTCTAGAAATTCAACTCAAGCACCAAGAAGATACAATTTCTTGGAAATTCACATGGATTACGTTTTAATGGTTCACCCTTCTGCTCAAGCAGTATTTAAAGAATCAGCAAAAGCGCAAGAAGATATTGCAAGATTTAGAGATTTAAGATTAAAACTAAATCAAACAAAACCTTTTAGAT
The DNA here is from genome assembly GCA_963602505.1 of Anaerovoracaceae bacterium. Taxonomy (GTDB): domain Bacteria; phylum Cyanobacteriota; class Vampirovibrionia; order Gastranaerophilales; family Gastranaerophilaceae; genus UBA6984. The sequence goes on along the minus strand of CAVCIX010000004.1, from coordinate 15,974 downwards.
AAAAACAATTCATATTCATATAACTCAAATAATATTTATTCCCCGCTCGTTCGGGGATTTTGCTTAATTAGGGATAGGAGAAAAGATGAAAGTTTTAGTTACAGATAAATGTAATGATATGGCAAGAGAAATTGTGGCACAGGTTGCAGAGGTTGATGTTTTGCCAACAATGACAGAAGATGAATATGTCGAAAATATTGGCAAATATGACGCTTTAATCATAAGAAGTGCTTCAAAAATTACAAAAAGAATTATTGATGCAGCAGATAACTTAAAAATTATCGGCAGAGCAGGCGTAGGCGTTGATAACATTGACGTTGACGCAGCTACACAAAAAGGTATTATTGTTGTAAACTCACCAGACGGCAACACAAATGCTGCGGCTGAACATACAGTAGCTATGATGCTTTCAATGGTTAGAAATATCCCTAATGCTTGCCAATCAACAAAAGAAGGTAGATGGGATAGAGCAAAATTCACTGGTGTAGAAGTTTTTGGTAAAACTTTGGGCGTAATCGGACTTGGAAAAATCGGTTCACACGTTGCAAAAGTTGCACTAGCTTTGGGCATGAAGGTTTTAGTTTATGACCCATACACATCAGAAAACACTGTTAAGGCAATGGGTGCGGATTATGTTGCAGATTTAGAAAATTTCTGGGGACAATGTGATTTTATCACAGTTCACGTCCCAAAAACAAAAGAAACAGTTGATTTAATTAATAAAGACACAATTGCAAAAATGAAGGACGGTGTAAGACTTATCAATTGCGCAAGAGGCGGAATTATTAATGAACAAGACTTGCGTGATGCTCTTGATAGCGGAAAAGTTGCGGGTGCAGCGATTGACGTTTACACTTGTGAACCTGATATTCAGGCATGTCCGTTGTTTGGATGTGATAAAAACTTACTTTTGACTCCACACTTGGGTGCAAGCACATCAGAAGCTCAAATTAACGTTGCAGTCGATGTTGCAAATCAAATTAAAGAGGTTCTTTCAGGCGGTTCTGCAACAAGCGCAGTAAATATTCCAAGCTTGAAACCAGCAGTGTTAGAGCCTGTTAAAGATTATATGTTGTTGGCTCAAAATGTTGGTGAATTTGCAGACCAATTGGTTGACGGAAATTTGAAATCAATCGAGATTACATTTAAAGGAAATCTTGCAAAATTGGACGTTTCACCTTTAGAAATAGCGATTTTGAAGGGTATTTTTTCAGCATCAATGCAAACAGTGAACTTTGTAAATGCACCAATTATCGCTAAAAATAAAGGCATTGAGGTTTCAACAGTAAAATCTGAAACAACTGGTGATTACATCGGTTCAATTACAGTAAAAGTTGTTACAGACAAAGAAAGTTCAGTAATTTCAGGTGCTTTGATTGCAAAAGATATTAAACGTATTGTAAAAGTTAATAGCTTCAACACAAGTATTGAACCTGAAGAACACATGTTGCTTGTTCCTCACGAAAACAAACCTTGTATGATTGCCAAAGTTGCAACTGTTATTGGTGAAGCAGGCATAAACATTAACCACATGAGCGTTTCACCTGATGAAGAAAAACAATTGTCTATGATGATTATTTCTACTGGTTCAGAGGTTGAAAAGAACGCATTAGAAAAGATTAACTCAATTGACGGCGTTAAAAACGCAGTTTACGTTCACTTGGGAAAATAGTAATTAGTGAGTGGTGAGTTGTGAGTCGACAGTATGTCTGACTTGCAACGAACGATTTACAAATCAAACCCCAGAGCCTTTAATTTCAATCTTTTTAAGGCGTTGTTCGATTTTTCTATACCATTTCAAAGGTTGTTGGAATAGTGTTTCGTAAGCGTCAAGTTGACCTTCTGCAAGCTCTTTGAACTGTTTGTCGCAGGCTTCTGTCAAAACTGTTGCTAAATAATTTGTATATTCTTTTCTATCCACTTTTGAATCTTCTAAAACAAGTGGATCGTGGAATTCAACTAAAACTTCTGGTCTATCTGCACGCAAAAACATATAATTTACTGCAACTGGAACCAAATTTACTTTTCCATATTTTTCAACTGCCTTTTGTGCAATATATGTTAAACCTGTTTGGAAGGTTATTGGTCTGTAATTTGGAGGCATAATTATGCCTTGTGGAAATATGTATAAAAAGTTGTTTAAATCTCCGATTGTTTCAACTGAGAATTTAAGTGCGCTCATTGAAGCTTGTGGTGATTTTTTGTTTACAGAGAAAGCACCAGCTCTACGAAGCAGCGGAAATCTGTTCAATTCCTCTACCATAATTCTGATTTCTTTATCAAAAATTCTTCTGCAAATATTGTATCCTACAATTCCGTCCCACCAGTTTGAATGTGGTGCAAAAAGGATTGTTGGAACAGACGTATCTCTATGAAAAACTTTTTCTGCGCCCTTGTATCTTAGTGCAAAAAATCTGTTTTCTAGCATTCCATAAAAGAACTTATTTGCAACCCACAACCAAAAAGGAGATGTTTTTGCAGGTGCAAATTTTTCATCTTTATTTCTTAATTTTGTAGGTGGTACTTTTTGATACAACTTTTCCATATATTTATATTTTATGATATCAATTAAAATTTTGCACCATATAAGAAGATGAATTTAAAACTTCTTAATACATGGATTGACCGCAAGAAATGTTTATAATAGCATGAACTCAGAGGAAATGAAGTGAATATCTTCAACTGTGCCGCAGCCGTAAAAGTCGGAATACTCCAGAAGGATTGGAAGGTCTTTCATGTAACTTATCGCCGAACTTCGGATTCAAAGTTAAGGCTTAATTATTTAAACTAAATAATTACCCAACCCCTGAAAAGATAAGTTTACCCACAAAGTAAAAAAGGATATGTGTTTATCTTATGGTCGCAAGTGTACAAAATAATAAAGTAGGCGGAGGCTTATGCCCGCACGGTTTACCACCGTCAGCGTGTCCTATTTGTTCTGGCGGAATGGGTGGCGCTAAAAAAGCAGATTTTTCGGCAAAACCTGGAGAAATGAGCTGGAACGAGTGTGCTGCGATTGGCGCAATGATGAGGGCGCAAAAACTTCAAAAAAAACTGAACGCGCAAGCACAAGAAAATAGATTACTCGCGATTGCAAAATTTGAAACTCAGATGATGAATGTTTCGCAAAAACTGGCTCAATTAGCGGTTCTAGTAGCTAATAACACCCCTTCTGCAATTGCAAAACCAGTTAATTTTATTCTAAACAAAGTCGCCATACCGCTTTTGAATAATCTTAAAAATATTCCAGTAAACATAATGAAAACTATGGATAACATACGGCAAAAGTTTGTGGATATTCAAGACAAGCTTAACGCAATGTTTGGAGAACTCAAAAATTCGGTAGAAAAGAAAATTTCTGACACTCTGGCAAACTTCAAAAAGAAAGTTCGATTACTCTTCCAAGTAGAAGAATCAACCGAAACTACCGATGAAGAAAAGAAAGTCGAAGAAGAAAAACGAACGTTCGAGGTTAAAACCTTCATAAACGATTTGTATAACAAAATAACTCAAACAACACAAGCTTTTGGAAAGCATAAAAAAGAGCAACTTGATAAGGAAAAAGATGCAAGTAAATAAAATTACAAACAATCTAGCAAAATTGATGTTAATAGACGATATGGGATATAAAAAAGCAGAAATGCCTACAAAAAACCGTCCATATTGTATCTTTGACATGAATAAAGTTGATGTGTTTGTAAAAAATGGCGAAAGAGCACTTCCAAAGTTGACAAATATGCTTCAATCAGCAAAAACTGAAGACGAAATTGTAGAAGGCTTATACATTGCAGATAGAATGATTGATGGCGGAGTAAAAGGTATTGGAAACCTTTATTACAAAGCTTTTTCAAGATTTAACGATTCTCGTTCTGCAAATGTTCAAACATTTTTATCTGGAGTTTACCGCAAAACCCTAAACCCAGACGCTTTTGGTCCATTAGTAAAAATGCTTGCAAACAACTTTATGGATCCACCAAAAGCAAATTTTGACCCTAACGAAGAGGTCGGTGGCGCTGTTATCGAGTATATCAGAGAAGCAGTAAAAGAAAGTAAAAAACAAAAATAATTATTACTAGACATAAAAGGAAAAGGAAAGAAAAATGAGATTACAATCAATCACAAACCCAATTTCAAGAGTAATGTTCAAATCTGCTGAAGCAGTTGAAAAAACTCCTGTTCAAGCAATTGAAAAAATTGGTGAAGGTTTAAATCAACCAACAAAAGACGAATTTGTTAAAGAAGAAAAACCTTTTGAATTGCCAAAAGATGTTGAATTTAAAAAACCAAGTATGGCTACAAAAGACAAACCATATTGCGAATTTGACCAAAACAAAGTTGATTTGTTTGTAAACGCAAAAGAAAAAGCAATTCCAGCAGTTACAAAAATGTTGCACGATGCAAAAGACGAAGCTGAAATTTGTGAAGGTCTTTATATCGCAGATAGAATGATTGCAAACGGTACAAAAGGTATGGATAAAATGTATTACGGTACCTTCTCAAAATTCAATGAAGACCGTTCTCCAAACGTTCAATCGTTCTTGTCAGGCGTTTACAGAAGAATTTTGGTACCAGATGCTTTTGGTCCATTAATTAAAATGTTGGTTACAAATATTTTAGTTCCTCAAAAAGATGCTCCATTTGATCCAAACGAATCAATCGGTGGCGCAATTTTGGAACACATTAAAGCTCCTGAGATTCATCCGCTTTAGTAAGCATTTGGATGTTTTCTCTAACATTTTTATAATTACGGTCGACGCTCTCAATTTCTTTGTATAATTTGAGAGCTTCTTCTTTGTTGCCTTGGCTTTCAAGGATTAAAGCAAGTTGATGTTTTGCATCAAGGTGATTTGGCTCAATTTCAAGAATTTTTTCTAACGCCTTGATTTCACTAGTTCTGTCATGTTGAGATTCGTGCAATAAAGCAAGCTTAAATAACGCGTCAGTGTCATTTTCATCAACATTTACCGCTGTTAATAGAGAATTCTTTTGTTCAAAAGTGTTGCCTAAAGCTGCGTAACAATCAGCGATTGCCATGTGATATTTTGCGCAATCAGGATTGATGTTAATAGCTTTTTTCAATTGAAGAATAGCTTCATTATAGTTTTTGATAAGAATATTTACTTCACCAAGTTGGTAGTAAACCTCTGGGTTTGCATTATCGTATTGAATTGCAAGAGTAAATATTTTAAAGCATTCATTAACTTCTTTTTTGTCAAACAAGTACATTGCCCATTGCGCGAACAAATTACTCATTTCTGTATGAACATTTTTTACTTCAAGTGGGTTTACCAAATCCAAAATTTCTTTGTATAATTCAACCGCAGCAACGAAGTTTTTTCTGTTTACGTAAGTGTTTATCATCAAACGTTTAACATCAATGTTTTCTTTGTTCTTTTCAGAAATTTCACTAAGAATTTTCATACCTTCGTCTTCTTTACCGCTTGCGATAAGGATTTTGGCAATGTATGTTCTAGTTTTTAACTTGTCAGAGAACGGATGTTCAAGCAATTTTTTTGCGTATTCCATTGTTTTGTCAACATCCTTCATCATGTAATATAAGTTGACAAGGTTGTTCAAAATCCACAGACCAACGCTATTGCCTTCGTTCGATTTAAGCAATTCTTCGCAATCGTTAATTGCGCTTTCGTAGTTTTGAATTTTTATGTAAAGGTCGATTAATTTTTTGTGAGTTTCAACATCTTCTGGATAAATTTCTAAAATTCCGTTTAATTCATCAAAGGCTTCAGGATAATTCTCCATTTCGATTTGAATATCTGCCAATTTTGATTTTATTTGCAATAATTCGTGATTGTTTTCAGTAAGTTGTTCAAGTTTTTTCAAGATTTTTGCAGCAGAAATTTTTTGATTTGTTTCAAGATAAATTTCGCTCAAATCTTTTACCGCAATTGCGTTTTCAGGGTCTTTTTTGATAATTTCTTGTAATTCATTTATTGCTTTGGCGTATTGGTTAATTTTTTTGTAGCATCTTGCAAGTAAGAGTCTAACCTCGTTGTTTGAATCGTCTTTTATAAGCACGCTTAAGCATTCTTTGATTGCGTCATAAATGCTATCATCGTTGTAAAGCGCTTTTGCAAGCAAGGCTCTCAATTCGTTGTAATCAGGTTTTGCTTCAAGATATTTTCTTGATAATTTTTGAACCAATTTGTATTTTTTTTGCTTGAATAGAATTTTTGCTTGTTCAAGGATATCTTTTTTAGAAATTTGTAATTCTTTTTTAGGAGCTTTTGTATTACCAGTTAAAAGCACTAAATAAATTAGGTAAATAAGCGCTAATGCAGATATAATTGCTACTAAAAAAATAAATAAATTTGTTGACATAAAAATCCTTTTTTACTAATCCTATCCTTGGTGTAAATTTTTCACAAAACCTTTACTTTTTCCAAAAAATTATTATAGTGATAGTATATGCGAAATAAATTAATATGTCTACTCTCCATATACATGATTTTTTCATTGGCAGTAAGCGCTGATGAAATAAATTCTAGTACAGATTGGGGAACTTTATCCGGCGCAGAAAATGCGTGGGACGGGCAAAAAATTATCAAACCTGGAGATTATGACGCGGTTGTAAACGAATTAGAAAAACGTAAAAACGCGAAGAAAATAAGAGCAGATAAAAAAGCTGGACAAGCTTTGATGAAAGGAACAGAATCAAGTGAACATGACTTTCTTAGCAACTTTGTTGAGCAATATCCATTACTTAATCTTACAGTTCCTATAAAAACCTCAGCTGGAGAAATTCCGACAGGGCATTACAAGGTTATAGGTGTCAAAAAAAATGGCAAGGTAACAATAAATTTATGCCAGGCGTATGATGTTGTAGGAAAATTCCCTGCAATAGAAACGGAAGATGATTTTAATTCAGAAGATATAAACTTTGTAAAAATAGAACCAGTTGCGGATAACGTTCTAAAATTAATGTACGGCTCTATGAAATTCAATGCCTATGCGTATTTGAATTATTAATTATCGTTTAATGGCTGAATGGGTGAACGGCTGAATGGTTTAATGGCTTATTGTTGTCATTGCGAGGAGCGTAAGCGACGAAGCAATCCAAAAATATGTCATGCTGAAGCGCTAATTGTACAAGTTTGTAGTTAAAAGTTCTATGTTCAGCATCTCATAAATGGCAAGATTCTGAACATAGCAAGACTAGCTACAATACGCCCATTAAACGCTTCAGAATGACAAGGAACCCTTCAACCATTCACCCATTAAGCCTCTCAGCTATTCAACTGTTAATCGGACTTAATGCCCTATAGTCTTATCGTCCCAAATAAAAAACAAACAAATTAAAAAGGCGGATTAACCATTTCCGCCTTTAATTAAAAAACTCTCAACTATCTTAACTATCTCACAATCTCTTAATATTTACACATACAGCCATTTTCTTCTACACTATTTAATTACTACCGTTGACCGTACGCGTTAACCAATTTGGTTTGTCTATTTAACCGCAACCAATTTTTGTTGAAAACTTGTTTCTGCGTTCATCATTCTAGCATTAGCCATTGCCATTGAACGTCTTTTTTTAGCACCTCTTAAAATAAATTCTACTCCGTTATAAATATTGCAGCTTGGTGTTTCGATTCTTTTTAACATATACACATCCCTTTCATTTGGTTTGAATTTTGATTTATCTTACATACTTTTTATCGGCAGACCTTTTTTCAAACTTTAGGCTTTTGTGTTATTTGTTTACATTTTGTTACAAATAATGTTTGTAACATTAATAAATAAACAAATGACAAATCGTTTTTAGCAAGTTATTATTGAAATAAGGGGAAATGTAAAAATGAACGAAACTAGTTTAAAAAGTAACGTAATTAATTTAAATGATGATATGGGAGCAGCTTTATTAAGAACAATTTTGTTGGCAAAAAACGATGTGCCTGCTTTTCACAAACGCGTTGCTGATAATTATGTTGTTATAAAAAGAATGTATAGCTTTCATACAGTAAAAGCTACAGTATCTTTAACAGAATATGAATTACTAAAAAAATACGATATGACACCGCTTGAATGTACTACAATTCAAAAAGCTAATGAAGAAATTGAATTTTTGAAAAAGTGGTCAGTAGCTCAAAATGAAGCTTTGAGCGAGGATGCAAATAAAATTATGTTGATTAGAGCCAAGGAATTGAAAAACATCAGCGCAAGTGCTTATGCTAATATTCCAAACGAAATGTATAATGGCTACAAGGCTTTAGACAAATATTTTGAAGAAATTACAAAATTTTATAAGTAAGAATTATGAACCGACAAGATTTTATTAATGCCAAAAGAATTGTAATTAAACTAGGCACAAATGTTTTGAGAAACGATGACGGCGAAGCTTCACTTCCTCGTCTTTATTCTTATATCGAAGATATTTCAAAATTAGTTAAACAAGGTAAAGAAGTTATCCTTGTTACTTCTGGCGCAGTTGGATTGGGTCGCAAAAAACTTGGCGTCGAAAAATCTGATGACATTGTCTTAAAACAGGCATGTGCTGCCATTGGTCAGTCAAAGTTGATGTCAATTTACGAGGACGGATTTGACGCTTATGGCGTTAATACTGCGCAAGTGCTTTTGATTGAAGATGATTTTGCACAAAGAAAAAGATACTTGAATTTAAGAAATACTTTAAATCGATTGTTGGAATTAGGCGCTGTTCCTGTAATTAACCAAAATGACACTGTTTCAACTTTGGAATTAGAAACGTTATACAAGGATGCGCAAGTTTGTTTTTCTGATAATGACAAGCTTTCAGCGCTTGTAGCAAGCGAATTAGATGCAGATTTGTTGATAATTTTATCGGACGTAAACGGTCTTTATGACAGTAATCCAAAGACAAATCCTGATGCGAAGATTATTAAAGAAGTTCCAGATGTTACAGATGAAATTTTAGAACTTGCGTCAGGCGTGTCTGATGGTGGTCGTGGCGGTATGAAAACAAAACTTGAAGCAGCAAAACAAGTAACTCGTTTTGGTGGTAAAGTTTTGATTGCAAACGGTAAAATTCCGCATGTTATTGGCGAAATTTTTAATGCAAGTGACATCGGCACAATGTTCTTGCCTACTGACGAAAGTCTTTCAGGCAAAAAACGTTGGATTGGTTATGCAACAAATATTATCGGAAAAATTGTTGTGAACGACGGCGCTAAAAAAGCAATATTGGAGAAAGACTCAAGCCTTTTGCCAATCGGTGTTACGCAAGTTATAAACGAGTTTAAAAAGGGCGAGGTTATTTCTATTTTGGACGAAAATAACCAAGAATTTGCACGTGGCATGGTGAACTACAATTCAGAAGCTTGCTCAAAAATTTTAGGTTGCCATTCAGATGAAATTTTAAAAATTTTGGGTTACAAAAATTACGACGCTATTGTAACTCGTGATAACATTACTATTTTATAAGGTATATTATGGATTTTGAAACTATTGTAAAACAGGCAAAAACTGCAAGTTTGGAAATGGCAGAATTGACGACTGAGATTAAAAATGAAGCTCTTTTAAATGTTGCAGAGGCTTTGGAATTAAATAAAGAACAAATTTTTGAAGCAAATAAAAAGGATTTAGAACAGTCAAAAGACACTGTTTCGCCTTCTGTTTACAACCGTTTGAAATTAGACGAAAACAAAATGCGTGATATGATTCAAGGTATTCGCGATGTTGTGAGCCTTGATGACCCAATCGGCAAAACTCTTTTGGCTCGACAATTGGATGAAGGTTTGAATTTGTATAAAATTTCTTGCCCAATTGGCGTTATTGGAATTATTTTTGAGGCAAGACCTGATGTTATCGCACAAATTTCATCACTTGCAATAAAATCTTCTAACGCGGTTATATTAAAAGGTGGTAAAGAATCTATAAATACTAATAAAACAATCTTAGCGGTAATAAATGGCGCGTTAGAAAAAGTTGAAAAATTCCCTAAAAATGTGTTATCGCAAATTTTTTCGCACGAAGAAGTTAATGAAATGTTAAAATGCGACAAATACATTGATTTAATTATTCCTCGCGGTGGAAATAAATTGGTTAAATTTATAAAAGAAAATACAAAAATTCCTGTTTTGGGACACGCCGACGGAATTTGCCATATCTTTGTTGATGAAAGTGCAGATTTTGAAAAGGCTAAAAATGTAATCATTGACGCCAAAACACAATACCCAAGTGCTTGTAACACTGTTGAAACCTTGCTTATTCACGAAAATTTTGCAAAAAAAGACGAATTGCTAAAAGAATTGGAAAAAGCTGAAATCACGCTTGTTGCAAATCCTGAAACTTGGGCGTTTGAACATGGCGATAAAACTTTAGCATATAAAACAGTTAAAAATCTTGAGGAAGCTATAAATCACATAAATACTTACGGTTCAGGACATACGGATTGCATTTTGACTGAAAATAATGAAAATGCGGAAAAATTTATGCAAAAAGTTGATTCTGCAGGAGTTTATCAAAATGTTTCAACTCGTTTTGCAGACGGTTTTAGATACGGTTTTGGCGCTGAGGTTGGAATTTCAACAAATAAAACTCACGCGAGAGGTCCAGTAGGTCTGGAAGGTTTGACTATTTACAAGTATAAATTAATCGGAAACGGTCATATTGTGAAAGACTACGTCGAAGGTAAAAAACATTTTAGCCATAAAGATTTATAAATATCTGTAATTATAATCGTTTGCGCGTCTTGTTTGCTCGCGCTCTATTGGATTATTCGGATACGCATAGCCTTTGTATTTTCGCTTTTAATTTTCGCTTTGCTCAAATTATCGCTCAAAAAGGCTATTTGCTCTTACGGGCTGGGTTCGCATACGCTCACACGGCGCCCTACCGAAAATCCAAAAAAAGCCCGAAAGCTTTGCTTTCGGGCTTAATAACCTTGAAGATATAATCAAACTTCAAACATTCGATTAAACTAAGTTCAATGCGATTGATGGAGCTTGGTTTGCAGTAGCTAACAAGCTTGCAGAAGTTTGTTGAAGAATTTGTTGTTTGATGTAGTTTGAAGATTCTTCAGCGATATCTGCGTCTTTAATCAATGAACTTGCAGAAGTTAAGTTTGTTTGCATAACTTGAGCTGAATCCATTGCTGAAGTGATAGCAGCTTGTTTACCACCGATTTGAGTTTGAGCGTTAGTAACTTTAGCAATAGCTGAATCAATAGTTGATAAGTAAGCTCTTGCAGTAGCGTCATCTGTCCAAGCAACATCATCAGCAAGTCCTAAGCCATCTCTTGTAGAATTTTGGAATACTTTGTCGTCCAAAGTAATTACTGAATTGTCAGTTCCGTCGATACCAACTTGAAGTTTAACTTCTTGTGTTGTACCATCTAACAATTTTTTGCCGTTGAATTCAGTTGTTGCTGCAACACGGTCGATTTCTTTCAATCTAGCGTTAATTTCAGTATTGATTGCTTTCAATGCATCTGTACCGTAAGTACCGTTAGCTGCTTGTTCAGTCAAATCTCTAATACGAGTTAAGTTATCAGAAATAGTTGACATAACGCCTTCCATAGTATCTAACATTGAAGCACCCATTTGAGCGTTGCTTTGAGCTACTTTTAATGATGAAACTTGGTAATCCAATTTGTTTGATACTGCCAAACCTGCTGCGTCATCTTTTGATGAATTGATTTTCAAACCAGTTGACATGCGTTCCATAGCAGTGTTCATTTTGTTTGTAGCAGAATTCAATGCTTTTTGTGCTGTTAGTGATGGAATGTTTGTGTTTACTGTAATTGCCATAATAGATCTCCTTTCGTGATTGATACACTACATCCTTGCAGTGTACTGTTACGCTTGCACGTAACGGTTAGCTTGACAACATTTTATACACATATCTTATGTATACTATGATTATTCCACGTAAAAAAATTTTTATAACGCCATGTCAAATTTATCGTTACAATCATTTACAAAATAAGTATTAGCATTACACTTATTGTTTTATAGGAATTTTGAACGGCTAAAAACTAGTTAAGAAAACTTTTTATGACTTTTGTTTGCGCCTCAAACTCAAGCAAGAACGCGTCATGACCCGCAGGAGATTGAATTTCTAAAAACGAAACATCTTTGCCTGATTTCATTAATGCGTTTACTATTTCTTTTGACTGTTTAGGCGGAAATAGCCAGTCTGAAGAGAAACAAATGATTAAAAATTTAGAGTTTGTTTTTTCAAAAGCACTTTCTAAAGAAGAATATTTTTGTGCAATATCAAAATAATCACACGCTCTTGTAATATATAAATAACTGTTTGCGTCAAATCTGTTGACGAAGGTTTGTCCTTGATGTTCTAGGTAGCTTTCCACCTGAAATTCAATGTTGAAATCAAAATTTGGCTTTTCTTTATCCTGCAATTTTCTTGCAAATTTATTATGCATAGCGTCGTCTGACAAATAGGTTATATGCCCTATCATTCTTGCGATTGCAAGTCCTTTTTCTGGAAGTTCTTTGCCATAATAATTTCCGTCGTTAAAGTTAGGGTCAGAAAGAATTGCGTTTCTGCCAACCGCGTTGAAGGCTATGTTTTGCGCAGATAAACGAGCAGAGGATGCGATAATTATGCTATTTGTAACCATTTCAGGATATTTAATAGCCCATTCAAGTACCTGCATTCCGCCCATAGAGCCTCCTGCGACTGTAAGCTTTTTAATTCCTAATTTATCAATAAGTTCTTTTTGAACCTTTACTGTGTCTTCAATTGTGATTACTGGAAAGTCTAAACCCCATTCCTTACCAGTTTTAGGGTTAATTGAATTTGGTCCAGTTGTGCCTTTGCAACCACCAAGAATATTTGAACAAATTACAAAGTATTTATCTGTATCAAAAGCCTTGCCAGAACCAATCATGTTGTCCCACCAACCAGCTTTTTTGTCCCCTTCGTGAAAACCTGATGCGTGCGCGTCGCCAGTTAAGGCGTGCATGATTAAAATTGCATTGTCTGCGTTATCGTTTAATTTGCCATAAGTTTCATAGGCTACAGTTACGTTTTCTAGCGATTTTCCGCAGTCTAATTCAATCGTTTTATCTAAGGTTATATACTTCGTTTCAACAAATTTTTCCATATAACATTTATCTCATAAAATAAATTTGTTGTATATATTTTGTCGAAAATATTATTTTTGATATAATATTTTCAGATACAATTAATCAAAAGGAAATAAAAATATGAGCGGACATTCAAAATGGGCTACAACAAAGCATAAAAAGGCAAAAGTTGACTCACAAAGAGCAGTAGTTTTTCAAAAATTTTCAAGAGAAATCATTGTAGCATCAAGACTTGGTGGCGGTGATTTGAAGGCAAATTTCCGTTTGAGAACTGCGGTTGAAAAAGCAAAAGCAGCAGGTCTTCCAAACGATAATATTAAACGTGCAATCGAAAAAGGTACAGGTGCAGGCGCATCTGAAAATTACGAAGAATTAACTTACGAAGGATACGGCGCAGGCGGTGTTGCTATTGTTGTTGAAGCTATGACAGACAACAGAAATCGTACGGCAGGTGATATCAGAAGTTATTTTACAAAATTCAACGGTAACTTGGGTGAAACAGGTTGTGTAGGTTGGATGTTCAAACAATATGGTATGATTACATTCCCTAAAACTGTTGATTATGACAAACTTGTAGAAGAAGCAATTAACCTAGGCGCAGAAGACTTCTTGGATGACGATGAAGAAGAATACAAAATTCTAACATCAGTTGCAGATTTGCAAACAATTTCAGAAGGTTTAGAACAAGCTGGTTTTGAACACACAACGGCTGAATTTACAAGAATTCCTGAAAACACAATAGAAATTACAGATGAAAAAACTGCAACTTCATTAATGAGATTAATTGATAAACTTGAAGAACACGACGATGTTCAAAACGTTTACTCAAATGCAGATATTCCAGACGATGTAATGGAAAAAATCGAAGGTACATACTGATTTAATTAGCAAAAATCTTTATATTGATAAAACAGAGGTTTGTTTAACAAGCCTCTGTTTTTTTAGTCTTTTTTGTAAAGAATTATTTAACAAACTAGCAAAAAATTTTATTATGGGTTTTGTATAGGCACAGATTACATTATAGGAGAAGGAAAATGGCAGGTATAACACCAATTACAACCGCAGAATACAAAAATAACAAGTTTGCAGTTTTGAATGAACAAATTTATGGATACAAACATGGTATCAGACCACTTGTTTTACAAACAATGCAAATGGAAGATAAACCAGCTATTGAAAAACGTTTACAACGTGATAATTTATACTATCACCTTCAACCAGCTCCAAACGGTAACAATTTGAATGTATTTTTAGGTGACAAACCTTGTGTTGATGTTGTAAAAACTTTTGGTGATACTCCTTTAAATAAACTTACACCAGAAAAAGACTTTATTCTAGGTATTTTGTTAGGTTATGACAAAACTAAACAATGCGAAAGATATTTGAAATTAAAAGAAAAAGAAGCAGCACAAAATAAATTGAATGTTGTTGCATAAAATCTTTTTGGAATTGGTTCGTAATACAATAAAAATAAAACAGGGCGGTTGATGAAATCAACCGCCCTGTTTTTATATTTGTCGTTGCTCGCGCTCTCTTGGATTATTCGGGTACGCATAGCCTTTGCATTTTCGCTCGCGCGTCTGATTCGCTCGCGCTATTCTTTAGTATATTCTGCATCAATTACATCATCGTCGCCTTTGTTGTCTGATGATGAGTCAGAGCTTGCAGATTCAGAAGAGCCAGCGTTTGCGCTTTCATCTTTTTGAACTGCTTCGTAAGCTTTTTGAGAAATACCGAACATTGTTTGTTGCAATTCTTCAGACAATTTTTTAACTTCGTCTGCTGATTTGTTTTCATCTAAAGCTTTTTTCAATGCTTCTTTTTGTTCGTTTAATTTTTCTTCATCAGCTTTATCGATTTTACCTTCGAAGTCTTTAACAATTCTTTCAGCAGATGAGATTAAAGAGTTAGCGTTGTTTTTGATTTCAGCTTCTTCTTTTTTCTTTTTATCTTCTGCTGCGTTTGCTTCAGCTTCTTTAACCATTTTATCGATATCATCATCTGACAAGTTAGATGAGTTTGTAATTGTGATTTTTTGTTCCTTGTTAGTAGCTTTATCTTTAGCTGAAACGTTTACGATACCGTTAGCATCGATATCAAAAGTAACTTCAATTTGAGGGATACCGCGCATTGCAGGTGCGATACCTTCAAGTCTGAACATACCTAAAGATTTGTTATCTTTGGCCATTGGTCTTTCACCTTGAAGTACTTGAATATCTACTGCGGTTTGGTTATTTTCAGCAGTTGAGAACACTTGAGATTTAGAAACAGGGATTGTAGTGTTTCTTGGAACAAGTGCAGTCATAACGCCACCTAAAGTTTCAATACCTAAAGTTAATGGAGTTACATCTAACAATACGATATCTTTAACTTCACCAGCAAGTACACCAGCTTGAATTGCCGCACCAACTGCAACTACTTCATCAGGGTTTACTGATTGGTTAGGTTCTTTACCTGTGTAATCTTTAACCAATTGTTGAACTGCTGGGATACGGCTTGAACCACCAACTAATACAACCTCGTTGATTTCAGATTTAGAAATACCAGCGTCTGTAATAGCTTGTTCAACTGGTTTTTTACATCTTTCTAACAAGTCGTGGCAAAGTTCTTCGAATTTTGCACGAGTTAATTGCATATCCAAGTGTTTTGGACCGTTAGCGTCAGCAGTGATGAATGGTAAGTTGATGTTTGTTTCAACTACTGATGACAATTCACATTTTGCTTTTTCAGCTGCTTCTTTAATACGTTGCATTGCTTGTTTATCGTTGCTTAAGTCAATGCCTTCTGATTTTTTGAATTCTTCGCAAATCCAGTGCATGATTTTTTCATCGAAGTCATCACCACCTAAGTGAGTATCACCTGATGTAGAAAGTACTTCGTGAACACCGTCACCGATTTCAAGGATAGATACATCGAATGTACCACCAC
>CAVCIX010000003.1:0-47216 GCA_963602505.1 Anaerovoracaceae bacterium | reverse complement strand
AAGATCCCGCAATGCACTTCGTTTATGCGGGATGACACCACTTGTGAATCGACTTTATTGTCATTGCGAACGTATGTGAAGCAATCCAAAAAGAATGCAATTGTGGATTGCCACGTCCTCACGATGTTCGTCCTCGCAATGACGTACCTTTTTATGCTCTCAAAAAATGCTTTTACGCGTTCGTGGAAAGTCGCGTTACTACTAGGTTTTACCCCCCCCCCGACGTCAAAACGCCAGTATTAATAATGTTTTTCATACCTTTTCTCCTTATTTTTCATTAGTATAAACTATTTTTAAAATTTTTTCAACATTTTTGAAAAAATTTTAAGACTATAAGACTTTAAGGCGTTAAGACGTTAGGTCATTTATATTAAAATGACATTTTAATTATAAATCGACTTATAGTCTTAAACGCTTATTGACTTATTGATTAACAACAAGACTATAGGACGATAAGACGTTAAGGCGTTAAACTGGTTATCTCAAAACCAAAAATTCATCTTTAAAGGCTTGGGTCATTTGAGCAGCCTTTTCGTAAGCGCGTTCTTCGTTCTCTCTTTTTAGTAATTCATACGCGCTATCAAAGAAAATATTTGCTTGTGCAACTTTTTCTGGGTTTTTCATCATAAATTTTACATCGCCTTCAATGTTGTCTGGCGTTGCAACTTGAGAGCGTCCTAAAGATTCTGCTTTAGGGTTAGAAAAATCAGTGTATTCAACATCATTACTGCCTTCTGGGGCAGGCGACTTTTTAGATTTTTCGCGCTTAATATCGATTTTTTGAAATCTTATTGCGTTAATGTTATCAAATTCACTCATTTTATATCTCCGTAATTTATTTTTTATTTTAGCATACTATGTATTATGTTTCAAATCCCAAAAAAAATTTTTTTGCTAGTCTTTTTAAATGAGCGTAACAATAGTTAACAAAACTCGCTAAAATAGGGGCTATAAGGCTAGTACTTGCTAAATCTCAGGTCTATGATATACTAAAAAAGTAGGTGTTTATGATTAATTTTATTAAAAATTTCTTTGTACACGAAGAGGAAGAAGAAAACTTAATGTCAAAACTTCCTGATATTGTTGTGCTTTTGAACAATCAGGGTAGTTTTTTATGGTATAACGACCTTGCACAAAAAACCTTGTCAGAGCTTAAAGAAAACTTTGCAGATGGCTACATTGACGACATTTTAGAAAACGCAATGGACTTAATCGTAAAAATCGCAGACGTTGCAAAACCAACAATAATCAGAACAAAATCATCTTTGAACAAGGATAAATTTTTCGAAATATCTGTAAGACGCACAAACGAAGGCTTCTTGGTTTCAATGCGCGACAACACTCAAAACTACAAAACACTTACAAACATTTTAGTTGAACACGAAAGTTCTAAAAAGGTAAACCGCGATAAAAACAACTTTTTAGTAAAACTTGCAAGCGAAATCAAAACTCCACTTCAATCTGTTGTTGGCTTTTCTCAAGCGATTTTGGACGGACTTGGTGGTGAAGTTAATGAAAAGCAAGGTAAATACATAAATATCATTAACAAAAACTCGCAAGATGTTTTATATTTATTTGATAAAATTTTAGATTTATCAAAATCTGAGTCTAATTTGTTTACTCATAAACTAAGCTATTTTGACGCAATAAATGTTTTAAATTCAGTTCTAAAAGCAAATGAAAACGAAATCAAAGAAAAAGGTATTAACGTATCTTTGGACGTTTCCTCAGAAATCAAAAGAACAATTTATTCTGATGAGGCACTTTTGAGAGTTATTCTGCAAAACATTATAGAAACTGCGGTTCAATCAACAGATGTTGGCGAAATTACAATTGACGTAAAACATCCTGACTTAGATTTAGTAAACGAAAAAGGGCTTGTACCGTTTGAAAACGCAAGTGAAAAGTCGTTTTTAATGTTCACAATAAAAGATATGGGACTTGGCATAAGTGATGCTGATATGGACAACCTTTTTGAGCCATACACGCAACTTGATAACCCTAATAAAAAAGCAATAATGCGCTCAATCGCATTTGCAACAATAAAAAACCTTATACGAATTTTAAAAGGAAATATGTGGGTTGATTCAGAAGCTATGCAAGGCACAACCTACAACATAATCATACCAGCAGAAAAGGTAATTCAAACAGGCAATGAGTGAAGTTAGACTTGAAAACGTCATAAAAGCTTATGACAAAAAAAGAGTAATCGATGGGGTGGATTTAACAATAAAAGACAAGGAATTTATTGTACTTGTTGGCTCATCAGGTTGCGGAAAATCAACGATTTTAAGAATGATAGCTGGCTTGGAAGAAATTTCTGGCGGAAATATCTATATTGGCGACCAAAAGGTTAATAATGTTCACCCAAAAGACAGAGATATAGCCTTTGTTTTCCAAAGCTACGCGCTATATCCACACATGACAGTGTACGAAAACATTGCGTTTGGTTTAAAAATGCGCAAGGTTGATAAAAATATTATTGATAAAAAAGTTCGCGAAGCCGCTGAAATTCTTAATTTGACAGAATACTTAGACAGAAAACCAAAACAACTTTCAGGCGGACAACGTCAACGTGTAGCGCTTGGTAGAGCAATAGTTAGAAATCCAAAAGTTTTCTTAATGGATGAACCTCTTTCAAATTTGGACGCAAAATTACGTGTTCAAATGAGAGCAGAAATCAAAAAGTTGCACGAAAAGCTTCAAACTACGTTTATTTACGTAACTCACGACCAAACAGAAGCTTTGACAATGGGCGACAGAATTGTAATTTTAGACAAAGGTAAAATTCAACAAGTTGACACACCTTTGAACGTTTATAACAACCCTAAAAACAAGTTCGTTGCTGGATTTATCGGCTCTCCTCAAATGAACTTTATTGATTGCAAAATAATCAATAACACTCTTATCATGGACGAACCTATTTTTGAACTTGAACAAGATTTGATTGAAAAATTAAACGGCAGAAACGAGGTTACAGTTGGAATTCGTCCAGAAAATATGACTAATCCTACTGGACACATAAAATTCAGCGTAAAAACAGAAATGACTGAGCTTTTAGGCTCAGAACAAATAGTATATTTCAATATTGGCGGAAATAAATGTTGTGCTAAAATAGGAACAGAACTAAATATTGTCGATTATATTGATTTAAGTTTAAACGATAAAGATTTTCTGTATTTTGATAAAAATACAGGCGAAAGAATAATTTAAGGAGAAAAATTATGAGTATAATGGAAGGTAAAAAAGGCGTAATTTTCGGCGTTTCAAACAAACACGGAATTGCTTATGCCATTGCAAAAAAATTATCTGAAGAAGGCGCAGACATTGCATTCACTTACGCAGGTGAAGTAATGGAGAAACGTGTAAGACCTATCGCAGAGGAAATGAATTCAAAATTAATAATGTCTTGCGACGTTACAAAAGAAGACGAAGTAAAAGCAGTATTTGCAGAATGTGAAAAAATTTACGGAAAATTAGATTTCGTAGTTCACGCAGTAGCTTTTGCAAATAGAGAAGACTTACAAGGCGAATTCATCAATACATCAAAAGAAGGTTGGGACTTAGCAATGGGCGTAAGCGCTTATTCTTTAGTTTCAATTTGCCGTAACGCAAGACCTATTATGAACGAAGGTGGTTCAGTTCTTGCCTTAACATACATCGGTTCAGAAATGTACGTTGCAAACTATAACATTATGGCTATTGCAAAAGCTGCATTAGAAGCATCAATGAGATACCTTGCAATGGATATGGGTAAAAACGGTGTTAGAGTTAACTGCTTATCAGCTGGCCCTATCAAAACTCTTGCAGCAAGCGGTATTTCAGGATTTGGCAACATGTTAAAAGCAATTGCATTAAAATCACCATTGAACAGAAACACAACTCTTGATGACGTTGGAAACGCTGGTTTATTCCTAGCATCACCTCTATCAAGCGGAACAACAGGCGAAGTTTTATACTGCGATTGCGGTTGCCACAAGGTTCACGCTTCTATTAGAGAAATTGAAGCTATGAACAACCATGCTGAATAATTTCACAAAAAATTTTAAATAACAAAAGGGCTTTCAAATGTACATTTGAAAGCCCTTTTTAAATATGATTATAATTTTTTATTTAGTCTTTAGGACAAGTAGTTTTACCATTTTCTGCAATCCAAGACAAATCCTCAATACATTTTAGATAATCCATATTTCCGTTTTTGATTACCCAAGCTGTACAATACAATCTATCATCTGCACATTCGCTTCTAAATAAAGCATCTGTACCAATATCAGCACCTAAAGCCATGATAGAACCGCCATAGTTCACATCATGCATTACAAATTTGAATACATCTACACCAATTGTAGTGTTACCTTTGTTTGGGCCATTAACATCAACATATATTGTCATGTCACTATCATCTGTTACTGCAATAGAGGCACCATTTGACAATATTGCTTTCATAAATTTTGAATTAGAATTTACCGCAATATCTCCGTCTTTCCAACATTGTGTACCTGTATCTTCACAATCTCTAGACAATTTCATTTTTCTAATAAAATTATCATGAATTGCCTCTATTCTTGTGCCACTTACTTTTTGCCAGTTTTTAATTGCGCCTTTTTCCTCAATAGCTTGAGCCATAGCTTGTTCAAGAATATGTTGAGTTCTTCTTAATTGAGCTACTCTTTCTGCTTCATCGCCTTCGTTAGTAGCATTTGCGATTGTTAATATCGCTACAACACCGACAATAGCTATTACAAGGACAACTTCTGCTAAAGTAAATGCTTTTTCAAATATTTTCATAAATAAAACCCCTTTTTCAGAACATCGTAACAGTTTCATAATTTAATGTCAAATTAAAAATGTTGAAAGAATTTTTCTTCTAACTTTTTATCGTCAAATTCAACAATTTCACCATTAATATTAATTTTCAAGCAATTTTCATCAGTTTTTTCAACAATTTCGCCAATAATTGTGTAAAAATCGGGATTAATTTTACTCAAATCTTCATCAGATATTGCGCAAACAAGTTTGTAATCCTCACCGCCGAAGAAAATTGTTTGTTTGTAATCAAGCCCTTCTAAATTTTCAATATCGTTGTCGTAAGGAATTTTTTCGAAATCCACCTGCGCACAAACGCCACTGTTTTTGGCTATTTTGTACAAGGAATCCGCCAAACCGTCCGAGGAATCCATCATTGCGTAATCATTTTTGGCACTAAGTGCAATATTATTCGACAAATCCGAGGAAGTTTTTGGCATAAGATGCTCTTGTTTCAAACCCTCATGCCCGTCAATATTGTTCAACAAGGCGTAAAGCCCAGCTCCGCTTGAACCATGCTGACCGTTTGTGATAATTTTATAACCAACTTTTGCATTTTTTCTTGAGGAGATTTTTCGTCCTTTTGTCGCGCCAATAGCGGTTACAGAAACAAAAATCTTATCTGAGCCAGTTATGTCACCGCCAACAATTTTTGCACCGTTTAAAGCTGATTTTGCCCCTTCATAAAAGCCTTTTACGAATTCCTCGTCAACATCTTTTGGCAGAGATAAAGACACAGTAAGGTATTTAGCCTCCGCGCCTGAGGCATAAATATCACTCAAATTTACGGCAATTGATTTATAACCTAATTTAAAAGGTGTCGAAAATTCACGCTTGAAATGAACATCTTCAACCAAACTATCTTGCGTTACGACAATGCCCAAATCCTCTAGATATGCGCAATCATCGCCAATATGTTCAGAGGATAATATATTTTGAATTATTCTTATAAATTCGAGTTCTTTCATATTTTAATCTTATCACAAATACCCATTCGCCAATTCATTTTTAATACTTTTTGGGGGTTAAACAGGTATAAAATGGGCGCATAATTTTATTATGAATTTTTTCAAATACACAAAAAAGCTTATAAATAAAAAGGTCAAAAACAACGCTCATACTGAATACGAGCAAAATTTATATCATTCAAATCCGTTTAAAGAAAACAAACAAGTTACCTACATTTGGATTGATAAAGATACGAGTTAGGCTATTGGTCTGACTCTTCGTGACCTTTCAATAATTTTTCAAAATCAGAAGGTTTCAAGTTTTGAACAAAGCTTTTGAACTCTTGAGCTTCTTCTTCGTCTTTTGAAGGGTCTGTTGAAACTGCACCTGTTGCCAATACTGACGCTGCAACATAAATTGGGGCGTCAACACGGATTGCAACTGCAATTGCATCAGAAGGACGACAGTCAATTTCAAGAGGTTCTTCGCCGTCTTTTGTTAGAACCAAAGTTGCGAAATAAGTATCTTTTTCAACGTCATCAATTTCGACTTTTTCTAACTCATAGCCAGTTCTTTTGATTATACCAATAATCAAGTCATGCGTCATAGGTCTTGCAACTTGTAGATTTTCGATTTTTCTAATGATAGCACTAGCCTCAGCAGAGCCAATCCAGATAGGAAGAGCTTTTCTGTTATCTTTGTCGTGAAGAACAACGATTGGAGAACCAGTTCTTGTATCAAGTGCTATACCCATTACGCGCATTTCAATCATATTTATAACCTCTTAATCTTCGTCGATTTCTATATCATTTTCTATAATTATATCATCAATTTCTTTTTTGTTAACCCTAACCAAGTGAGCAGATACAATCGCCGTAATCGGAACGCACGCAACAAGCGCGATACTACCAATCATAGCTGAGCAAATCTCTGTAACTACTTGGTTCAAGTTGAAGAATTTTTGCAAATCAATATTTTGTGATAACAAAACTAAAGGTAAAGACGAACCTAAATACACTAAAATCAACGTATTTGCCATTGTTCCGATAATATCTTTACCAACGTTCATGCCAGACAGAAACAATTCTTTTGTCGTCAATTTTGGATTAATCATATAAAATTCGTTTATGCTACTTGCAATCGACATGCCAGTATCCATAACAGCGCCAAGCGTTGCAAGAATTACAGAGGCTGTCAAAATCCCTTTGAAATCTAAATTAGGGTCTGCCGAGTATAAATACATAGTTTCTTCGCAACAAAAACCTGTTAATCTAGCAAATTTTATGGCCAAAATTGACAAGAACGATGCAAAAATCAAACTTCCAATAACACCAACGGTTGCAGAGGTACTCTTGTGGTTAAATCCGCCAACAGTGTACATTGTAAGCAAGGTCGATAGTAAACTTATGATAAGCGCCGAAATTATTGGATTAAAGCCACTTCTAACCATTGGAGCCATTACAAAAAGAATTAGAACGACTGTTATAACAATTGAAAGTAAACTATTGAAGCCCTTTTTGCGACCTACGATTAAAAGTAAACCTACAAAAATCGCAGTTAAAACATACACAAAATTTATTCTATGAATGTCTGCAATATCGTAATTTATTGTTTCTCCGTCCTCCTCCATTTCTGAGTGAAGAATTACCTTATCACCTTTTTTCAAGAAAATATCGTAATAAGGGTTGCCAGTTATCATGTTTGTTGTTTTAAAATTTTGACCTTTAAATTCGCCCGTCAAAAGCTTAACTGTAACAATCTGTTTTACTTGACTTTTGTCAGTAAAAGACTGTTCGACGTCTTCATATTCAACACTCTGAATTTTGCCCAATTCAGATTTCAAAACTTTATCACTATCGTTTTGCGCAAAAACAGGCAACGCAAACAATATCATTACAACTAAAATTAAAAACTTTTTCATATTAATCCTCAAAAAGACTACGTTGAGCAGAATGATTTTTTATCCCCAAATGTCTGTAACCCTCTGGAGAAACCTTTCTACCTTGCGGAGTTCTTTGCAACAAACCTATTTGCAACAAATATGGCTCACAAACATCTTCAAGCGTTCTGATATCCTCGCCTAAAGCCGCAGCAAGCGTATTTATACCAACAGGTCCACCGTCATATTTTTCAATAATCATATTTAACAAGGCTCTATCTGTTGAATCTAAACCATATTCATCAATTTTTAAAGCCTTTAAAGAGTCTTTTGCCACTTCTTCAGTAATTTCGCCGTCATATTTTACGATTGCAAAATCTGAAACACGCTTAACCAAACGATTTGCGATACGTGGAGTCCCGCGAGAGCATCTTGCAATAGCGTCAGCACCTTCGTCGGTAATTTTTATATCCAAAATTTCAGCCGTACGTTTTATAACCTGTGCCAATTCATCAAAATTATAGAATTGTAATCTGTGAATTATACCAAATCTATCTCTCAAAGGTCCAGAAAGTTCTCCCGCCTTTGTTGTTGCACCGATTAGCGTAAATTTCGGCAACGGAAGTCGCATCGTTTTAACCGTTTGACTTTTTCCTGTTGTCATATCAAGGTAAAAATCCTCCATAGCAGGATAAAGAATTTCCTCTGTAACCTTGTTAAGACGGTGAATTTCGTCAATAAATAAGACTTCGCCACCTTTTAAAGACATTAAAATTCCAATAATATCGCGCGGTCTTTCAAGCGCTGGCGCAGAGGTGATTTTTAATTCAGCACCCATTTGTTGAGCCACAACGCCAGCAAGCGTCGTTTTTCCAAGCCCTGGAGGACCATAAAATAACATGTGGTCTAAATTTGTTTCGCGCTTTTTTGCCGCCTCAATTGAAATTTGCAAAGTTTCTTTCAATTCAGATTGACCAATATAATTATCAAAAGTTTTAGGACGAATTGAATTTTCAAAAGTCTTGTCGTACTCGATTGTTTCTGGTTTTACGACAGGATTTTTTTTAATATTTTGTTTAAAATTGTCATCGTCTGATAATATAGCCATAATTTTATTTTAGCATAAATACTGAAATCAAGCTCTTGGGTGCGAATGTTCAAATACATCTTGCAAGTGTTTTGTCGAAACGTGAGTATAAATTTGCGTATTCGAAATACTTGCATGACCCAACAACTCTTGAACAATTCTTAAGTCTGCGCCATTTTCAATCAAATGAGTGGCAAAACTGTGCCTGAACATGTGCGGTGTCACGTGTTTTGGCAGTTCAATATTCTCAACCACGTCGTTTATAACGTTTCTGATAGTTTTATTCTGCAAACGATACCCTGTATTATTGATAAATACTGGCGAAATGTCTGTTATCGGCTCTAGTACAAAACCCTTTGCAATCAAAGGTCGAGCAGTATCAATGTATCTTTGCAAATAATTTTTTGCACGGTCAGAAACAAGTACAATACGCTCCTTCGCGCCTTTACCAAATACAGTAATTTCGTTATTTTCTAAATTCAAATCCCCAAAATTCAAACCGCTAAGTTCAGAAACACGCATGCCAGTAGCCCATAAAAGCTCTAATATTGCGCGATTCCGATATCCTGCTGGAGTTTCAATTTTTATACCTGATAGAATTTTTTCGACCTCTGCATCTGTCAAAAATTTTGGCAAGGATTTTGGACGTTTTGGCGCAGTTAGATTAGCCGTTGGGTTAGTATCCATAAGACGCTCTCTATATAAATATTTGTAGAAAGTCCTTACTGATGCTATCTTTCGAGCCAAAGTAGTTTTTTTATAATTAAATTTTTGAATAAAGTACAAATAATCTCTAACTTTTGCAAAGTTCACATTCAAACAAGAGGCTTCATCAAGCCACAACAAATAACTCAAAACATCAGAATAATAAGCCTTTGCGGTATGTTTTGAAAAGTTTTTTTCAATCAAAAGGTATGTTTTAAAATCTTCTAAATAAACTTTTGAGTCTTTATTCAAACCCATAATTATTCCTACTTACGCACGATTTTTTTTTACTAGTGCTATTATACAATGTTTTTGTATAATTAAAAAATAATTTACAAAACAGAGGATAGAAAATGAGATTGAGTAAAACATTGGTAATTGCGACAGCGGTTTCAGGACTTTTAACAATTGGTATTAACGCAGACGCAAAACCAGTAAAAAAAGCACCAGCAAAACAAAAAACAGTAATTACTGCAAAAATAAGCAAAAATTATCAACAAATCGATAAACTTCTTGAGTATGGTAATTTTGCTCAAGCAGATAAAATTTTAAACAATATGATTTTGACAAATCCTAACGATATAACTGCAAAATCATTATATACAGTATCTTTGGCAAAACAAGGCAAGTTTGATATGGCTCAATCTCAACTTAACGCTCTTATGCCAAAATATCCAAACAATGCCAATTTACATTTTGCTCAAGGTATCGTAAACATTAGACGTCAAGCCTCTTCTGATATGGAATACAGAAATCAATCAGAGGATTTAATAAAGGATGCAATCAAGGAATTTAATACCGCTTTAAAATTAAATTCTAAATATTATCCTGCATACAACGCACTTGGCGTAATAGCACTAAACACAGGCAATTTAGACAAAGCAAATATGTTTTTTAACAAGGCGCTTGAAATTGACCCAACTTACGCAACTGCAATTGACAATTTAGGTTCAATCGACTTTTTGAACAGAAATTACGATGAAGCTAGAAAAAAATTCTTAAAAGCAATCGCAATTAACCCAAATAGTTCAACTGCGTTCTTCCACCTTGCACAAGTTTATGACAAAAAATCCTTGTACTCAAAAGGCTTAGACGCTCTTGACCACTCATTAAGATTGAAACCAAATTCTTCTGTTGCATACAATTTACGCGGTGAGATTTTGAAAAAACAAGGCAACGAAAACGCTGCAATTGAAGCCTTCAAAAAATCTATTGCCATAAAACCTGAAAATACAAAACCATACATGAATTTGGCAACAATTTATGAAAAAAGATTTGACAATGAACTTGCAATTGCGAATTTGAAATCAGCACTTGCAGTTAATCCTGACCTAAATCAAGCAAAATTATACATCGGCAACTTGTCAATCTTAAAAGGCGACCACAATCAAGCTTTGAAATACTATTCAAGCCTTGTAGGGGTTGAAGATTACAACGCTGAAGCCCTAAAAGGTATTGCAAGCGCTTACTTCGAACAAGCAAAAGAAACAAGCCAAAACTTGTTAGGTCGTGAAAAAGAATTAAAAACTGCTTATTCAAACATTGAAAGAGCATTAGAAGCAAATCCAAACGATTTACAATTATATCTTGCAAAATTAAAGTTAGCAAAAATCACTAACCAAGAAAAAGCAACACAAGAAACGCTTGATAGAATTATCGCAACACCTGCAAGAGGACTTAACGACATGCTTGCAAAGGGTGATGCTTATTACGCTATGAACAAATATCAAGACGCAAAAGATATGTTTGAAAAATCACTTTTATTTGCTCAAACTCCTGAAGATTACTTGTTTGTAGCAGAAATTCTAACTTATGACAAATTCTATCCAAGTGCAAAAGACACCTTGAGAAAAGTTCTTGTTTATGACCCTTCAAATGAAGAAGCAATCCATAATTTGAACTATATAATGACCATGGAAAAACAATCCGACTCATTATACAAGGACGCAAAATATTTCAACAAAAAAGACAAAAACAAAGTGTTTGCAAGAGAATACGCACTTCGTTCTTTAGAATTTAACCCAACAAATTACGAGGCTGCCCTTTTGAGTGCAAAACTTTGCGAAAAACAAAAACATTACCAAGAAGCAATTGACGCATACAAGGTTGTAGCAGGTTTAGAGCAAAAGCCACGAAAAATTGCAAAAATGAACAAAAAAATCAAAAAATTAGACAAAAAACTGTTAAAAATTAACAATAAGTACATGAAAAAAGAAGCAAAAGAATTTAAAAGATGTCAAAACAAATTAACGCCAAGTTTATAATAAGCGCTGAAAAATTAAGCCAATGCCCAAATTTCACGCTACCTGAGTTTCCACTACTAGGACGCTCAAATGTAGGTAAATCCTCATTCATAAACTGTTTGTGCAACAACAAAAAATTAGCAAAAACCTCAAACACTCCTGGAAAAACAAGGTTAATCAACTTTTTCAACTTTTCAGAACAATTTATGATTGCCGATCTTCCTGGGTATGGTTATGCTAAAGTTTCAAAAGAAGCTCAAGCAAAGTGGCAACGCTATTTAGAAGAGTATTTATTAAACAGAACTCAGATAACATCGCTAATTCAGCTTGTTGACGGTCGTCATGACTTACAAAAAAACGATATGCAAATGCGTGAATGGGTTGAAGCATACAATTTACCTATATTTACGGTAATTACAAAAATGGACTACGTTCCAAAAAACAAAGTTCTGAACGTAATTAAAAATGTAGAAAAACAATTCGGCGGAGTAGTTTTGCCATTCAGCGCAATTGACCGTAAATACTGCGATAACATCTTTGCTCACCTTTTAGAATTGTCAAAAAACAACAACACAACCGAGGAAGATACTCCAGAAAATTAGGCAACAGAGCGATGTATTTTTCAATAATTTATTCCATATAAATTATTATGCAAAACATTGATTGGTATCACTCTTTAAATTTACCCGTATTCACGCCACCTGACTGGCTTTTTGCGCCTGCGTGGATAATTTTGTATTTAATGATTTTTGCATCATTTTTAGTCTTTGTTCAGGCTAAAAACCCTATGAAAAAAGCCAATGCGCTTGTTTTCTTCATAGTTCAATTGTTGCTAAATTTCATTTGGTCGTCAGTATTCTTCAGCAATACCGATATTCAAGGCGGATTAATTATTATCATTATAATGTGGTTATTTATCGCATTTACGATTTACGAATTTTATAAAATCAGCAAACCTGCTTGTTATCTGCTTGTACCGTATTTTTTATGGACAACTTTTGCCGTTTATTTGAATTTTGAAATATATATTCTAAATTAATAAAATACTCTAAACTGCTGAAATATTTTCATTTCTATTCCATTAAAAACACCTAATATGCTAATATAAAAGCATAAAATAGGACTAGTTATGAAAAAATTTGTATATGTAATAGCAATTTTATTGGCAGGAACACTTGTAAATGCGGTTCCAGCAGACAATACTGCTACAAACACTACTACAACTGCAACAACCCCAAACACAGTTGCGCCAGTTGAACCTGCAAAACCTGAATATTCAGTTGAAACAAAGTACAACGAGAATATTTATTACGATAAATACGGAAAATTGCTTGCACGCGACAAAACAATCAAAAACCAAACCTTTTTCTACAACAAGGTCGGACAACTTGTTGGAAAAAGCGTTGTAAGAAACGAAAAAACTTATTATTATAATCAAATTGGCTCATTTTTAGGCGTTTGTGACGAAGAAGGTTGTCAGGATAAAGACTTCAACTCAACTGGCAAAATCCCGCCACTTCCTCAAATCAAGCATTTTCAACCAGTTTACGATAATGATATCTTAAATCCTGCACCAAAAACTTCTACTGATGAAGAAGAATAAATTGCCTGATTTATTAATTGAAAAATTTTAACACTCATAAAATACTTCTCTTGTAAGGAGGATTTTATGTATTTACAACCATTTAATTTAGAAAACTCAATCGAATTTAACTCACAATCGTTTCAAAAACACGTTATTCTTGAAGAAGAAGATTATAAGTTATTGTTAGTTTCGATTGAAAAAGACCAAGTTATGCCAGAGCACTACTCACCAGTAGATGCTGGAATTTACGTTTTAAAAGGTGAAATTATTTTTGTAATCGATAACAAAGAGCATAAAGTTAAGAAGGGAGAAATGTTTATTATTCCTGCAAAAACACCTCATAAAGTTATTGGCAAACACAATTCAAAATTCACAGTGACAAGAATTTAAGGAGAAATTATGAAATTTTTAGATATAAAACTTCAAGGTACAGACGAAAACGGCAAAGAGCAAGAGTTTTCGCTAAAAGATTTTTTGGGCAAAAAAGTTTTACTTTATTTTTATCCAAAAGACGATACCCCTGGATGTACAGTTCAGGCGTGCAATTTCAGGGATAATTTGAATAGACTTTTACCACATTTAAAAGTCATCGGAGTTAGTGCAGATAAACCAGAAAGTCACAAAAAATTCAGGGAAAAATTCGACTTAAATTTTCCGCTTTTATCAGATATAGAGCATAAATTAGCCGAAGAATTTAAGACTTGGGACGGAAAACTGGCTGAGCGCTCAACTTTTTTAATCGACGAAAAAGGCAAAATCGAAAAAGAATGGCGCAAAGTCGATCCTAAAAAACATATTGATGAAATTTTAAAATTAATAAAATAACACTTTAAACTGCGCCCCTTTTTTGTTATAATGTACAACAGGTATTATAAACAAGAAAGGGACGCTTTTTATGAGAATGAAATATTTGTGGCTTTATGTTGTAGCAATAGTCGCATCTTTGGGCGGTTTATTGTCAGGCTATGACACAGGCGTAATTTCAGGCGCGCTATTATTCATAAACGAAACTTGGGATTTATCAGATTCGCTACAAGGATTTTTGGTAAGCTCTGTTCTAATCGGTGCGGTTATTGGGGCAGCAACAAATGGCATTTTAGCTGATGTTTTCGGACGTAAAAAAATCATTATGGCAACCGCTATAATTTTTATGACTGGTTCAATTATGTGTGCATTAGCGCCAAACGTACTAGTTTTAATAATTTCAAGAATTTTCGTCGGCTTTGCAGTTGGTATTGTTAACTTCGTTGTACCATTGTATTTGTCAGAAATTTCCCCAAAAGCTTTGCGTGGAACACTTGTATCGCTTTATCAATGGGCAATTACGGCAGGTATTTTGTTCTCTTATGTAATCAATTCTGCATTTGCAAACGCAATTTATAGCTGGCGTTGGATGTTATTTGCAGGCGTTGTTCCAAGTTTAATTTTGTTGGTTGGAATGAGTTTAATGCAAGATACACCGCGTTGGCTTGTTAGCAAAAATAGAAACGAAGAAGCAAAAAAAGTTTTCCAAAAAATTGAACCTTCGATTGACGCAGACAAAGAAATTGAAGATATTAAACAAACAATCAATAAAAGTTCAGAAAAAGGCGAAAAATTCGTATTCAAAAAATGGATGGTTATGCCGTTCGTTGTTGGTATTGGGATTATGTTTGCACAAATTTGCACAGGTATTAACACAATCATTTACTATGCGCCTACAATCTTCAAATCTGCTGGCTTTGATAGCAATATAACTGCAATTTACGCTACCGCAGGTATTGGTATAATCAACTTCTTAATGACAATTGTTGCAATTTATTTTACCGACCGTTTAGGCAGAAAACCATTGTTATACTTCGGTTTGACAGGTGTTATGCTAAGTTTATTTGCACTTGGCACATCTTTCGCCTTTGCTGACGTTTTAGGTTCATACCAAAAATGGGTTGCAGTCGGAAGTTTGGTAACTTACATCATCTTTTTCGCAATGAGTTTAGGACCTGTTGGCTGGATTATTGTATCAGAAGTATTTCCGCTTAAAATCCGCGGAATTTCAATGAGCATCTGCACCGTTTCAAACTTTGCCTTTAATTTCTTTGTAGTTGCAAGTTTCCCAATTCTATTACACAGAATTGGCGGTGCTTGGACGTTCTGGATGTTCGGCATTGTTTCAATCCTTTGCATAATCTTCGTTTACTTCTTCGTGCCTGAAACAAAAGGAATTTCGCTAGAAAAAATTGAAGAAAACTGGGTCAACAACGTTAATCCAAGAAGATTTTAGACATTAAAAGAAAAATCATTAAATTTAGTCTATGGATAAACTTTTAGATACTATTCAAGAAAATTTTGACAAATTTCGCATTGTAATCAAATTTACCTTTATCGGTTGTTTGATTACGATTGCGTTGTTTGTAGTTGCAGGAATTTGTTGCAAAACTTGTAACTCGTTTTTCAAGGAATTAAACTCAAATCCGCAAAAATCTATTGCAAAAATTGATTTTATGCTAAAAATTGCACCAAAAACAGCGTCTTTGTATTATTTTAAAGGTCATGCCTACCTTAATCTTGAAGAATACGACAAATCTCTAGACTTTTTTGAAAAATCACTTGAATTCAAAAAAGCCCCTGAAACGTACGCAGAAATGGCAGTTGCGAATTTCAAAAAAGAAGGGGGAATTACACCAAAGGTTCTTGATTTGTTTGACGAAGCTATAAAATTAGACGCCTCAACACCTCAAATATACTTTGAAAGAAGCAATGTTTACTACATTGCAGGCGAATATGACAACGCACTAAAAGACCTTGAAGAAACCTACAAAATAACGCACGATGAATGCTTTATTGCACGCTCAGCAGAAGTTTACCTTGCAAAAGGTGATTACTGCAAAGCCTATACATATTATGAAGCCTTCGACAAAGAAACAGGTAACAACTCGGTAAACAAAGACTATGCAAAATTTAGGTGTATGAACGGATTTTCGGTAGAGTGAGCGAAGCGAAACTCGTCTGAGCAAATAGCCTTATTTGAGCGCTAATTTGAGCGAAACGAAAATTAAAAGCGAAAATGCAAAGGCTATGCGTACCCGAATAATCCAAGACAATAGTGAGTTGTGAGTCGACATGTCATGCTTAAGCGCTAAATGTACAAGTTTGTATTTGAAAGTTCTTTGTTCAGCATCTCCTGCAAGTCTTAACAATAAACAAGATTCTGAACATAGCAAGACTATCTTGAATGCGTTCTTTTAACGCGTCAGAATGACAAATTTGTGAGTTGTGAAATGACTGCTTTGTAAGTTCTGAATAAAAACAAAAAACGGCGGGCGTGTTGCGCCCGCCGTTTAAAATATTAATCTAAAAATTAGTATTGCAACATTGTGAAAACGTCAACGCCTAATTTTTCTAATTTTTCACGTCCACCTAGACCGTTTAATTCAATCCAAAATGCTGCGCCAACAACATTTGCTTTTGCTTGACCAATAAGTCTGCAAGCAGCACTTGCGGTTCCGCCTGTTGCAAGTAAATCATCTACGATAAGAACGTTTTTACCTTCTTCAATCGCGTCTTGGTGCATTTCGATTGTATCAGTACCGTATTCTAATTCGTAAGTTTCTTTAAAAGTTGGTGCAGGTAATTTATGTGGTTTTCTGATTGGAATAAAACCAACATTCAACTTATATGCCAAAGGCATACCTACGATAAAACCTCTTGATTCCATGCCTGCAACATAATCAATTTTTTGATTTTTATAATGCTCATACAAGTAATCAACCATATCTCTCATAGTTTCAGGTTCTTTTAAAGCTGTTGTAATATCTCTAAATAAGATACCTTCTTTAGGAAAGTCTTGAATTGCTCTAATTTTTTCTTTAATACCTGCTAACATATATCTACCCCTTTTATTATACTCCGACTTTTTCTTTATGTTGTTGTTCTTCTTCTAAAACAAGCCCGTGAGTTGTTTTACCCCAATCCATATCTTTTGGTTTCAAAAGAATTTTGAACGAGATGTAAAAAGCAACTGGGAACCAAATTGCTAAAATATAAGCTGAAGTTTCGACTGCTTGTTTCAAAGCTTCCCAACGACTTAAATTATTATACTTTCTTAAGCTATAACGAGTTGCTAAAGTAAAGCAAATACCGATTACAAGACCTACCAAAAGTGATGTAATGATACCAATATCATCAACTGCAACCTTACCTGTCAAAACCTTGAAGCATCTGATTATAACTTCAAAAATGAACCAAGTTGGCATTAAAAATTCTGACAAATAAGCCGTCATATCTAATCTTGCACGTAATGACATTTTTTTAGATGTAATAACATCGCCAAAAAGTTCTAAATAACGTCTAACAGTACCTTCATACCAGCGTCTGCGTTGTCTGTAAAGTGGCATTAAATAAATAACCGCTTCTTCTCTAACTTGAGCTTCTGGGCAAAAACGAATATCCCAGCCCTTAATATGAAGTCTTGTTGACATATCTAAATCATCAACAAGTGTGTAATTGTTCCAACCGCCAATGTCTTCTAGCGCTTTTCTTTTAATTAATTCACCGTTTCCTCTTAATTCTACTGCGCCTTTTACCGCGTCACGACCAATTTGGAAGTGAGAATCAAGAGTCATTTCATTATCTTGGCAACGAGTTAAGAAGTTTACATCTCTATTTGAAATAACTTTTCTTGCTTGAACTGCGCCAACATCTTCTGGTTCTAAATTTGGAATTAATTTAGTTAAAAAGTCTGAATCAACTCTTGCATCAGCGTCAAAAACCAAAATTGCATCACCTTTTGCATATTTAAACGCGTCGTTTAAAACTGCTGATTTTCCAGGGAATGCGTCTTTTTCTCTAACTAAAGCTTTTACTTTATCGAATTTTTGTTCTAAATCTCTGATAACATCTGCCGTATTGTCATCGCTTCTATCATCAATTACGATAAGTTCAAAATTCGGATAATCTAATTGCAAAATATTTTCCACTGTTTGAGAAATAACTGCGCCTTCGTTATGCGCAGGAACCATAATTGAAACAAATGGTTTGTAATTTTCGTTAATAACTTGGGGATTCTTTTTTAATTTACGTTTTTTGTGTTTATCGGCAAGTGTCATATATATTACATATATAGACATACAGATAATAAGACCAACTAGACCCCAAATAGTATTAAAGTGGTATTGATAAATGTATAAACAAACTATCAATCCAACAAATATAACGAAAAATATTAATCTTTCTTTCATCTATTCTAAAAACCTCTAGTGGAAAATCCCATTACTAAATAATTTTACCAAAAAAAGAACACAAAAGCATGCCCGAAAAGGTATTTTTTACTTTTTGTATAGATATATTAAGTTTATTAAGTTTTGAGAAATCAAGCTATTATTGACTTTTAGACCTATAATAGGGCTGAAATGTAAAAAAAACGTAATACTCTTGCCATTTCAAATTTCCTAGATATAATAAACTTGTACATAAATTTATGAAAGGACACAAAATGAACAAAGAAGAATTAGTACAAGAATTATCAAAAAAAGCAAAAGTTACTCAAAAAGAAGCATACGATGTTGTAACAGCATTCGTTGATACAGTTGAAAAAACACTTGCTAAAGGTAAAAAAGTAACATTAGTTGGTTTTGGTACTTTCGAACCTCGCAAACGTGCAGCTAGAAACGGCAGAAACCCACAAAACGGTAAAGAAATCAAAATTCCTGCTAAAACAGTTCCTGCATTCACAGCTGGTAAAAGATTCAGAGCTATTGTTAACGGTAAATAATTAACCGAAACTAGACAATAGAACGGAAAATTTAAGGGCATATCCAATGGGTATGCCCTTTTTTTATTGTTTTTGTTGCTTTAATTAATGATTTATACTAAACTTTAGATATGAATACGAATTTAGAACTTACTTTTGCACATATTTATCCAAAATTGATGAATTTGTACGGCGATATCGGAAACGTTAAAACCTTGAAAAACCGTTGCGAATGGCGCGGTATAAAGTTTATTGCCGAAGAAATTAACATTGGCGACGAAATAAAACCTCACGATATGTATTTCATTGGCGGTGGACAAGATAGACAACAAGTCGATGTTGCGGAAGATATTCAAAAAAATAAAGAATTTTTAACCCAAGAACGCGATAACAACGCCGTTTTTCTTGCAATTTGCGGTGGTTATCAGCTTTTTGGACACTATTACAAGGCTCAAGACGGTTCCCAACTTAATGGGATAAGCCTTTTAGACGCATATACTTTGGCAGGAAACAAAAGATTTATCGGAAATGTAACTTCAGAAGTTGACTTTTTAACTCCGAATACGCTTGTTGGATTTGAAAATCATAGCGGTTTAACTTACTTGCAAGGTGAAACAAAGCCTATCTCGACAATATTGACTGGAAACGGCAACAACGGCGAAGATAAAACAGAAGGCGCAAGATATAAAAACGTGTTCGGAACATATTTGCACGGTTCCTTCTTGCCTAAAAATCCTCATTTTGCTGATTTCTTGATTGAACTAGCATTGAAAAAACGTTATAACGACGATATCAAACTTGAACCATTAAACGACAATATTGAATTAACAACACACAAGAGCCTAATTAATAAACCTTATTAATTTAGCGTTTTAGCCAAAATTATGGTAAAATTTTCCTATGAATAAAAAGAAAATATTTACAATACTAGTTACAATATTATTCTTAGGCTTTTTGGTATATATCTTTAAGGATATGAGCGCAGAAGAATTTTTTGGCGCGTTCAAAATGTTCAGTTTTAAATATCTTTTTTGGATTATATTTTTATATTATTTCACAATGTATTTGCGCGGAATACGTTGGAAAGCGTTGTTAATGGACAATCCTAAGTACTCGAATTGGCATTTAGGCGCAGTGTTCATTGTTGGCAGTATGCTAAACAGTTTTTTACCTGCAAGGGCAGGTGATATCTACCGTGCGTACTATTTAGGCGAAAACAAACAAGAAAACAAAATGAAGGTTTTCGGTTCTGTAATACTAGAAAGAACGCAAGACGGAATCAGCGTATTTTTCATTTTGCTTTTTGGCGTATTATTTTATTGCAAAAATAACCCAGTAATTCTTAGCGCAGTTTACTTTTTTGGCGCAGTGTTCATCGGCAGTATGATTGCGTTTTACTTGATTTTTAAATTCAATAAAATTGATTATGTTTGTCAAAAAATTGAAGCAGTTTTAGAAAAAATTTATTTGAAAAAATTATCAAATGTAGTTAAAAGCTTAAACAAACATGCAAATTCTTTTATGGAAGGGTTTGAAGTTTTAGACAGTTGGAAACTTTCTTTAAAATCAGCAATAATGAGCGCTTTAATCTGGGGTATTGAGTGTTACGTTGTATTTTTAATATTGGAAAGTTTTAATTTGAACTTGCCATTTTCTGCAAGTTTATTTGTAATAAGTTTGATTTCGTTTTCGGCAATGTTACCGTCAACGTCAATATTTTTCGGACCATACCAAGCTGCGTATTTAATCGCACTTGGCATTTACGGAGTAAATAAATCAACAATTTTAGCAGTATCTTTGGTTCATCCAGTTTTACTAGTTGCACTACTAACTATCGTTGGTTTATACTATTTATATAAATTCAATTTTTCTTTAGATAAAATTAAAGAAGTTCAAGAGCAAGAAAGGGCAACAAATGAAATTTAAAAACGCTTTCACCTTATCAGAAGTTTTAATCGTAATCGCGATAATTGGTATTGTTGCAACGCTTACAATAACAAACCTTTCTAATGATTATGAAGAGGACGAAATCGTTACAAGGGTAAAAATTGCATATAACGATATTGAACTAGCTTACCAAAAGGCGATTAATCAATACGGACCTTACGAAACTTGGAATTCTAGTTTATCTACTGACGAAAGAGCAAAACGTATTCTCGACTTTATAAAAGGAAGTTATTTGGACAGTAACGATTGTCTTCAGGGAACTGGAGCTATGGTTTGTATCTATGGTGTAAAAAAAGAAATTGAAAATGGTACTATTATAGCCGTTTCAACACGAGCAAATTCAAACTCATCATTCAGATTTTTTGTTTATCCTTTAGGAAATAGTTCAACTTATACACCTGGAACAGATGCATTCGAATTTAATACTACAGACAATAACCAAACCATAATTCCAAGAGGGTTCGGCACTGACAGAAATGATGTTGATGACTTAGATTTATGGGGTAGTAGTATCGATCAAAGTGATGACTATTTGTATAATGCTACAAACTGGGTTGTTCACGTTGGAAACTTAGAATACAAAAAATGCGACGATTTGAATTGGGAAACAAAAACTACTTGTGATTAATCACTTCTAGCATTTTTCCAACACAGAATTTTGAATTCAAATATTGAGATGCAAAGTCATAACACTTGTTGACTGTGTATTCGTATGCTTTTTCGTTTTGCATGTAGTAATTAATTTTTTCGACTAAATCGCCCATATCAACATAGAACGGCAAATCGCCTCTGAAAATATTTAATTCTTCTCTAAAATCACTTATAACAAGGGTTTTGCAAGTTACTGCCTGAATTGTTCTATGGTTTAAAGACGAAACACCTTGCGAATTCATTGTGTAAACAAATTTTGATTTATTCAAAGCGACCGCCATATCGGGTTCGTTGTCAATAAATCCTTTGTACGCTTTTGTAAGTAATTCTTTTTCTTCTGTTCTTGAAAGTGCGTCTTGGTAGTGTTTTTCAATCGCAAACCATGCAAACTTTAAGTTTGGAAAATTCTGCATTAATTCAATTGTAAAATTCAATCTATAATCAGTATCCAAGCGACCTGCAAACATTATGTCATACTCTTTTGGCAAATCCATTGGTTTATAGACTTCAGTATTTACAAATTGAGGCATGTAATAAAGATTTTTAATATTTGAGCGCTCAGCTAAGGCTCTATCCCAATAGAATGTATAGTTTCCGTCTTCACTCAAATATGGCAAATATTTTTCCCAATCGTCTAAAACACCTGACGCTTTGCTTTCAATTTCATCAGCGAAATAACAAACGCAAGTTAAATTCAAATTGTTGTCAACTTTAAGTTTTAGCGGTGAAAAATCATACCCAGTTATGCAAAAATATTCTTTTCCACTAATAAATTCCAAGAAATTATCAGAGTAAAGCTCGTCGTAATATTCTACTTCATAGCCATTTTGCTCAAAGCCTTTGGCTAAACTATCTACAATTAATCTCCCAGCAATACTATGTGGTAAAATTGCTAAAACTTTTTTATTCATAACCTTAATAAAGCACAAAACAGACAATTTGTCCATTTATATTATTTACAAATATCTAAGAAAAACGTATAATATTGTTATGGAGAATAAAACACAGGTAATTATAGTCGGAGGGGGGCCAGCAGGCATATCTGCGGGGATTACGCTCGCGCGTGCAGGCAA
This sequence comes from Anaerovoracaceae bacterium, assembly GCA_963602505.1. Taxonomy (GTDB): domain Bacteria; phylum Cyanobacteriota; class Vampirovibrionia; order Gastranaerophilales; family Gastranaerophilaceae; genus UBA6984. Next base: position 24,564 of record CAVCIX010000003.1, on the reverse strand, counting down.
AGAGGTTATAGTTATTGAACGAGGTTCTTATTGCGGTAGCAAAAACGTTTTTGGTGGCGCAATTTACACTCAACCGACAAAAGAAATTTTTCCAAATTTTGAACAAGAAGCACCTCTTGAAAGAAATAACAAAAAACATAAATATCTCCTTTTGACCCATACAGATGCTACTACAATTGAGCATTCTAGCGCAAAAGAAGGTTCTAACAGTTACACAATTATAAGAGGAAAATTTGACCGCTGGATGGCAGAAGAAGCCCAAAAGGCAGGAGTTACACTAGTTACAGAAACTGTTGTAAAAGAATTAATCACTAAAAACGACCAAGTTATTGGCGTAAAAACAGAATTAGAAGAATATTTCGCAGATATTGTAATTCTTGCGGACGGCGTAAACTCGCTATTGGCAAAGCAAATCGGACTTCGTGAAGATATTAAGCCACAAGATGTTGCAATCGGAGTGAAAGAGGTTATAAAACTACCTCCAGAAACAATCAATGAAAGATTTAGCCTGAAGTCAGACGAAGGTTGCGTCACTGAAATTATTGGCTATCCGATGAACGAAATGTTAGGTCTTGGCTATATGTACACGAACAAAAATTCAGTAACAATCGGTCTTGGCGTAACTTTGGACGAATTAAGCGAGCATAAAATTAAACCTTACGAACTTTTGGATAAATTGAAAAATCACCCAACAATCGCGCCTTTAATCAAAGACGGCGAGTTGATTGAATATTCTGCGCATCTAATTCCAGAGGGTGGTTACAATAAATTACCAAAGCTTTACGGTAACGGCGTTATGGTCGTTGGTGATGCTGGAATGCTTGTAAATAACTTGCACTGGGAGGGTACAAACCTTGCTATGCTAAGCGGAAAATTCGCAGGAGAAACCGCTATTTGCGCCCTAGATAAAAATGATTTTTCTGAAAATAGCTTGAAACTTTACAACAAAAAGCTAGAAAACTCGTTTATTTTAAAGGATTTGGCAACTTACAAAAACTTAATGCCAGTAATGCACGATAGAAAAGTGTCGTTTACTGGCTATTACATTGAAAAAATTAATTCATTTTTCGAAATGTTTACAGCAGTTGATAGTATTCCAAAACGAAATAAGTTTAGAAACTTCATAAAAGAATTTTTTACAGACAGAAGTTTTTCAGAAATTTTTAAAGACGGTATTTCAGTATTGAAGCTACTTTGGAGTATTTTAAGATGAGTATAGATGACAAATTATTCACAATAAAATATGTAAGTGACAATGTTTCGCACTTGACACCTGACCCCAAAAAATGCGACAATTGTAAAAGCAAAGCATGCACTTTTGTATGCCCAGCAAATGTTTGGCAATATGACGACGACACAAAAACATTAACAGTAAACTACGAAAACTGTCTAGAATGTGGAGCTTGCAGAATTGCTTGTGAACATCAATGCATAAAATGGGAATACCCAAAAGGCAACAAAGGCGTAACTTTTAAGCAAGGTTAAAATAACAAGGAGGCATATAATGGAAGAAAACATGAAAGAAGAATATTCAAATCAACATCGCCGTTGGTATGATAAAGACCCAGTATTATCTCAAGCAATGAACACACTTGAACATTCAGATGATGATACTCAAATCAGAATTGCTCTTAACTTAATCAAAATCATTATCGAACACAATATCGAAAATGATAAATACGAATCAGTTGAAGATGTTATTTCAGCAGTTCAATCAGGTCAAAGCGATTCAAGAAACGGTCGTTGGTACGATATCGACGGTACTTTGAAAACTGCTATGACAATGTTACAAAATTGTCCAGAAGCAACTCAAAACGTTATCGCTAAAGAAATGGCTAAAATGGTTATCGATAAAATTAAAGAAGATGACGAAGGTCTTGAGTAAAAAAGACTTTAAGGCTCTAAGGATTTAAGACTATAGGTCGAATTATAAAAAAATTTTTTAATTAAAATTCGACTTAACGACTTAATACTTATTGACTTATAGATTTCAAAAAAGGCGCGCGGTGAAATCACCGCGCGCCTTTTTATTACAACATCTTAGAACGCAATAGAATATAATATCTTCTTGCACCGTAATAAATAACCATAGAAACAAAATCGTTGTCTAAATCTTCTATTTCCAAATAAGTTTTTGGCGCTTGCTTACGTTTACCTGAATTAAAGTGTCCGACTGCGTTAACAAAATTTATGTGAATTTTTTGTGTCGGAGTTAATTTTTCTTTTGGCAAGTTTAATTCATAGAACGTCAATGGCACGATTTCGTTGTTATAACAAGGGATTGTCGCTTTTACAATACCATTTTCTTTAAACAAAATATACCATTTACCGTCGTGTTCTCTTGGGGTCAAAAGATAATACCCAGGTTCTATTTTCGTATTTTTGAAATATACCTCTGAATTAAGCCTAAAAAGCGGATATGGCGACCACGCATAATTTTGATTATCGTAATATTGGTCAGGGTCAATTCCATGAATATACGAAAAATCAGCTGGTTCTAATTCTTGATATATACGTCTATAATCAATATCTGCGTAAACTTGAGATACTGAAAAGAATAAGACTGTCAAAAGTAATAATAGTTTTTTCATACTATTATTTTAATGATTTTTTATACAAAGACAATCATTTAATTAAGTGAAAAATTATTTTCTAACCTTGTTTTCTTCGCCTTTTAAAAGTCTTTTAATATTTTCTCTGTGCAAGTAAATAATGTAAATAGCACCTATCGCGCAATATACAACGTACGCAATTGGTTGATGAAATACGTACATCAAAATTGGCGCACAAATTACCGCAATAATTGAACCTAGAGAAACATATTTTGAAATGTAAGTAATAACACTCCAAATACCTGCAACAATAAGTCCAACAATTGGATTTAGCGCTAAAATTGTACCAACACCAGTTGCAACAGATTTTCCGCCTTTAAATGCCAAGAATAAAGGTTTGCTGTGACCTAAAATTACACCAATTGAAGCAATAACTGGCGGAATACCTAATTCTGCTTTATAAACAACAAACATAGTTGCCAAAATTACTGGAACCATACCTTTTACTGCGTCTAAAAGCATTACTATAAAGAAATAAGGAGTTCCTAAAACTCTTTTTACGTTTGTTGCACCAGTCGAGCCTGAGCCAATATTTCTAATATCTTTGCCTGTTTTTGCCTTAACAATCAAGTAACCTGTTGGTATTGAACCAATTAAATAAGATAAAATGAATACAATACCAATCATATATAACCAAGCCATTATTTCTACTGTAAATCCAAATAATTTCATTTATTTTCTCCTTTGAAAACAATTATATAATACTAACGCATTATAATCAAATAATTAATATCAGCCTTTGCGTCTGTGTTTTTCGGAATTTTTTTCCACAACTTAAGATGAATAGTTGCAGGATATTTCATAACCGCATAATGAAGTTCTTTTTGGTTTGGCGAACCGTTGTTACATCCGCCTTTAACTCCACAAGCAGTTCCTAAATGAAGGAAGTCCTGAAAAGCATAAATACCAGTGGATACGTTGTTTTTCTCCTGAATAAACGCAACATTATTAACATTATCCGCATAGGCAAATTTGAACCCTAAATCGCGAGCGTTTAAGCCTTTTAACAAGAAATCAGAGCCTAAAGAACCTTTATAGCCTGACACTTCAAAAATTACTTTTATTGTATTTTCATCTTTTGAATAATTAATTTTCACAGGCATTAAATAGTCGGCTGGAGAGCACTGTTTTTTAGGTTTTTCATCAAAACTTACTCTATCTAAGCCTACCAAAACCGTCGGATTATTGATATAACGGCTTTCTTCAGACAAACCTTTATAAGCATTCGGACCTTTACCGTAACAAGTTAGCGCCTCAATACCAAGCCAAGGCTTGTTATCAGCGATTTGACTAAACACCTCAACTGACGGTTTATAATTTCTGTTTTTGAAAATTGTGTTTTCTACATAAAGTTTTCTTTGCGCAAAGATTTCGCTTTTTGTTTTGTTATTCAAATCACTCATCGGATTTACAGGAACACTGCCTGTAACCCAAAATTCGTCTTCATCAGTCTTGTTGAAATCTAAAGAAAATGGATTTTCTGAGTCCTCTTTTTTAAATTCGTTTTCAGGAAAAGATAGCTGAATATCAACATCGTCGAGTTCTTCATCCTCGTCAAATTCTTCTACCCAAGGTTTTTGAGAAGACAATTTCAAAACTCCAGATTGTTTCAAATTACTGAAAAAGTCAGGCTTAATTATTGCATAAATTATCACCGCCACAACAACGACGATGATAATTAGAAATTTTTTAAATTGACTCTCTGGACTTTGGTTCATAATTTGATTAAGCTATATCCCAACGTCCGCAAGTTCCGCCCCAACGAGCAATAATATTACCTTGAATATCTTTAATATTTTCGTAATGTGGGTGGTTATGTTCGTCTAAACCTTCAACAATTGTAATAACTTCACATTGGTTAGAACATCCGTTGCAATCACAAGTGATAGATGCGAAGTGCATATCACCAACTTCCCAACCTCTGAAGGTTGTTTCTTTGTTTGTATATTGGTGATTTTCCATAGCCAATAATGCAGCACCAATTGCACCCATTGTTTGGTGGTGATCAGGAACAACAATTGAAGTACCTAAAGTTTCTTCAAAAGCCTTAACCATACCTTTATTTGTAGCAACACCACCTTGGAAAGAGATTGTTGGCAACAAATCTTTTCCTAAAGCCAAGTTTGCAAGGTAATTTCTTACCAAAGCTTGACATAGACCGTATAACAAGTCTTCAACAGGATAACCTAATTGTTGTTTGTGAATTAAGTCTGATTCAGCGAAAACACCACAACGACCTGCGATACGAGCAGGATTTGTAGATTTTAATGCAGTGTCACCAAATTCTTCAATAGGAACATTTAATCTTTGTGCTTGGTGATCCAAAAAGCTTCCAGTACCTGCCGCACAAACTGTGTTCATCGCAAAATCTGTTACAATACCATCACGTAAGATGATAATTTTACTATCTTGTCCACCAATTTCAAGAATTGTTTGAACCCCAGGAATATTAATACTTGCAGCAACTGCGTGTGCTGTAATTTCGTTTTTGATAATATCTGCACCAACTAAAGCACCTGCCAAGTTACGTCCAGAACCAGTCGTACCAACACCTTTAACATCGTATTCTTGAGTTGCTTGTGATTTTAATTGTTTTAAGCCTTTTTGAACCGCCATAACTGGTTTACCAGCAGTTCTTAGCATATAACTATCTACGTATTTACCGTTTTCATCAACCAATGCTAATTTTGTTGTAACTGAACCTACGTCTATTCCTAAATATGTTGTTAATCCCATTTATATACCCTTTTTTTAATTCTTTATTCCAATATAGCACAAACATAACTTAAAAAGAAAGACCGAAATTTACAGAAGTGAACTTCGGTCTCAGAAAATAATGATGTTATTTATTTTACAACTATATTTACAAGTTTTTTAGGTACTACAATAACCTTAACAACTTGTTTATCAGCCGTTGCGTCCTTCACTTTTTGACTATCAAGAGCAATTTTTTTCAATTCCTCTTGGTCTAAAGCTTCGTCAACTTCAATTTTATCACGAACTTTGCCGTTTATTTGAACAACAAGTGTAATAGAACTTGCTTTTGCAAGATTTTCGTCCCATTCGCACCATTTTTCGTCGTGAATTGAAGTTTTTGCGCCCAAAGATGACCAAATTTCTTCAGTCATGTGAACTGCAACTGGCGACATCAATTTGATTAAAGTTAATACCGCAAAGCTAAATACGTTCTTGTCTTCATCATTCCATTGGGCTTTATTTGTCCAATCAGAAATGTAATTTGCCAATTCTCTGTATTTAGAAATTACTGTATTAAATTGGAAATCGTTTGAAATGTCGTTTGTAATACCTTTTATAGACATGTGAACCATACGAACTAAGTCATCGTTCGCTTTAGTTCTTGTTTCTGGCACTTTGTAATCAAGAGAAATTTTATCTTGATTTGTTGAAATCATTCTCCAAACTCTGTTCAAGAATTTGTAGCAACCTTCAACACCTGCGTCAGACCAGTCAAAATCTCTTGCTGGAGGTGAATCTGAAAGAATAAATGTTCTTGCAGTATCAGCACCATAATTTTCAAAGATTTCATCTGGGTCAACAGTGTTGCCTTTAGATTTAGACATTTTTGAACCGTCTTTTAAAACCATACCTTGAGTTAGCAAGTTTTTGAATGGTTCATCAAAGCCAACAAGACCTAAGTCATGCAAAGCTTTTGTGAAAAATCTTGAATACAACAAGTGCAAAATAGCGTGTTCAATACCGCCAACATATTGGTCAACTGGCAACCATTTGTCAACAAGGTTTTTATCAAAGCATTTTTCAGAATTTCTAGGGTCTGAATAACGCATATAATACCAACTTGAGCACATAAATGTATCCATTGTATCTGTTTCTCTAACGGCATGTCCGCCACAAACTGGGCAAACAGTGTCTTTGAATGTTTTTGAAGTTGTAATTGGTGATTTACCTACAACAGAAAAATCAACATCTTTTGGTAACAATACTGGAAGTTGGTCTTCTGGAACAGGTTGAATACCACATTTGTCGCAATATACAACTGGAATTGGTGCACCCCAATATCTTTGACGAGAAACTAACCAATCGCGAAGTCTGAATTGAGTTTTGAATTCGCCAAATCCTTTATCTACGGCAAATTGAGTGATTGCTTTTTTAGCATCAATGTTCTTCATTCCGTCAAATTCGCCTGAATTTACCATTACGCCTTCTTCTGTGTAAGCGTTTGTCATTTCTTCAACGTTCAATTCCTTGTCTTTTGGTGAAATAACAACCTTCATTGGTAAATTATATTTTTTAGCGAAAGCGAAATCTCTTTCGTCGTGTGTAGGTACAGCCATAACTGCGCCAGTACCGTATTCTACAAGAGCATAATCCGCAGTCCATAGAGGGAATTTTTCACCTGTAAATGGGTTGATTGCGTGAGTTCCTAGAGGAACACCTGTTTTAACTCTGTCTGTAGAAAGTCTTTCGATTTCTGTTAATTTACGAGCATTTGCTCTGTATTCTTCAACTGCTTGTTTGTTTTCTTCAGTTGTAAGCGCTTCAATATCCTTGTATTCAGGTGCTACAACAAGGTAAGTAATACCAAACGCAGTATCTGGACGAGTTGTATAAACTGGAATTTCCATATCTTTTTCAGCAACTTTAAATCTTAAAATTGCACCTTGAGATTTGCCAATCCAGTTTGCTTGCATTGTTTTAACGTTATCGCCCCAACCGTCAAGTTTGTCTAAGTCTTGAAGAAGTCTATCTGCGTAATCTGTAATTTTCAAGAACCATTGTGATAAATATTTCTTTTCAACAACGCTATCGCATCTCCAGCATTTGCCGTCGATAACTTGTTCGTTTGCAAGAACTGTACCACATTCGTTACACCAGTTTACCGCAGCTTCTTTTTTGTAAGCTAAGCCTTTTTTGTAAAGTTGTAAGAACAACCATTGAGTCCATTTGTAATAATCAGGTTTGCAGGTTGCAACTTCTCTATCCCAATCGTAAGATAGACCCAACATTTTAAGTTGTTTTGTCATATAAGCGATGTTTTCATCAGTCCAAGTTTCAGGATTTGCGCCGTGTTTCATCGCAGCGTTTTCTGCTGGTAAACCAAAGCTATCCCATCCCATTGGATGAAGTACATTATAACCTTGAGCCTTTTTAAATCTTGCAATTACGTCTGTAATTGTGTAATTTCTAACGTGTCCCATGTGAAGCTTTCCGCTTGGATAAGGGAACATTGAAAGAGCGTAATATTTAGGTTTTTCACTGTTATCATCTACATGAAAAGTGTGATTGTCTTCCCAATATTTTTGCCATTTCTTTTCAATTTCTTGTGGAAAATATTCTTTATTCATTTTTCTCCTTACATATTTTTACTATTGTATAAATTTATTTTACCATGATAAAATAAATTTAGATAAACATTTAATAAAAGGAGCAAATATTATGCAAATTGGCGTTGATATAGAAGATAGCAATAGATTTGAATACCGCTCACAACAACTGCTAGACAAAATTTTTACAAAACCAGAACAAGAATACTGCCTAGCTCAAGCAAAACCTTCACAACATTTTGCTGGAAAATTTTGTGCAAAAGAAGCCTGCATAAAAGCGCTTCAACAATACGGAATTACTGGAATTTATTTGACAGATATTGAAACATATCACGACAAAAATAACTGTCCAAAATTAAGACTTTTGAAGAAAATTCCTAAAAACTTGCACTTCAAATTGAGTATTTCACACGATAAAACAAAAGCAATTGCTTTTGTAATTGCTAAGTAACAAAAAAGGCGCCGAGGTTTTCAACCTCGGCGCCTTTTTTATAAACCTTAACCCTAGTGGCTCCAGCCGTCTGGGCGATATTCTTGCGCATATTCAATCGGTTTTTTAGGCGCTTCTGCAAGTTTTTTGTCCAAGTAAGCGATTGTTTCAGGGAAATTTTGTTGCAAGTATTGAGAACGAATTCCTAAAACCTCGTGAGTTCTTGCAGTTGTCAAAAGTGCATTTGCCTCTGCGATTGTTTCTTTTCTGCCACCAATTTCACCATTGTAGTGAGTTTCGTGGTTTATGAAGTATGCAATGTGATTTCTTTGTGCGTCTGGATATGCTTTGTTAAACGCTTTCTTTTCTTTTTCGTAAATTTGATTGAATTTTTTATCATTAAACAAAGCGTCGTTAATGCTTTCTTTTTGTTTCAACATATCAACGTCTTTAACGTCGCAAGCATGACCTAATTCGTGCAAAATTACAAACAAGTCGTTGCCAGTAACGATTTGACGTTCATATTCTGTTGTTTTTGAATAAGAACTCAAAACATCAGGAATACCAGTCAATTTGTTTGTTGATTGTTTTAGTTTGAACAATTCTTCACCTGGCATTTGTTTTAAAACATTCAAAATCGGTTCTTGCATGCCTGAAATATCTTTAAAGCATTCAAATTTTGCAGTTCTTTCAGGTTTTTCAAGGTCTTTTACTTGAATATCATAAGTATTTTCAGGCATTGTAATTTCATATTTGTGACCATTTTTTGAAGAAATGAATTTTCTATCATTAACAACTTCGAATGTTTCACTGTTATTCAAAAGAACTTTGCCGTTTTTGTTTGTAATTTTATAGTCAACAATTCTGTTACCTTGTGGGTCATCTTCGTACAAATATTGAGTACGAACGCCAGAAGGTGAAGTCATATCTTTTTTAATAGTTGTAATGCCAGTTTTCTTGTCAACTTTTGCCATTGAAACTTGTTGAACTTTTCCGTTCGGCATAACATGTTTGATATTAAAAATACCTTTTACGTCAGAAGGTTCGGTATATTCTGTTCTTTGAAGTTTACCGTTTTTGTCTTTTACCAATCTGATTTCGTGAGTAACAATTGCTCTGCCGTTTTCGTTAACTTCATAACGAGTTTTTGCAGTTGTGTTATTTCTAAAATCGTTTACTTTTTTGATTTGGTAAGATTTACCTTGTGGAAGTTTATAGCTTGTTAATTCTTCAACCGCATAGCTTTTAAGCTTGCTATCCATAACCTCTTTTAAAGTTGTTTCTGCGCCTTTTATTTTGAATTTTGTGAAATCCATATCATCGTCAGGCTCATTCTTTACCGCAACAAGCGTATAATCACCTTTTGAGTAAACATCTCTTGCAAAAGTAATTTCCTTCAAGTTGTCTTCGCCAACAGTTTTAACCATATCATTAACCTTGCCAGCTAATTTCTTGGTATCAAGTTTTGTAGGCTCTTGCACTGTTTTAATAATATTTTTGCTATCTAAAGGTGTATCAATTAATTGTTTAACTCTTTTTACATCTTCTGGTGACATTGAATAAACATCTGTAACTTCACTTGTTGTTGAGAATTTCAATTCACCGTTTTTATCTTTTTTTGTTGCAACATCAGTAATATCTTTCACTGTGTCATACGGAAGCGCAAGAATACTTCTCAAAGAAAATTGAGAGATGTTCTTTTGTGGAGCTAATTTTTGAGCAAATTCGCATTTTTTAGGGTCTTCCTCCAAAGTTTTTTTAATCCCCTCTAAAACTTGAGGATAACGGTATTTGTTTGTTTTTCCGTCAGTTTCCTTCATATTTGAAAGAGCATCCATTACAACATCAGGAGTCAAGGATTTTTCAAATTTATCTTGTTTTAAGCCTGTGTCTTTAACTTTTGGAGTTTGTTTTTTTAATTCCGTACCAACTGTTTTTGGCGTATTTACTCTATTTATTTCCATTTTTTATTCCGTATTTTGTATTATACGGTTTATTGTACCGTATAAATTTTATTTAAACAAGTATTCTGATAATTTTGCGATTGTTTTTGGGAAGTATTGTTGCAAGTATTGAGAACGAGCAGCAATATCGTTTTGTCCGTTATATGAATTTAACAAGGCGTTTGACTCTGCAACAGTTTCTTCTAAACCACCTCTTGAGCCTGAATAGTGTTCTTCAACGTCGATGAAGTAGTTGATATGATCTCTTTGAGCATTTGGGAACGCTTTATTGAAAGCTGCTCTTTCACTGTCATAAACTTTTTGAATGTCTTCAGTTCTTGTTAAAACACTGTTTCCACCATGATTATCTTTTGAGTGACCTAATTCGTGCAATACTGAATATAAATCATCTACAATATCAATTTCTTTTTTATCAGGCCAGTAGCAACAATCATCTAGTGATTTTGCACCTTTCAAGATATTTGTCGTATCTTTTAAGTTGATTAATTCTTCCCCTGGAAATTTTTTCAACAAGTTTAACATTGCTTGTCTGTCGCCTCTAAGCATTTTACCTAGATTTAAAACGTTTTCTTGGTTTGTATTTTTATCTTTTACAGTCAAGGAATTTTTATCGTCGCTAACTGTCATTTCATAAACTTTTCCGTTCTTTGAAGAAATGTATTTTTTATCATTAACAACTTCAAAAGATTGAGAGTAGTTTAATAAAGTTTTACCTTTTTCATCGGTAATTTTGTAGTCAATAATTCTGTTACCTTGTGGGTCGTTTTCATATAAATATTGAGTTCTTGTACCGTCTAGCGATTTCATATCACGTTTTACTGATACAATGCCTGTTTTCTTGTCGATTTTACCAGAAGAAATTTGTTCTACTTTTCCGTCTGGATATACGTTTTTAATATCATAAACACCTTTTACTTCTGATTGTGTCATGTATTCTGTTTTTAATTTTTTGCCGTTTTTGTCTTTTACAATTCTAACTTGTGTTTGAACGTTTGGATATCCTTCATCATCAATATATGAACGAACCATAGAAATTGTGTTATTTCTGAAATCGTTTGTTTTTCTTATTTCGTACATTGTACCGTTTGCAGAAGTGTATTCTGTTGTTTTGTCAACTGCAAGTCTGTTTAATTTTTTATCCAACAATTCTGTTCTTGTAATTCCAAAAAGAGTTTTACCAGTAATAACATAAGCATTTTCTGGGTCATAAATGTCTTTCTTGAATGAAACCTTATCTAGCGATTTTGAACCGCAAGATTTCTCCATTTCGTTAATTTTTGCACCTAATTTTTTCAAATCAAGTTCTTTATTTTGAGCAATATCAACGATTTCATCGGCTCTAAGAGTTGTATCTGTTAGTGGTTTAATTCTTTCTAATTCAGGTGCTTGAAGTGTTGAAAACTTAATCAAATGGCTACTTGCATATTTTGGATTACCGTTTTCTTTAGTTTTTTTAGAAAATTCGTTTACGATATTCAAAGTATCAGCTTTGGCATAAGAAATTCTTGCCAAATCCTTACCCTTCATATTTGATAAATGAGCCATTTCCTTTAATGGCGCATATCTTTCAGGTTCTCTATCAACGTTTTTCAAAATTTGTTGAATGTGTTGAACATTATAAATAGATTTACCCTTGTTATCTTTAATGCTTTCTAATTCAGCAGTAAAGCCTGCTCTATCATATCCAGCTTTTACAAATGTATCCTCTTTTGGTTGCGATTGCATTGGAACAGTCGCGCCACCTAGCTTTCCGCTCTTACCCTTTCCTTTTTTCGGTTTGTTCAATTGTTGAACTTGAGTAAAATCGTAAGCTGATACACCTTGAATTGCCATTTTAAAACACACACTTTCTTTGTTTGAGTAAACTATGTTAACTTAAAATCCCGTAAATATCTTTTTTGCCATGTTTTCAGACTTTTGTAACATGTCTTAATACGATATTTAGTAAAAAACTTTACAAAATCTGAGATTTAAGGTAACATATATTCAAGGTTTCTTAAAAAGAGAACGGGTCAACCCGTTCTCTTTTTATCATAAAGGATAGAGGCGATGAAAGAAGAAGTTAATAGACACGAAATACTAGAAAAAGTTATGCCCCTTGTTGAAAATACTGCAATGAGGTTTAACCTTATACCAGTAGAAGTTGATTTTACAAAAGAAAATCACCGTTGGTACCTTAGAATTTTCTTGTTTTCGTATGACCACCCTGTTAACCTTGACGACTGCGAAAATGTTACAAGAAGTATTCAAGACTTTTTAGACGAACTAATTCCTTGCAAATACTACTTGGAAGTATCTTCTCCAGGACTTGAAAGAAAGTTCAAATCCGAAAAAGAATACTTGATTTTCAGAGGCAGAAACGTAAGTATCAAGCTTAAACAACCTCTTGAAGGTGAAACAGAACAAATTTTCAAGGCACTACTTGTAGATTACGACGAAAGAGAAGGCGTAACAATCAAAAGACTTGAAGACGAAAAAGAAATGACCTTGCCACTTAGCGCAATCAAATCAACAAAGCTTTATTTTGAATAAACGGTAAGGCGTCAAGGCTATAAGGCTTAAAAAATTTAAAAATACAAAAAGAAAGGTAAATAAAATGATTAAAATTGGAACAGCATTGTTTGAAGCATGCGAAGAACTTGAAAAAGAACGTGGAATTTCTAAAGATGTCCTAATTGCATCTTTATGCGACGCAATGGTTGCAGCTTACAAAAAATCTATGAGATGCAAAGAAGCAGCAAATATTGAAGCAATCTTGGACGAACAAACTGGTGAAATCGGTGTTTTCTGTACAAAAGTTGTTGTAAAATCAGTAGAAGACGGTATGGAAGACGAACAAATTTCTTTAGCTGAAGCAAAAGAAATTGACGAAGATGTAGAAATCGATGACGAAGTTAAAATCGAAGTTACACCAGAACAATTCGGACGTATCGCTGCTCAAGCTGCAAAACAAGTTATCACTCAAAGAATTAGAGAAGCTGAAAGAAATCTTGTTTTGAACGAATTTATGGATAAAAAAGGTACTCTTATCACAGGTATAATCCAACGTGTTGAAAACAGAAATGTTATCGTAAACATCGGTAAAACAGACGCAATCATGCCTGCAAAAGAACAAATTCCTGGTGAATACTACAAACCTGGTAACAGAATCAGAGTTTTCGTTGTAAACGTAAAAGAAACAACTCGCCTACCACAAGTAATCGTTTCTCACGCACACGCTGAAATCGTTAGAGAATTGTTCGAACTTGAAGTTCCAGAAATCGAAGATAATATCGTAGAAATTAAATCAATTTCTCGTGAAGCTGGTTACAGAACAAAAATCGCAGTTTGGTCAAATGACCCTGAAGTTGATTCAGTAGGCGCTTGTATCGGACCTAGAGGTTCAAGAATTCAAACTATCGTTAACGAATTGAAAAACGAAAAAATCGATATCGTAAGATATTCTGAAGACCCAGTTGAATACATCGTAAACGCTTTATCTCCAGCAAGAGTTGTGTCAGTTGATATTCTTGCAAACGACGAAAACACAAAAGAAGCTATGGTAGTTGTTCCAGATGACCAATTATCACTTGCTATCGGTCGTGAAGGTCAAAACGTAAGATTGGCTCACAAATTAACTGGCTGGAAAATTGATATCAAATCTGTTTCTCAAATGGAAAAAGCTGAACAAGAAGCTCAAAGAAATTACGAATATCAAGATGAAGCTCCAGTTGAAGAAGAAAAAAATTACGATGAAGAAGAAATCAACGAAGAAATCGCAGAAGAAATGAACCAACAAGAACTTGATGAAGAAGATATGGTTCAAGAAGAAGCTTCTGAAGAAGACTCTGTTGAAGAATAGTTATCAACTTAAAAAGGATAGTATTTTTGCTATCCTTTTTTTTAATAAAAATAAGGAGGTATAAATGAAAAAGATATTAATCGCTTTATTTGCGCTATTTTTAGGTTTACAAGTAAACGCAGCAACTACAACTACAACTACAACTACAACCACGACAACATCTACAACAAATTGGGATTCAGCTGCTGCACAAAAAAGATTAAACAATATTGCTTATAAAATTATCAAAGCAAACTCACTACCAAGCGGTATTTCTATAAAAGTTTCAAACGATGAAGACGCAAATGCTTACGCAAACATCAACAAAGAAATTTACGTTTTCAAAGGCATGCTAAATTACGCAACAACTGATGACGAAATCGCAGCAGTACTTTCGCACGAAATGGGTCACATTGTTAACGGACACAACGCAAAACAATCAATCCTAAACTCTGTAATCTCTAGCGTTGCAGGTTCAGTTGAACCAAAAACTGACGGTCAAGCAATCGGAGTTGCAGCAGCAGAACAACTTTCAACTACAAGATTAAGCAGAAAAGACGAATACGAAGCTGATATTACTGGCGTTGATTTATTGGTAAAAGCTGGTTACAACCCTCTTGCGCTAATCTCAGTTCTAAACAAAATCTGCGGAAATTACGTTGACGTGTTATCAACTCACCCAACTGGTGAAAAAAGATTAATGAACATTTATGACTATACAAGTTATAACTACCCAACTTTAGCAAAAAAAGGCTATGCTACTGATTCTTACAAAAAAGCATACGCTCTAATCAGCCTTAACGTTGAAGAAAGAAACGCTAGCGCAAAAAAAGTTGCTAAATGGAAAAAACAACAAGAAAAACTTAAAAAAGACAAAATTAAAAGAGCTAAAAAGATGTTAAAATCTAACAATGGCTGGAATTCGGCTTACAACACAATTCAAGTTATGAATTCTACATCTTCAAGCGAAAATAGCTCATCAGAAAAATAATTGTTTTTTAAATTAACGAAAATCCTCACTAAAATTTAGTGGGGATTTTTTGTTACAAAATTTAAGTTTAAATTTTTTTAATCATGGGCATAATATTAGTATAGAGGAGAGAATTAGATGAAGCTGAAAACACTGTGGAACAAATTTATTGTTGAAACAGTAGGTCCTTACAGTACAGGTTTGACACTGGAAAAGAAGTTTGGGCTTGAATCTGCTGCCGTTTTAAATTACATCTATAAAAATAAACCTAATGGCGAAAATGCACTTGGAGTTTGGTTAGACAAAAAGTTTGTAACAAACGCTATTTGGGATGCAATAAGACGTAGAAAAGCCAATATTGCAGAGGCTTTGAACAATGTTTTGCATGAATTTTTTGACAAACGCGCATATTCGACCGTAAAAATCTGCGATTTTGCTTGCGGATATAGTAATTACCTTTTAGAAACGCTTAAACACTATCCGCGTGAACATTTTGAGATTGAATTTATTGATAAAGACATGAAATCTCAATTAGAACTTCGCGAACCTTTGAGAAATTTCAAAAACGTAAAAACAATGTTTAAACGTTGCGACATCACGACTGACAGAGCTTATGACTTTGTCGGCGCACCTGATATTGCAATTTTATCAGGATATTTCGATACGATTTGCAAGGACGAAATCTTAATTGAATACATTTTAAGAAATATCTATAATTCTTTAAACCCAGAAGGATATTTTATTTTTACGACTCAAAATACTGACATCAATATTAAAACTGTTGATGAAATTTTTGAAGATTTTTCAAAGAAAAAGACTACAAAGGACGAAAAAGACGTTAATAAAATAAAATACATGGCAGAAATTGCAGGTTTTAGAGTTCTAAGCGAGAAAATCGATAACGAAAACCGTTACTGCGTGTACATCGCCACAAAAGGGTAATTAAAAAGTTTCGTAAAAATTAGACTTAAAAACTTTTAATAGAAAAATCGGAAATTCCGATTTTTCTACAATGCCTACAACTAAGTTTTTGACTTTCGTTGAAGCTAATATATATGCATAAATCCGAGTCCATAATATACAAAATCACTTACTTATTTTATACAAATTTGCAGACTTATACTTTACAAATTTGCAAATATGCTTTATAATCCAATTATGACAAAGAAAAGATGGTTAACAACAAAGATAGAAGAAGCACTTAAAACAAGACGTGTTACAATGCTTGTTGGTGCTAGACAGTGTGGTAAAACCACTTTAGCTTGCGATATTACTAAACCTAATAATTTTGAATATGTTACCTTAGACGATGAAGAAGACATCGCACAAGCTGATCCCAATGGTTTTATTAAACATGATAAAGAAACCATGATTATTGATGAAATACAAAGAGTTCCGAAACTTATTACAGCAATTAAAAAGGCTGTTGATAAAGATAATCGTTACGGGCAGTATATAATCACAGGTTCTGCAGATATTCAGAGTTTACCGTCAGTGAAAGAATCTCTTGCAGGCAGAGCAAAGAAAATTAGACTAAGACCATTTTCGTATGGTGAATATTTAGAACTTGAGCCTAATTTCATGAATCGTTTAAGAAGTAAAAAATTTGTTAATAATTCTGATTACGATAAGAGAAAGATTATTGAATTAGCATTTAAAGGAGGTTTTCCAGAACCGTTACTTCATTTAGAACCTACTGATATCAAAGAGTGGTATGCAGATTATACAGATTTGATATTGGATAATGACTTAAAATACGTTGCAAATGTAAAAAGACAAAACAAGCTAAGAATGCTTTTTAACGTAATGAACGCTTATTCATCAAAATATATTACAAAATCAGATGTAGCAAGAGAACTTGCAATTTCTAGAATAACCTTAGATGAATATCTAAATATATTAGAAAGAGTTTATTTAATTGACGGATTGCCGATTTGGTATAAGAGAGATTATGAATCAGCACAAGATAAAACTAAATATTTTGCTTGTGATACAGGTTTAATGTCTTCAATATTAAATTGGAACGAGAAAGAAGTTTACAAAGATAGTGATAAATCTGGCAAAATAACCGAAACATTTGTATATAATCAATTAGCCCCTCAAGTTGATTTAGAAAGAAATGTATCACTATACCATTGGCGTGATAGCCGTAAAAGGGAAATTGATTTTATTATAGAAACTGAAGATGAAATTTTTGGTATAGAAGTTAAATCAGGAACCGAAATAAAATCAGATGCATTTAAACATCTTGAATGGTTTAGAGATAATTTGGCAAAAGATAAATCATTTACTGGGCTTATTTTATATACTGGTGAACGAGCAATGACTTGGTCGAATGGAATGTTTACAGTTCCAATTAACAATTTGTGGGAATAACTCCAAACCTCTTTTTGCCCATATTCATGTAGTTTTAGGAAAATAAACTATGCAAGCACACTCAATTACGCCCGTAAATCCCGTCAACTAACTAATTTGAATATTGTTTCACTTTAATACCATACTCCCCAGATTTCTTGCTTAATTCTAAAGCAAAGTTATTGTCTTATTGTTCTCGCCTTAACCGAAAAGTTTTTCAAAATTAAAGCGCGACAACATTAGTTGTCGCGCTTTAAAACTGGTTTGAATTATTTTATACCATACTCCCCAGGTTTCTTGCTCACTCGCGTGTAACGGCAATTCCGAGTTTTGATTTTCGTGATTTTATCACGCAATCAAAAACTCTCCAGCCTCAGCTCGTTCGCGCTGGGCTCTCACTTGGTTCTCAACTCCAACCGAAAAGTTTTTCAAAATAAAAGCGCGACAACTAATGTTGTCGCGCTTTTATTACAAAAAAAAATACTCCCCAGGTTGGGCTCGAACCAACAACCTACCGGTTAACAGCCGGTTGCTCCACCATTGAGCTACTGAGGAATATCTGTAAAATTATTATAGCAAAGACTTTTTTTATTGTAAAGTCTTTTCTTTAAAATTTTGATAAATTTATTAAATTTTGAAAATCTGGGTACCTTTCCGCTAACTCCTCAAATGTACCAGCATCAACGATTTCACCCTCTTTTAGGTATATTAATCTGTCACATTGTTTTAATGTAACTAATCTGTGCGCTATCGCAATTATTGTATTCATTCCTTTTATATTTGTTAACATCTCTGTAATTTCATTCTCAATTTTTACATCCAAGGACGATGTCGCCTCATCAAAAATGATTAATTCTGGTCGTTTATACAACGCTCTTGCTATCAGTAATCTCTGTTTTTGCCCCTGTGATAAACCGTCTATCTGAGCCTCTATTCCGCCTTTTTCTTCTACAACCTCGTACAATTTTGCACGTTTCAAGCTTTCAACAACCAAATTTTTGTCAATCTCATTTGAACATTTACCCCATGCCACATTATTTACAAAAGTTCCCTCCAAAATATTACCCTCTTGTGGCACATACCCGATTAAATCTCTAAAGCTTGAAATATTTGACTCTGTAACCTCTTTTTCATCAACAAAAATCTTGCCCCCCGTCTGTGGCAACAAGCCCATAATAATATCCGCCAAAGTCGTTTTGCCTGAGCCTGACAAGCCAATTATTCCAACGAATTCGCCCTGTTTTATTTCCAAATTCACATTTTTTAAAACTGGTTTATCTTTTTCGTATTCAAAACTAATATTTTCCAAGCGCAAAGCCGAATTATATTCAAACTTCTCATCGCTTTTTTTAATTTTTTCTAACTCGTCAAATTTATTAATTTTATACTCGCTAATCAGTTTTTTCACAACATCTTTTGAAATATTTATGTTATTAATCGCCATTTGAATACGGTTCAAACACGGCGCAGTTCTGAATATTACCGCCAAGAATAGTCCGTAATACGCAATAATCTTAGACGTCATGCCCGCATTTTGGTACGAAATTAAAACCGCAACCAAAACAATAGTAATGATTAAAAACATCTCTATCACATAGGGTGTAATTCCTGAATAGAAAGAACTTTTCAGAATTATGTCGTTTCCTTTTTGCTGAATATTTTTAAATTTTTCATAAAAATAATTTTCAGCAGAGAAAATTCTGATTTCCTTCAAATTACTTATGTTTTCAATAATTTGATTGTTATTTTTCTTTGAATATTCAAGTATTTTAGGCGAAATCTCTTTTGTTTTTTTGTTAAAAAATTTTTCCACTGCAATAAAGCAAAATGCCAAAAAACCAACCAACAAAATTGAAATTAATGGCGTTTTTATAAATAATAAAGTTAAAATCAACGCGATAATAATACTATTTGATACAAGGATAAAAAATCTTGCGACAAAAGTTTCTAACGTACTTGATGCCAAGGTTGTTACATTGTAAATTTTGTCTGCAACAGAGGAGTTTAAAATATTTCTGTACGAAGTATTAATGTAAAAATTCATTATTTGCAAATTAATATCATTTTTCCATTTAGTAATAATTTTGTTTTGAAAATACAAACACAAAACCATAATCAAATTCTTTGAAAGGAACATCAGAGTTGCGATTGCGCCGATTAAAATTGTATTAACCGCAACCTCGTTCGTATTAGTAATTTTTGCAAAAAGCTCGTAATATGCACTATTTGTAATCAATTCTGGCTTCATTATCAACATTAAGAACGGATAAATCAAACCAATTCCGACAAACTCCAAAAGTCCTGCAATAACGGAAATCATTAGAAATACTAAGATTTTAAGACTTTTTCCTTTGCCAAAATATCGAATAAATTCAAATAACACTTTAAACATATAACAATTTTACATTAAAAAAATATTAATTTCGTGCATTTGTAAACAAAAACATGCTAAAATATATTTATCATAATTAAAAGGAGAAAAATTTATGTCAAACCCCGTTTTTTCAAGACGAGCAATGGAAGGTAATTCCACAATTTTAAACGGCGAACCTATGAGTATTAGTGGCGCTATTAACAAGACTTTCATACTATTTGCGTGCTTATTAGCAACAAGTGTTTATGAATTTTACTTATATGCACAAGGCTTTATGGATAAGGCCATGGGATTAATGATGATTGGCTTTGTTGCATCAATTATATCCTTCATCGTGATTATGTTTGCAAGAAAAACAATAAAATACATGGCACCAATTTATGCACTATCTGAAGGCTTAATTTTAGGTGGTCTATCTTGCACATTTGAAGCTGCTTACCCAGGAATTGTTGTTCAAGCCGTTGGCTCAACTTTCATGGCATTTTTTGTAATGTTATTCCTTTACAAAACAGGCACAATCAGATGTACAGAAAAATTCAGAAGTGTATTGATGATTTCAATGTTCTCAATTTTAGGAATTTACCTAGTTCAAATAATCGGTTCCTTCTTCCATTTGAGCATTCCAGGATTGTTCTCATCAGGACTTGTTGGAATTGGGTTTAGCGCATTTGTTTGTGTAATCGCAGCACTAAACTTCATTATCGATTTTTCTGTAATTGAAGAAGGCGCAAACGCAATGGCAGACAAATCTTTCGAATGGTATGGCGCTTTTGGTTTAATGGTAACCTTCGTTTGGTTATATGTAGAAATCCTAAATCTACTAGCAAAAATGCGTGATAGATAATAAAAATTTTCAGATAAACTATCGGGCGCAGACGGCAAATGCCGTCTGCGCCCTTATTTCAGCCAAAAATCTTGAAAAATTTGGCAATATGTGCTATAATTCGCATGCAAAATCATATTTTTTAAGGAATTTTTTATGGACGTTGGCGGAATAAAAATTAATTTACCCAAAATAGGTTCAAAGACTGACAAAAACAAACCTCTAGCCAATTTGAAAGAGCCTATCAAGGATTCATTTGAAAGAAATGATGACGATGTTCGTCAAGCTACATCTGAATTTGAAAGCATCAAAAAAAGTGATGGTTCAAATTATGATTTTGTTAATAAATGTATTTTCAAAAAATTATATCAAGACGATTTAATTGATGTCGATGTTGTAAAAACCTTTAAAGACACTAAATTAGATCTTTACAATATGTCTTCAATCTATCAAATGAAAAAAGATAGAAATGATGACAAATTTTACGACAAAGTTTTTAAAGCAATGGATAAAATTCCGAACGGTAAGGAAGCAACAGGATTTGAGCAAAATAAATTCGAACCAAAAGAAGAATTTTCATTGTTATTTAAACCTGAAAAAATGAGCAAAATTGACAAATTTATAAGCGACAACCTTAAAAAAGTAGGCAAATCTTATAAATTTGACGCAAACACTCTTGATGTAATTGAAGAAACAGACGCAAAACTTGAAGGTGGTTTACTTGCACAATTAAAAACAAGAACCTTCGATTATAGAAATAATACCGTTGTAAACAGAACAGAAGACGTAACTTTAAAGGGTCTTCACCTGCTAAAACAAACAGTAAGAACCAACGACAAAGACGGCAAAATGGTTAAAGAAGAAGTTATGACACCGTCTGCGGTTAAAGGTATGTTTGACGTTGAAGTAAATTATGCAAATGGCAAAAAAGAGCAAATCGCAAAATCTACTTTCGACCATAAATCAGGCATTACGACTATCAAGAAGGATATGACTTCTGCTGACGGAACTCGTACACAGTTTTTATACGAGGATGACAAACAAGGTAACAGAATTGTTGACTACAAAATTACTGACAAAAACGGTAAAATTTTAATGGGCAACTCTCAATCCTTTGAAGTTATTGACGACAACCATTTTATATCTTCAAAAAATGGTTATAAATACGATATTAAAACTGATGATAACAAGTTAACAGTTAAAAATTTACACACAGAACAAGAAGCAACTCTTGATTTCAAAAAGAGATTTAAAGGCAATAAAGAGGAACTTACAAAATTGTTGAAAAAAGTTCCAGGTGAAGAATTATTTGAAACAATTGATTGCATTAAAAAATTAAAAGGCAAAGACAAGAACAAAGTTCTTGACTCTTATTATAGCGTATTTACAAAAAATATTAACGTTGGCGACGATTTAATGGTATTTTTACACGAACTTGGACATGCCAAAGACTTCGCAACGACAAAAAAAATGGATATACTTACTGGCGAAGACAACAAATTATATTCAGGAAATAAACATATTCAAAAAACATATCTTGAAGAATGCAAACAATTTAACGCAAAACATTCTGACGCAGAAAGAGATATCATTGACTACTTTATTCAATTGAAGGGTCACTACGGTGGAGAATGGGGCGGACTTTCTGAAACTATTGCAGAAACAAACGCTGTAACTAATACATATAGTGATGCTGACGTTGAAGTGCTTGGACCACGTATGCAATATTTGCAACAACATTTTCCAAAAACAATTGCCGCAATTCGCGATGCAATGAATTGGAAAGACGATTTAACTGCAATTGAATACTATGGAACGTGATGGTTACACGATTATCGTGTGTTGCGGAAGCTTAAGACTTTTCTTATTAAACAGTTAGACAATTCTATAATGGATTATCTTTCGATTTATTATCCCAAAATATATACAAAAATAACCAGTTAGAGAATTTGGTCACACTTGATAGAACGCTATAATTAGAATAGCATTACCCAAACTGGAGAGTGTAACTATGAGAAAATCTTTTACCTTCAAATTAGCCAAAATAGTCTGTAGGTTGGGGTTTCCACCTCAACAATAACTCTCTATTTAGAATTTAGCCCCTTAAAATTTTTCAAAGCATAATTGATACATTGAACGATAAGTTCGTTTCGACTTATATCCGTGTTATGCGAAATTTCGTCAATAGTTTTAAGCATATCAACATCTAATCTAATGCTTATAATAGTTTTTTCTTGTTTTGTTGGCTTAAATTCTTTCATATTAATATTGTATTCAAAGCAAATTATTAAATAAATATTCAAATACGTATTACAATATGTATTGACATTTTAAATACAAATTGATAAAATGAATAAAAAAAGGAGAGCTTATATATGAAGAAATGGATTGCCGTATCGTCTTTACTTGTGCCTAAATTTGCCCAAAATTTCACAAAAACACAAATAACAAAACTTGCTTTTACCCTTGCCGAAACTTTAGTGGTAATGGGCATTATTGGCGTGGTTGCAGCGTTGACTATTCCTAACCTTAACCAATCAACAGGCGACAGGGAAAAAGTCGCAAAAGTTAAAAAAATTTATGCAAACCTAGAAGATGCATTAGGTCGTGCAACGGCAGTTTATGGTTCGGTTGAAACTTGGTGCGTTAATGATAGTGATAAACAATCGTGCAATCACAGGGTTGCCTCAAGGTTAAAAGATTTTTTAAAACTTTCTAAAGATTGTAATAATAATAAAGGTTGCTTTCCTGAGGGCTATACAAAATATTTAAATGGAAGCAATGCTGGAGATCAATTTGATAATTGCACTGCTTCTTGCAACAAATTCATACTAACAGACGGTACATCTATTGCAACACTATGTCATGACAAAAATTTTGCAGATACTACTTTAAGTGAAGATTTAAGTTCTCCTCTTAGAGAGCATGGCTCAGCTGTCATTGTAGACATAGATGGACCTAATAATGGTAAAAATCAATACGGGACTGATATATTTGAATTTTATCTAACAAAAATGGGAGTAGTCGCAGGTTGTATACAATCATCAACATGCGGAGAAAATATAGCGACTAATTGTTTTGATAGAGGATATTGTAGTGGCTGGATAATTGAAACTGGCAACATGGATTACCTAAAAGCAGACAGAAAGGGCAAATGCTCTAACGGCACACAACTTTCATGGGAAAACACAAGTTGTAAATAGCGGATTTTGTGTAGGGCGCCGTGTGAGCGTATGCGAACCCAGCCCGAAGTAGCGAGGACATTGCGAATGACAACGCTAGTGAAATGAGCAACTTGTCCGAGTGGAACAATAATCCAAGAAGCGGATTGACATGTCATTGCGAGGAGTGTAAGCGACGAAGCAATCCAAAGAACTTGTCATCCTGAACTTGTTTGGCAAAGCGAACAAACGAAGAATGAGTTTTGTGATCCTGCCTCCCGTGTGGCAGGATCTCACCAATGGCAAGATTCTGAACATCGCAAGTCTAATAATAATGCGTTCTTTTGGGCGCTTCAGAATGACATATTTATGATTAGTGAATTAATTTTTGAATAATATTTTTTGCAAAAAAAAATCCTCCCGAATGGGAGGTTAAATTTTGAATAAATAATTGAGAGAGAGAGTATTAATAAATTAAATAAATTTTCCTTACCTTTTCCTAAAACCTTCATTCACATCGGAATGATTTGTTGTTTAAAATTTTGTTTACTAAATCCTTTCTTTGATATTAGTTATATTGAGAACTTTAGGAGTTAAGACTATAAGCAGTTAAGTCGAATTATAATTAAAATGACATTTTTAATATAGATGACTTAAAGTCTTATTGACTTATTGTCTTATAGACTAAGCAATAAAATTAGAACCGTGGAAAGAAGCGCCGTGGAAGAAAGATTCTTTCATAATACCTCTTA
>CAVCIX010000002.1:0-51689 GCA_963602505.1 Anaerovoracaceae bacterium | reverse complement strand
AGCAACATGTTGCTCGCGCGCTTTTTTATTATAAATTTTTTATTTTTCATCCCTCAAAGGCATTGGTCTATCAGGTCTTGGGTGTCTTTTTTCAAAATTTTTACGTTCTGCTTTCATTTTTTCCAATTCAGCTTTTTGTTCTTTTGTCAAAATTGATTCAAAAGATTTTCTGTTAGCCTCCATAATTTTGTGTTCTTGTTCTTTTAACGCTTGAATTTCTTTATTTAATTTTACCAATTCTGGGTTTGTTGCTTCGTATTTTTGAATAATTTCACGTTTTGCTTCTTTTTTCGCACGAATTTGTTCTTTGATAGGTTTTAGTTTCTCCATATCTGCTTTTCTAGTTTTTTCGATTTTAGCTTTTTGTGCATCTGTCAATTTTAATCGTTGTTCAAATTCTGCTTTTTTCTTTTCACCGTGGAAATCTTTTGGTGGAGGTGGCATCATTTGACCGTTTTTAGCAGGTGGTGGAGTTTTTGTTTGAGTAGTTGTTGTACCTGCAAACGCAGAACCTGTCATTGTTAAAGCTATTATTGATGCTAAAATAAGAGTTTTTTTCATAAGTCATTTCCTTTCTTTTTAAATTAAATCAGCAAGAATTTCTGCCAATTGTTGTTTTGCGGTAAATAATCTTGATTTTACTGTTCCGATAGGGCAATTTAGAGTTTTTGCAATGTATTCATAGCTAAGTCCGTCAATTTCGTACATCATGATTACTTCTTTTAGTTTTGGCTTCAATGAATTTATTGCTTTTACTATTCTTTTTTGCCTTTCTTTTTTGACAAACGCAAGTTCCGGATTGCTTGCGTTGTCTTGAATTGAATTTACAAGATTTTCTTCTGTGGAAGAATTTTCTTGAAGTTTTTTTGTTGAAGATTTTAAGTAGTCTTTTGATAAATTTTTGGCAATTGTGCCAATCCAACCGAAAAATTTGCCCTTTTCTTGGTAAGAGTCTTTCTTCTGCCAAACTTTTATATAGACTTCTTGTTCTATATCTTCGTTTTCTTCGCGGGTTATTAATCTAATAATGCTTTTTACATTATTTTGATTGTTTTTAATTATGTTTTTAAAGTCCATTAATTTACCGTAATTAATCCGTAACTATCTAGTGGTATGCCGTATTCATTGGTTGTTTGCGTTGTGTATTCTGTTGAATAATTATTTGCTGAAACGTAGTAACCAAATTGTGTGAAATATCCGATTAAAGTTCCGACAAATAGTCCAAAACACATTATGCACGCGACCTTCATTCTTGTATAAGATTGTTTTTGCTTGTGTGCAAAATATGGTTTAGCCTCTTGAATTAATTCTGAAACTCTGTCCATTTTTTGCATTTCTGCTTGGCAGTCAGGGCAAGTCTTTATGTGTTCTTCAAGTTCTTGTTCAGACCTGAATAAGTATAAACTTTCAAATTTAGTGCATTTTTCTTTCATATTTTACCTCTTTACATAAATATAACGATTGTGATTAAAAATTGTTCATTTTTTTACAAAAAAGATTAAGAAATATTAAAAAGCTTACAAATACTATGCTTTGGCTAGTTTATTCATGCTACTATTATTACAATAGTAGAAGTATTAGAGGTAGAAAATGGAAAAAAGAGACGCTTGGAATTCGCGATTAACGTTTATTATGGCTGCAGTTGCATCTGCGGTTGGTTTAGGAAATATGTGGAGATTTCCTGGAATTGTTTATCAAAACGGTGGCGGAGCGTTTTTAATTCCATATTTTGTAGCCTTGGTTACTGCTGGGATTCCACTTTTAGCGATGGAAATTTCTATTGGTAAAAAATTCCAATTAGGTGCGCCGATGGCTTTAAAAAAAATGAACCCTAAGTTTGAATGGATTGGCTGGTTAGGCGTTGGTACTGCATCGTGCATTACGTCTTATTATTCAGTTGTTCTTGCTTGGGTTATTTATTACGTATTTTTATCGCTAAAATCACCTTGGATGTATAAAAATGCCGCAGAAATTTTTACAAACGACGTATTACAAGTTTCTAGCGGAATGTTAGATTTAGGTGGATTTAACTGGTGGATTTTAGGCGCTTTACTTTTAGGTTGGTTCTTTATTTGGTTCTGTATCAGAAATGGCGTAGATTCAGTTAGCGATGTATTGAACTACGTTGTTACAGTTCCATTAATTTTATTGACCGTAATGATTGTAAGAGCCGTAACTTTACCTGGAGCTATGGAAGGTATTTATTACTATTTAGTTCCAGATTGGTCAAAATTGTTGCAACCTAGCGTTTGGGCTGCAGCTTATGGACAAGTATTCTTTTCTTTGAGTATTTTATTCTCGATAATGGTTGCGTATGGTAGTTATTTGCCAAAAGATGCCCCTGTAACTTCAGATAGTATTATTATTGCTATTTCTGATGCGGTTGTAAGCTTCTTTGCAGGGTTTGCGTGCTTTGGTTCTTTAGGTTATTTATCATATATAACTCATACTCCAATTTCTGAAATGACTCACTCTGGTATGATGTTAGCGTTTGCGACTTATCCGACCGCAATTGCTGCAATGCCTGGGGGCAAATGGATGGTTATTGCATTTTCATTAATCTTCTTTGTTATATTGTTCACTCTTGCTTTAGGCTCTGTATTTTCAATCGTTGTTGCCGTTGCGACTTCGTTTAAAGATAAATTGGGTACATCAAAAACAAAGACTGCAGTATTCTTCTGTGTTGTAGGTTGTTTGATTGCAACTATTTACACGACAAGAGCAGGTTTGTATTGGGTTGATATCGTTGATCACTTTATGAACGACTTCAACTTAATTGCGATTGGTTTAATCGAAACCATTGCTTTAGGTTGGATTTTTGGCGCTCAAAAAGTTTTGGATATAATTAACGAAAATTGTACTTTAAAATACGGTAAAATGTGGATATTCAGTATTAAATACTTGTGTCCAATCGTGTTTGCTTGTATTATCGGAAGTTATTTGGTAGAAAATATAAGACATCCTTATGGCGGATATCCGATTTCAAACTTATTAATCGCAGGTTGGGGATTTATCCTTGTAACCATTATATTTAGTATAATAATGACCTTCTTCAAAGACGCACAACCTAAGATTGACAGTGCAGAACAAGAAGAATAAAAATTATCTATACAAATACTACACATATAGGATAAATTTTGCATAAAAAAACGTTAATTTGGGTATATACATGATGGAGGATATATCCATGAGTTTTGACGTTAACCCCTTAAACAACATTTCACCAATCAGAACCGTTAAAACACAAGACGGTGGCGCAGGTAATTTAGGCTACTTTGAACAAGAGCGTAAAAAACGTGAAGAAGAGGAAGAACTAGAAAAAGCTGAAAAAAGCATTTTCGGAAAACCTCAACAAGACACGTTTACTTTGACTGATGCGAAAGGTGTAACTTATGCAGAACCTCCGCTTTTGTTAAAAATAGTTCAAATGTTTAAACATTATTTTGCAAAATTATTTCACTAATGCGTCAAAAACTTCCCAATTGAAGTGCTTTGTGTTTGCGTATTCAAGTAATGCTCTATGGTCTAAGTTTTTCAAGCGATTGAACATATAGCCATAGTCTTCTGTTGCAAGCATTGATAATGCTGGGATACAAGCTTCGTTTGCGATTGTTTCAACCTTGTAATCGTAATTTATCGCAAGTGTTTTGATACCGTATTTTAACGCGATTAAAATAGCGTGAAAACGCATTGCTATCATATATTCTAGGCTTGCCATAAGCTTGATTATTTCGCTTGGAGTTTTTCCTGATATAACTGTTGTTTTTAAATTAGGATTAACAGACAAAAGAAGCGATTCAAAGTGTTTGCAGACTTCTAAATCGTTGCAATCTTGCAGTGAATAAATTTCTATTTCTTTGTCTGCAAAATCAATCGCAACACGGTTTGCAAGTGTTATTAACAATTTTTCTGTTAGAGTTTTAAAACTTCTAAGTTGAATACCTACGCGATTTTCAGGAGTAGAGCCTGTTAGTTCAAGGTCGTACAATGGGTCACAAACAAGGTCTGTTTTTACACCCCAACTTCTTAGTAAGAATAAGCTTTTATCATCTCTAACGCTTACCCAACGACATTTTTTTAATAGTTTTTTTGTAAAAAATTCGCCGATTTTGTTGTTTATAGGTCCAATACCTTGAGCGAAAATTATGACTTGTTTTTTATGAAATTGTGCAGTAAAAATTACCCAAAGGTAGTAAAATAAGCTTTTTACGCTAGTTGCGTCTTGTAGTAAACTTCCACCACCTGAAATAAGGACATCGCATTTCGATATTGCTTTGTTTACTTTTCCAAAATCAAAGCTTCTTATTGCGTTTACACCGTGTGTTTTTGCCGTTTTTTCTGGATTTGTAGATAAAACAGTAATCTCTGCATTATGTTTTTTTAGTCTTTGAATTAAGGTCGCAAGAATAGCTTCATCACCGAAGTTGTCTGCGCCGTAATATCCTGAAATTACTACTTTTTTCGTCATTATTTTTCTTCCGATTCTTTTAATTTATTCATTACTGCTTCTTTTGTTGGAATTGATTTTATCGCACCAACATTTTGTGCTTGTAAACCACTTACAGCAGAGGCAAATTTTGTTGCTTCAAAAGGAGTTAAACCGTTTGTTAATGCGTTTAAGAAGGCGCCATTGAAAACATCTCCAGAGCAGGTTGTATCAACAATATGTTCTTCTGCGTATTTGCAGAAAATGATATCACCTTTATAACCTGTGAAATATCCGAAATCTTTTGTTGATTTTACAACAACCGTTTGCACGCCTAAATCCCAACAGTATTTTATAACATTTTCTATTGAATCTGTTTCTAAAAGGTTTGTTACATCGTTTTTGCCACTTAAAAATAAAATATCAGTATCCGAAATGACCGCTTCAAAGTTTTCTTTTGCAACTTCAGCAGATGTAATTGAAGGTTTATAATTTGGGTCATAAGCAGTTATAACGTGGTTTTCTTTCGCTATTTTATAACACTTTTTAACCGCTTCATTTGCTGAAATAGAAAGTGTTTGAGTTATTCCTGTCGAATAAAAATATTTTGTATTTTTGATGTAATCTTCGTTTACGTTATCTATTGAAATTTTTGTTGGACCAGTTTTTTTGCGGTAGCAAGCAATTTCTTTTGGGTAGCCGTCGTGTCTTGATACCAAAACTACGCCATTTTGCTCATCAACTTCTCTAACGTAGTCGATGTTTAGATTTTCAGCTTTCCAAGCATCAAGCAAAAAGTCTTTGAAGGCGTCCTTGCCAATACAAGTTATAAATCCGACTTTTGACCCCATTCTAGCAGCACAAATTGCGGTTGCAATAGCATCACCGCCAAAATATTTTTCAAAGCATGTTGTGTCTTTGAAACTTTTGTCGCTTGAAAGTTCAATTAAAGCTTCGCCTAAAGTTATAATATCTAGCTTTTCGCCCATTTTTAGCCTTTTATTTCACTAAGAACTGATTTTGCTCGATTTGAAATTTCAGCGAAGGATAAATCTTTATAGAAATTTCTACCAACACCAACTGCAACGGCACCAGCTTTGATATAAGCAGGAACTTCGTCTAATTGAATGTGTCCCATTGGCATAATGTTTAAGAATGGCATTGGTCTTAACATATCTTCAATATATTGAACGCCACCTAAAGCAGTTACAGGGAAGATTTTTATTAATGGAACTCTTGCTTTCCAAGCGTTGTAAGCTTCATTTGGAGTTGAAGCGCCAGCGATGAAAGGCATTTTTCTATTTTTTGAAATTTTTACCATATTCATTTGGTAAATTGGTGAAGAAAATAATTTAGCGCCACTTGTCAAAGCTTGTTCAGCTTGTTGTTGAGTGATAATACCACCTGCGCAAACAGTTGCATCCTTTGAAACTTCTGAAATTGCTTGGTACAATGACGGATTTTCAATTGTAATTTCTAAAACTTTGATTCCGCCTTCAATAAGTGCGTGAGCAATATCAATTGCTTTTTGCGCATCGTTATTTCTAACGATTGGGTAAATTTTTTCTTCTGCGATTAAATCCATAACATTTTTATACATAATTCTATCCTTTTTTTGAGTTTTATTATATCATGAAATAAAAAGAAAAGTATAACAAGGATTTTTTATGAAAAAACTAAAACCATTTTTGATATTTATAGCATTTATTATTCTAGTTTTTATCGTGTATATAATTTTTAACGGATTTTTTGAACCTCGTGTGTATAACATTATGGTTAAAAATTTCGTTGCACATCACAAGGGTTCAGACGGCATTGTGCTTGTTGTTATTGACGACAAGTCAATTGAACGTCATAGATGGCCTTGGAGTAGAGATTTGTATGCGAAAATTTTCGATTATATGGGAAATTATACAAACGCAAAAATCGTCGGATTTGACGCGGTTGTTACAACTCCAGATGAAACAAACCCTCAAGCTGATTTGAAATTATATAATACAATCAAAAATTTTGATAACTTTGTTGGTGGCTTTAATCCTTTGAGAACGCCTTATACAAACGCAGAAGAAGGTAAGATTTACGACAAAAATTTTAAAGAAAAATTTGGAATTCCAATCGAATCAAAGGTTAAGATAACTGAGCCAGATAGATTTAATAGTTTGTCAAAATATCCGCAAGGTTATTTTAATGCGTTGCCAAAAACTGGTTCTGTTTGGGTTTTGACGCATCCAATCGACGGTTTTATCAAGGATATGCCACAATTAATATATTATAAAGGCAATTTCTATCCGTCTTTAGCCTTGAGAATGTATGCAAAATTAAACAATGTTGAAAATATTACAGTAACAAAAAATCATTTGATTATAAATGGCGAAGATGATTTAAAAATTCAAACTCACTGGCGTTGGGGCGGTGTGTTTAATTACCTTCACTTCTATAAAAATTACAAAAATTCAGACTACACGCACAAAACTTACTCTGCGGTAGATATTATTGATTCTATGGACGCTATAAAAGCTGGCAAAAAGCCAAAAATTGACCCTAAAGCCTTTGATAACAAAATCGTTTTTGTTGGCGCTAACGCGAAGGCTTCAGGCTTAGGTTTAGAGGATGCTTTGCCAACTCCAATGCAAAGCAAGCACCCTGGGGTTGATATTCAGGCTACAAATTTAGATAACTTGTTGCACAATGAAATAGTTCGTTCTGTTTCAGGTACGCAAGAGTTGATTATTATGGCTATACTTGTTATTGCGACCTTTATAATTGTTTCAAATTATTCCTTGATAACAGGTTTGGGCATTTTGGTTGTAATGATTATTGTTTACATTTTTATGTCGATATTGGCTTACAAATTGAACTTTGCAGTGCCAGTTATTACGCCGATTGCGCTTCAATTGGTAACAATGATTTTTGGATATTCGCATAAATTCATTGTTGAATCTCGAAACAAAGAAAAAATTAAAGACGCAATGGGAAAATATATTTCTCAAGACATTATGCAAAACGTTGTAAGCAATATTGATAACGTAAAATTAGGTGGTAAAAAGGCTGATGTAACCGTTCTATTTGCCGATATCAGAGGTTTTACATCAATGAGTGAAAAGTTAGAACCAGAAGAAATTTCTATAATCTTAAACGAATATTTTACAGAAATCGAACCGATAATCAGTAAATATAACGGCGTTATTAACAAATTTATTGGCGACGCAGTAATGGCTATTTTTGGCGAACCTATTCAAGATAAGGATCACGCAGTTAATGCTGTAAAATGTGCAGATGCGATGCTTAAAAAGGTTCAAGAGCTTCAAAAGAAATGGTTGGCAGAGGGTAAGCCAAAAATCGAAATCGGTGTAGGTATTAACACTGGCGAAGCTTTCGTTGGTAATATTGGTTCTGAAAAACGTTTAGAATATACCGTAATTGGCGATATGGTTAACCTTGCAAGCAGAATTGAAAGCTATAACAAGGTTTATAAAACTCAATTTTTGATTAGCTCTTCAACCTACGAACATGTTCGTGGTATTGCTGATGTAATCAAGATTTCAGAGGTTAAAATCCGTGGTAAAGAAAAGAAAATGAACATTTACGAAGTTTTGAGGTTGACTTAATGAAACACGCATTAATTGTAGATGATTCTCCAAGTTGGAATACTTTTCACTATGCTCATTTGAAAGAGCTTTACGGCGAGGATATTGAAATTGATAGAGCTTACACCGCTCGTGAAGGCTATGACTGGGTTTACAACTATATTGATAATCCGTATGATTTAATCATTACGGACTTATCTATGGAGTATGATTTTGCGCCAAAATTCGCTGGTGAATGGCTAGTTGAGCAGGTTCAATTGTTAAAACAATATTACAAAACAAAAATTGTAATCGTTTCAGGCTCTTTAAGCATAAAAAGCATAGCAGAAAACTTTGGAATAGATTATATTCCAAAGGCGAAACTTGTAAACGACGTTACCGCATATAAAAAATTAAACTTCTAAGGAAAAGAGTTTTTGTGCGTACTAGCTAATTTCAGCAACGTCTTCAAGAACTTCTTCGCTTACGTTTCCTGCTGCCGATTGAACGGCTTCATCAGCTTGTAAGATGATTTCTAACGCAGCTTTCATTGCTTCGATTTGCATCGGAGCCGTTGCCATTTCAGTTAAATCTGCGATGTTCATAGAAAATCCTCAAGGTGATACATTAAGTATATACCCTTGTCATGAACGTTTATAACTTTTAAATTTTATTTTCTTAACAAATCTTTTTGGTGTTTTTCGAACGCTTCTTTTATTGATTTTTCATAAGGCGCTCTTAAAATACCAACCTCAGTAATGATGCCTGCAATAAGCTCATTTGGAGTTACATCAAACGCTGGATTGATTACTTTTACTTTGTCTGAGCAAATTATTTTTCCGTTAATATGCGTAACTTCTTCGTGGTCGCGTTCTTCAATCGGAATTTCTTTTCCTGATTTAATACTTACATCAATCGTTGATAAAGGCGCTGCAACATAAAATGGCACATTATGGTATTTTGCAGAAATTGCAACGGTGTAAGTGCCGATTTTGTTTGCAGTATCTCCGTTTAAGGCTATTCTATCGGCGCCAACGCAAACCATATCAATCATGCCCTTGCTCATAAAATAAGAGTGCATTCCGTCTGTAATCAAGGTTACAGGAATCCCATCCATTGCAAGTTCAAAAGTTGTAAGTCTTGCGCCTTGTTGACGAGGTCGTGTTTCGTCTGCAAAAACTTGAACAGTATTGTCTTTTTCATAAGCTGAGCGAACAACGCCAAGTGCCGTTCCATAACCGCCTGTCGCTAAAGCGCCTGCGTTACAGTGAGTTAAAATAGTTGCGCCTTTTGGTACAATTTTCGCGCCGTTATCACCTATTTTAATACATCTTTCAATGTCGTCTTTTTCAATTTCAACGGCTTTTTCTGTCAAATCTTTTACCAAAGTTTTTATGTCAGAATTTGAATTTTTAATGATATTTTTTTGTTGCTCGCAAGCCCACATTAAATTTACTGCAGTAGGTCTTGAAGTTGCCATATAATCAGCTTTTTCTATTAATTTATTTTTAAAATCCTCAAAAGATAAATTTTCATTTTCTAATTCTTGTGCATACAAAACAACACCTTGAGCGCCAGCAATACCAATAGCTGGTGCGCCTCTTACAATCATTGTTCTGATAGCGTCAAACATTTGTTGACCAGAGGTTATATCTACATATTTATATTCGTAAGGGATTACGGTTTGATCTAACATTCTAGAAACGCCGTCCACCCATTGAATTGGTCTTATCTTTGAATCAAAAGCCATTTGTGTACCTTCCTAAATCCTATTTGATTTCAAAATCTACGCTATCGTTGCTTTCTTTTTTTAAACCAGTTAAAAGTTCATATACATAAGATGTGGCTAAACCTGCAAATGCGTTCATTAAAGCGCTTAATAGTGCAATAAAGAAGACAAGCATTAATAAAACTATTACGCTACCAAAACTGTTAAAGAAAAATCTCATAATAAAGTGAGCTTTGAAAAATGGGATTAACCCTAAGATGATATCTATTGGGGTGTAAACAATTGCTGCTGCGATAAATGATACAAAACCAATTACCGCACCAAGAATTGCACCTTCCTTCATATCAAAAATTCCGATTAAATTTTCACGTTTCATATAAACCAGAATACCCGCTGCAAGGCAGATTACAAGAATTGAAACTGAAAAAATGTTAATGTATGGGAAGATTGTTAAAATTCCCAAGGCTCCGCCTGCAATTGCGCTTAAAATTGCGACTTGTTTTAATAATAATTCGTTAATCATAGTTATTTTCCTTATACTGTTGTTAATTCTCTGTGCTTTCTTGTATGACAAATTGCGATTGCTATAGAATCTATTGTATCATCAAGTTTAGGTAATTCATCACGCTGAAGGGTTATTTTTACCATTTGTTCGACTTCTTTTTTGTCTGCTCTGCCAAAACCTGTTAAAACCTGCTTAACCTCCATTGGAGTGTATTCAAAAGCTGGTATGTTAAATTTTTCAAGAGCGGTTAAAATAACACCCCTAGCTTCTGCAACAGGAATTATTGTAGTTTGGTTTCTAAAAAAATACAATTTTTCAACTGACGCAACATCAGGCTTGTATTTGTCTATAATTTCAGACATATCGTTAAAGATTTCTAAAAGTCTAGATGCGTCCGAATTACCTTTTTTGGTTTGAATAGAGCCAGAAGTAAGCAATTCAAACTTGTCGTTGCTAAATTCAACGACGCTATAACCTACAATTGCCATTCCTGGGTCTATACCTAATATCTTCATAGTTTCATTATAACAGTGAATTTATTAGTATGCAAAGATTTAACAAAAATAAAAATCAAAAAATACCAATGTAAACTATTGTAAAGTGTCAAAATGACACTAATAATAAATATTTGGGGAGTTTAGTGAAAATAAGTTTGTTCCATACAGTTGACAAACAAGTTATATGGTGCAATAATATAAATGTGCTTAGGAAGTGTAAATTAAACACTAAATAAACACTATATTTACCCTAACATATAAACTCCTAAATAATAAACACTAAAAAAAGAGACCATTAGGATGCAGAAAACACACACTCATACAGAGTGTTTTTTTTTGCAAAATTTTACAATACTGCTATTTTCAGTTGAGGCGCAAAAAAAATAATGTTATAATACAAATATAAAAGAAGATATTAGGAGTAATATGAAAAAGTTATTTGATAAAATTATTGCTTTTACATTAGCTGAAACCCTTGTGGTAATGGGCATTATTGGCGTAGTTGCGGCGTTGACTATTCCAAACTTAAACCAATCAACAGGCGACAGAGAAAAAGTTGCAAAACTAAAAAAAGTTTATGCAAATCTTGAAGATGCTTTTGGTCGTGCAACTGCGGTTTATGGACCAATTGATCAGTGGTTTACTGGATTTAGTGATGATGATGATTTAGCCACAAATAAACGCGTTATGGAGCGTTTAACTGAATTTATGAAAATTTCCAAAAACTGTGATACCGACGGCGAAGGTTGTTTTTCAACAGAAAGTTACAAGACTTTAGACGGCAAAACAACAACCACTCCAGTCGATTGGGATGATGAATACATGGTTTTGCTTGCAGACGGCACTGCACTAGATTTTTACAAACCTGGAACTGATTGTGCAGATGATGACGGATATTGTGGAACAATCTATGTCGATATAGACGGTTCAAAGGGTGCTAATACTATTGGAAAAGACTATTTTTGGTTTCAGATTACAAAAGATGGAATTATTCCAGATGGAGACATTAGTGATACTCTTGGACTTAATAGATGTTTTACATCTGGAGAGGCTTGCACTGGCTGGGTTATCAGAAATGGCAATATGGATTACTTAAAAGCAACAAGTGGCAAATGCCCTAACGGCACAACTCTTTCTTGGGACAATACAACCTGCAAGTAATTATTCTGCCTTACGTAATTCAACCTCTATAAGTTTTACAAATTCGCTTACAAGAGTTGAGTTCCATTTTTTGTTTGCGCCTTCTTTGATTACGTCAAGCGCTTCGTAAGGGCTCATTGCTTTTCTGTAAATTCTAGGCTCAGTTAGAGCAAAATATGCGTCAATAATCAAAATAATTTGAGAGGATAGCGGAATATCGTTTCCTGCAAGCTTATGCGGATAACCTGTTCCGTCCCAGTTTTCGTGGTGCTTTTCAATAATTGGAATAATATCGTGAATATTTGAAATTGGTCCAAGAAGATCTTTTGCAGCGATACTTGGGTGATTTTCGATATAAGCACGTTCTTCATCGGTTAGAGGGCCATCTTTTTGAAGAATTTCTTGAGGAAGCATTAAGTTTCCTACATCGTACAATAACATCGCAATACGCAATTTGTCTGCGTCATCTTTTTCTAGTTCAAAACGTCTTGCAAGAGTTGTTGCCATAATTACTTTTGATTTAGAAGAACCCAAAGTGTGTTGAGGGTTATAAGTTGTAACAAGCGCGTCAGCAACTGAATACAACGTATCTTTTGGATTTGTATTTTGTTCAATTGCCATTTGTAATTTGTGGCGTAAATCTTGTTTTAATTCTTCTGAAATATTAACTCTGCCAGTTGCAAGAATATCGTTGAAAGCGTTAAGCGCAACCTCTTGCCAAGAAATTTCTGAAATTGGAGTAGCAAGTGTAACTTGGTTTCTACCGTTACGTTTTGAGTGATACATTGCTTGGTCAGCAAGCTCCATAAGCTCTTCTACGTTGTTTGCGTGTTCCAAGAAGGTTGCAACACCTAAACTTGCAGTAATTGTACCAACTGTTTCAATAGGAGTTGCCTCAATCGCTTTTCTAATACGTTCTGCGGCAATCATAGCACCTTTTGAATCAATCCCTGGAAGAAGAACGTTAAATTCTTCACCACCAATACGGGCTGGAACGTCAATAGAACGTGCGTTTTGTTTTAATACGCTAGAAATTTGTTTGATAGCTAAATCGCCATAAACGTGACCATATTTATCGTTAATTTGTTTCAAATGGTCTAAATCAATACCGATAATAGAGAACGGTTGTTTTTGACGATTCGCACGAGTAAATTCTTTTTCAATTGATTCGTCAAAATAACGGCGGTTGTAAAGTGTTGTTAGAGGGTCAGTAACTGCCTGTTCTCTAACCATTTGGAACAAGTCCGCAATTGTTATTGCAAGTTCAATTTGTTGAGCAAAAAGTTTTAAGAAATCTAATTCAGCTTCTGTTGCCTCGTTTCGAGAAGACATTACAAGCAAAACGCCGAAGTGGTTCATTTTTGAAAGAGGTACTAACATAAACGAGCGACAATGAGTTTCGCTAAGGATATCCTCTAAATTTTCTTCTTTAATGTCAGGAGCAATCGATAGCAAACCTGTTCTTAAGTCTGTACTTTGTAAAATTTCTTTGCTTCTCAAAACTGCTTTAATAACTTCTGAGTTTTGAAGATTTAATCTTTGAGTGTTTAATGGGGTTTCTAATTGAGAGTTAATTGCTTCAAAAAGGCTATCATTAGAGGTTGCCATTACGCTGAAATATTCGCCATTTTCGTCATTTTTTCTTTGCAAAATGCAACTGTGCATATATCCAAGTTCGCCTTGAAGGTTGTTTACGGTTGTATCAAGAATACTAGAAAGCGGTTTTGACGAATTCATCATCTCCCAAATATGTTGTAAAGTTAACATACGGCGATTTGCTTCGTTCAACTCGTTTGTTCTATCTTCAATTTCTTGTTCAAGTTGAGCGTTGCGTTCGTAAATCTCCAAAAAGTCTTTTTTGCCACTGTATAGGTGATTTTCAACTTCGCTAACTTGTTTTGTAAAATCTTTAAATCTATCAAATAAGCCCATAATTTGCCCTCAAATTTTGTTTCTTTATTATACTACATTTGTGCAATTTCGTAAATTATTTTTTTAAATTTATTAAAAAAATATGACTTTTTATTGATTATCATTAAAAAACATGTGTCATATAAAAGTATGAAATTTTTACATAATTGTTCATAAACAGTTATATATATTGTATTATAGGAATAAGAGCGAGGAGAGTAAATTGTTTGATTCAATGAGGGTTACAAATCAGATTGTCCCTAAAAACAGACAACTGATAAAACGTAAAGAAGACGATGAAGCAAATAAACAAGCCACAGAAGCGGAAAGCGAAAATGGCGGTACTAACCTTGCGCAAAGCCGAGGTTTACAATACGTTCAAGATTTACAAAATGGCAAAAAACCTACTAGACCTGTAAACTTGAACGGCGGTGCTTATGCTTACAACCCTGTTGCTGGCGGTAATTTCAACAGACCGACTAGACCAATGGGGGGTGCTTCTTTAGCAAAACCTGCAAATAACGTAAGCGCTCAACCACAAGCCACAACTCAAACTCAAGAAGCGTCAAAACCGCTATCTTCAATGATTAGTCCAAAGATTAACATTGCACAAGTAATCGGTGATTTCAAAAACACTGCTCATGCAATCGGCACTCCTGAAGATATTTTTGAAGAAGTTAATGACTACTTAGGTTTAGTCGAAAAACAAACAAAAAAAGATAATGCAAATATCAAATTGGTTCAATCTAATTTGAAAAATGCCGCAACTCTTTTAGATAAATATATTTCAGAAACCTTAAATAAAGATTCAAAAGTTGTTGAAAACTGGGTTGATGCAATCTTCTTGCAACAAGTTGATTACAAATACAACGAAGGTGATGTAAATGAAGCCTTCTTGGTTCAAATGCCTGATGACAAAAAGAAAAAGGCAGAGGCAGAAGAAGCACCAAAGCAAGAAGAACAACCACAAGTTGCAGAAAAAAAACCATCTATAGATGGTCAAGTTAAAAACTTGTTTGCATCAGCTAAACTTATTACAAAAAAAGGCAACGACGAATTAGCGCTTTCTACTTACCAAAAAGCTATTGACAGATGTCGTGAGATTGACGATAAAGACAGTGAATCAAAAATTTTGTTTGAAATTGGAAAAATTCACGACAAAAATGATGATTTGAATTTGGCTCTTGAAAATTATAACAATGCCGTTAACACTGCAACAAACGACAATGTTAAAGTTCAAGCTCACTACGCAATGGCTCAAATTTACGATGATGTAAACCAATTCAAACCTGCAATTGAGCACTATATGGCAGCAATTTCTTTCGCAGGCGAAACAGAAAACTTTAAGGCTCAAATTAAATCCTTAACTAAAATCGGAAATATTTACTCAGATAAGTACGACAAAGAAGCATTTAACGTTTACGAGGATGCAAAAGTTGTTGCTGAAGAATCAAAAGATTCAAAAAATAAAGGCTACGTATCAAGTACAATTGCGACAGCTTACGATAAATTCAACAAGCCAACAGAAGCTTTGAAATACTACTCAGACGCAGTTAAAAACTACGCAATTGCGGGTGAAAATAACAAGGTTGCAATGAATTACAAAAAAGCTGGCGAACTGATGATTGATTACCAAAAAGGCGACAAGGGTAAAAACTTAATTCAAAAAGCGATTGAATACGCTAAGAAAGCAAACAACGATAAGCTTGTTTCTGAATTAAAATCAGAAATAGCAGCGTAAAATTTTATAGGCATGACAAAAGAAGGCGGAAATTGTTCAAGAACAATTTCCGCCTTCTTTAAATGTTTCTTTAAAATCTCGTTAGAAAATTAACCACGGATTTTTAATTTTTTGATTAAAGCTCTGTAGCCATCTAAGTTGATGTCTTTTAAGTAAGCTAAAAGTCTTTTTCTTTTACCTACCATCATTAACAAACCACGTTTTGTAGAGAAATCTTTTTGGTTCAATTTCATGTGTTCTGTTAATTCAGAGATTTTTTGGCTCAACATAGCGATTTGAACTTCTGCAGAACCTGTATCTTTTTCGTTTGCACCGAATTTTTTAACGATAGTGCTTTTGTTTTTTAAGTTGATTGACATATTATTTTCCTTCTATTTCATCTATTCTTACAACTATAATAATATGTCAAGAAAAAAAATCAACTACTAAAATTACGCTTGTAACGAAAAATGAAGAAGTGTTATTGTTAAAACACTTCTTTATTCTTCAATATTATAATAAAATTTTTATACTAAATCTAAAACGTTAATTCTGCTTGCTTTTACGTAGTTGTCTGAGTGGAATTGTAATAAAGATAATTTTAAATCTTTTTTAGAACGTTGTGAAAAATATTGTTTTTTTACTGCGTTGTATTCTTTTGCTTGTTCAGCGTATTCAGCATCGTTTTTGTCGTATCTGTTGAATTTTTCTTGTTGCATCAAAAAGATTGAAGAAATTTTGTTATATTCTTTCTTTTCAGCTTCGTAAGCTTCTCTGTATTCGTTTAAAGTACCTTTTAATTCAGCACGTTTTTTTTCTTGTTCTGCCTTCATTGCGTCAATTTTTTCGTTTGAAGGTTTTGTTATGAATGGGTTTGAAGCATATCCAGAAGCTTGAACTGTCATTATAAAATCGTCCTTTTAATATCTCTCGTATTTATATAAAGTATTTTTGTTCAAAAAAATTGCCATGTCTTGCCATGCTTTTGTAACATGAATGTAACATTTGCAAAGCACTTGTAAACACTGATATTAAAAGTACTTTTTTGCGAACGAAATTTATCTAACTAACGCACTATTTTTTGGATGTGTAATACCATAGCCAAATAGCGCAAAATCGTATTTAACAGGGTCAACTGGGTCGAAGTTTTTTAAGCGTTCTGTCAATTCAATAACAGCTTTGCAATCGTCAGAATTTCTGCTCAAAAGTCCCATTTCTCTTGAAATTCTTGCAACATGCACATCAAAAGGTATTAATAATTTTGATGTTGGAATAAAATCCCAAAGTCCTAAATCCACAGGAGGTTTTCTAACCATCCAACGTAAAAACATGTTCAAACGTTTTAAAGCTCCGCCGTTTTTAGGGTTCGGGATTAAGTGGCAGTATCCTTGAGTAAGTTGAACACCGTCGTAAAAATAATCACAAACGCCTTGTAACATTGGAATAATTTCATCTTTGTAGTTTTTTTTGAAAAGTTCTTTTATTGAACTTCCGCTTTTATATAAACTACTTAATTTTTTAAATAATGCAATAATATCGTAATCTTTGGCAAATCTATAATTGAAATTCACCAATTTGTACGGATCTACGTTCATTACAAAATTATAAGGTTCATCACCGATTGCGCTTAATAATTCATCTATTTTTTGAACTAAAACTTTTCTATTGCCATACGCAAGGCATGATGCTAGAAGTGCTGTTATTGTTACGTCTTCTTCATCATCAAATTGGTGTATGAATTGTATTGGATCTCCACTTATAAATTCTGGAGTTTGGTATCTTTCTACTAATAAATCTAATTCGTCTTTTGTTATCATCTTAGCCTTTCAAAAAAATCCTCTAAAATTTTATCACAATCTTGTTCAAAAATTCCACCAAAAACATTTAATTTTGAATTATGCACTTTTCTTAAGTCCAAAGCTGAGCCTAAAGCCCCGTATTTAGTATCATACGAACCAAAGTAAAGATTTTTTATTCTTGATTGAATAATTGCAGAGGCGCACATTGGACAAGGTTCAAGCGTAACGTACATGTCGCAATCTTCAAGTCGCCATCTGCGTAAACCTTCCTGCGCCATTTTTATTGCAAGAATTTCGGCATGCGCAGTTACATCCTGCAATTCTTCTTTTCTGTTGTGCGCAAACGCAATTACCTCGCCACTTTTTATAATGACTGCACCCACTGGTATTTCGTTTTTTGTTTGAAGTGCAACTTCAATTGCGTCCTGCATAAACATAATTTTAACCTAAGGTTTTAGTGTTACCGATTTGAACAACGGTAATGTTACTGTAATTTTAAATCCTACTTCGTCTGTTGAAGAAATTTCGATTTTACCATTCATTGCTTCAACCAAACCTTTAACGATAAATAAGCCAAGACCTGTACCTCTAGTGGTTCTTGTCGTTTTGTCGTCAATTCTTATAAATTTTTCAAATAAAGTATCAAGTTTTTCGTTTGGAATTTTATCACATTGGTTTTCTATACTAATTTTGGCTTCTTCAGCGTGATATTCGCCAGAAATTATAATTGGCGTATCTTCATAAGAATATTTTATTGCATTTTCCACTAAGTTCACAACAACTTGTTCTGCGCGGTCTTTGTCTGCGATTACAAGAGGAAAATCTTCGCTTAAGTTGTTGATTATCTCTTTGCCTGCATCATTTTTTACAAGCGTAATGGCATTGTTAACAGTGTCTGAAATCCAAACAGGTTCTAGCGAAACTCTAATTCTATCGCGTTCAATGTCTGGAATTACCAACAAATCTTCGATTAGTCGTTTAAGTCTTTCTGACTGACGTTTGATTATTCTTAAAGACTTTTGTTTTGTTTCTTCGTCAATTTGAATATCAGTTCTTAATAGTCTTGAGGTATATCCTTGAATACTTGTCAAAGGAGTTCGAAGCTCGTGGCTTACCGTGTCAATTAAATTTGAACGGAATTCGTTCAACTGTTCAAGTTTTACATTTTGTTCTTTTAGTTGAATGTATGATTTATGAATTTCTGACGCCATTTTGTTGAATTCTGACGCTAAGAATACGATTTCGTAAGGGGTGAAAATACTTTTTAATAGACGAATACGACGTTCGTAACTACCTTTTGATACCGCCATAATACCTTTAAACAATTGTCGGATATTGATATACATGTAATAAATATATAGAGCAACAACAATAAAAATACTCAAGGCTGAAACGAAAACTGCCATTAAAAGCTTAAATCTATTATCATTGATGGCTTTTTTAGTGATTTTTTCAGTCGTGTTTACAATAATCATCAAATCAGGGTTTGTTTTGTGAATGTAAACGATTGG
This sequence comes from Anaerovoracaceae bacterium, assembly GCA_963602505.1. Lineage (GTDB taxonomy): Bacteria > Cyanobacteriota > Vampirovibrionia > Gastranaerophilales > Gastranaerophilaceae > UBA6984. The sequence goes on along the minus strand of CAVCIX010000002.1, from coordinate 32,885 downwards.
CTGGTTTTTCGAATTACCATAAATAACCGCAACATTGTCAGTTATTTTATCTGGCAATAAATTTACTGATTGTTTATATAATTCATCTGTGTAATTATGTTCTGCTAAAAGTTTTCCAGTTCCATCTATGATATAGATTTGACGGGCATCATCGCTAAGAGATTTGAACAAATGATTGTCTAAATCTTCATTTTTGAACGATGCAACTATGTATTTGTTATCTTTTGTTTTTAAATACATAGTGAAGAAATCGCGAACCTTGTTGTCCTCTTTTATTTTTTGAACTTCTCTTTCCGTATCAACAAGCGTTAAGCCTGAATAATATTGAAAAGAGTCTTTTACACTGTTTAAATATTGAAGTTTTGCTTCTCTTGTCGGCAAGTAGCTCAATGTAACTTCAAGAAGGTTCATTTGATTAGATGCGGTTGTAACAAACACATCAACTTCGTCAGACACAATGTTTGCAATTAATTTTGCAGAAATTCTCAATTGACTTCTCATAGCTTGTTGGTTGATGTTGTTAATAACAATTCCGCTAATAATCATCGGAATAAGCACGGCGATAAACAATACAATTAAAATTTGTTCTGCAATTTTTAATCTTTTTGGTTGCAAAATTTTTCTTATTTTATTAAGTTTTCGAAGTGCGTTTTTGTTCATTCTAACCTTCAGCAAAAGGCGTTAATTTGTAGCCTACGTTTGTTACTGTGTGCAAATATTTTGGAGTTTTAACGTTTTCTTCTATTTTATTTCTCAAGCCTCCAACGTGAACCCTCAACATTCTAACATCTTCGTTGCTATCATAACCCCAAACTTCATCTAGTAAAGTCGCAAGAGTTACGGCATTGTTGAAATGTTGCATTAATGAATATAAAATTTCAAATTCAGTCGGAGTTAATTTTACTCTCTTGTTCACAATAGTACATTCAAGAGTTTCTGGGAAAATTTGAATATCACCAGCGCTTAAAACTTCATCTGACATAGAAGTTTTTTCTTCCACTTGATTTCTTCGCAACAAAACTCTAATTCTTAGTAAAACTTCTTGAATATCAAAAGGTTTTACTAAATAATCGTCTGCACCATTGTCAAAACCGTCTGTTTTATCTTCAATTGTACCTTTTGCAGTAAGCATTAAGATAGGAATTGCAAGTTTTGCTTGACGAATATTTTTACAAACGTCAAAACCGTTCATTTTTGGCATCATAACGTCCAAAAGGATAAGGTCGTAAGAGTTGTTTAAAGCTTTGTTTAACCCTTCCAAACCGTCTTTTGCAGTGTCAACAATATAACCGCTTTGCGCGATATCAAATTCTAATAATTCTCTAATTTCTTCGTCATCATCAACGATTAAAATTCTTTTTTTATTGAAGTTATCCATACATATCCTCTAATTTTGTAAATATTATATAAAAAAGCATGCAAGTTTTCAAGAGATTATTAACTAGAAAGTTTGAGTTTTATTCCCCAAGCGTCGCACTTGAAACTCTCTTGATTTTTGTGTAAAATAATGGAAAATTAAGGGGATTTGTAATTATGAAAAAATATATTGTTTTGTTATGTGTAATCTTGTTCGGAAGTGTAGCTTTTGCAAGTGATTACAATGTTTATAAATTTGATAATGGTCAAACTGTTATCGTAAAACAGGTTAAATCTAACCCGATTGTTATTATTGATACTTGGATTAAGACTGGTTCTATCAATGAAAATGACAAAAATACTGGTGTTTCACACTTTTTAGAACATTTATTTTTTAAAGGAACAGAAAAAAATCCAACTGGTACTTTTGACCGTATTTTAGAATCAAAGGGTGCAGTTACAAATGCTGCTACTAGCAAGGATTTTACGCATTATTATATTAAAATCCCAGTTAAAGATTTTGACCTAGCTTTGGATTTGCATGCTGATATGCTTTTGAACCCTCAAATTCCTAGAAAAGAGATGGAGAAAGAACGTAAGGTTGTTTTAGAAGAAATTGCAAAAGATAAAAACTCCCCAAGTGATATTGTTTATGATAATTTGAACGAGCTTATGTTTAGCGTTCACCCATATAAACGTGAAGTAATTGGTAAAGCAAAGGTTATTGAAACAATTACAAGAGAAGAAATTCTTGATTACTATAACAAACACTACACTCCAGACAATATGATTACTATTGTTGTTGGTGATGTTGACCCTGATACTACGGCGGAAAAAGTTAGACAAGCTTTCAATTTAAAAAATAGAAAAGCGCAAAAAGTATCTTACAAAAAAGAACCACAAATTAAATCTCAACGCGTAAAAGAGGTTAAATTTCCTAGCAATTCAGCTTACATGATGATTGGTTTTAGAGGAACAAACGCGGTTCACAGTGACGAATTTGCACTTGATGTTTTGGCTTCAATTTTAGGTGACGGTCGTTCTTCAAGATTTTATCAAAATATCAAAGAGCAAAAACAATTAACAACGACTATTTCATCTGCGAACGCATCTTTTAAAGATGACGGCGTATTCTACATAAGCACAACCTTTCAACCTGAAAATAAGGATAAATTAAAGGCTTCTATTTTTGAAGAAATAGAAAATATTAAAACTCGCGGAGTAACAGATGAAGATGTTGAACGTGCAAAAAATATTATTGAGCGCGATACATATTTTTCTCGTGAATCTATTTCAAATGTAGCTACTGAAATGGGTTACACCGTTGTTTTGACTGGCGACCCAAAAAATTATGACGATTATTTAAAAGGCATTAATAACGTAACTCCAGAGGATGTTAAACGAGTTGCTAACAAATATTTGAAGGAAAATAAATGTGCAATTTCAATTGTAATGCCAGAAAAATATCAACCAACAAAAACAAGTGTTGAAAATGCTGAAAAACAAAATCACAATGCAAAACTTGTTAAAACGGCTTACAATACAGACAAATATACTCTTGATACAGGCGCGACATTACTTATTAACAAGCATACAAACAATGATATTGTAGCTTTTGCAATTCGCGCAAAGGGTGGGGACTTCTTAGAAAAAATTGCAGGTACTTCTGATTTGATGTCTGCAACAATGTTAAAAGGTACGAAGAATTATTCTCAGTTAGAATTAGCGCAAATTCTAGAAGAAAATGGTATTTCAATTTCTCCGTCTTCAGGCTCTGATTATTTTTCAATCAATGTTTTGACAACTAAAAAACAACTTCCATTAACTTTGAAATTGTTAGATGAAGTTGTAAATAATGCAAAATTTGATAATTACGATATTGAAAAAGCAAGAAAAACAATGCTTAATGCGATGAAGGCTTCAAACGATGTACCTTTAAACAAAGCGTTAGAGGAATATAGAACTGCGATTTACTCAGGTTCTGTTTATTCATACACCTCAAAGGTTTTAGAAAAAACTTTACCAAAGGTTAAAAGAGAGGATATTATAGATTATTATTCAACAATCTTTTATCCTAAAAACCTTGTTATATCTGTAAATGGTGATGTTGATAAACAATATATAATTAATCAGATGTCTGAAATTTTTAACGGTAAAAAAGGCGAGGTTTTCTCTTATGAAAAACACTTTAAAGATATTCCGTTTAATTTAGCAACAAAAACAATAAAAACTCCAATTAAGGATTTGCAAACTTCTTGGCTAATTTTAGGCTGGCAAACCGCTGGAAATACTAGCTTGAAAGATTATGCAACCTTGCAAGTTATTGATACCTTTATGGGTACAGGTATGAGTTCTCGCCTGTTCCGTAATTTGAGAGAACAAAACGGACTTGCATATCAAGTTGGCTCAGGATTTTCACCAAATGTTCTAAGAGGTGCTTATACATTGTATATCGGTACAAATCCTGCAACCTTGGAATTAGCACGACAAAAAATGTTAGAACAAATTAATATCTTGAAAAACGAATTCGTATCAGCAAAAGAATTGAAGGACGCAAAAAGTCAGCTAATCGGTAAATTTGTATTAGCGCTAGAAACAAATTCTGACAAGGCTTCAGGATTGGCATTATATGAAGCTACTGGCAGAGGATTTGATTTTGTAGAAAAATATCCTGCACTTATTCAAAGCGTAACCGTTTCAGATATTATGGAAGTTGCAAACAAATATTTTATAAATAATTACGTGGAATCTGTTGTAGATAAGGCTAAATAATGGAGAATTTAGACCAAATTCGACAATCTGTCGAGGTTGAAATTAAATACGGATACATTGATATAAAAGGAAAAACGCAGGTTTTTTCAAAATTTATGCGCTCTGAAATTTTAAAAGAGTACAAATTGACAAAAAATCCAAAATGGCGAGTTTTAATGGAGGCATTTGAACGTTATCCGCTAGAATCCATGCCAGTTAGAAGAAAAATTTTAAACAGATTTTGCGCGGTTATGCGCGATGAATTAAGCCCTAAAAACGAGGAAAAAACTACAAAAGCTGACAATAAGCTTCCAAATCAATGCGACGTAACCTACATCAAAGGCGTCGGTCCAAAAGTCGGATATTTATTGAACAAATTAAATATTTATACTGCAAATGACTTGATGTACTATTTTCCACGTCGTCATATAGATTATTCTGGACGAACTTTTATAAAGGATTTGGAGGAAGGTAAAACAACAACTATTTTCGGGTATATAAAATCCTCGCAATCCTTTACAACCAAAAATAATTTAGGCGTAATAAAGGTTAAAATTGCTGATGAAACTGGTTCTATTGAGCTAAATTTCTTTCAAGCTAAATCAAATAGGTTTGTACTTGAAAGAACAAAGGCGCAATTCCCTGTAGGTGCTGGAATTATGGTGTCAGGTGAAGTTAAATTAAATAAATATAATATGCAAAAAACTATTGATAAGCCTTCTTATTCAATAATTGCGGATGATATTTTTGAAAATTCTAACTTGAATTTGGGCAGAATTGTTCCAATTTATCCATTGAGTGAAAATTTAAGTATGAAAACCTTGCGCCGAGCCGTTTTTAATGCGCTAGAAACCTTCAAGCATACAATTAAAACAGTTTTGCCAGATTATTTGCGACAAAAATATAACATTATGGACAAGGCTGATGCAGTTTTTCAAATGCACTTTCCTGAAACTATGGAAAAACTTGAACAGGCTAGATTTTCGCTCGTATTTGAGGAATTTTTTATAGCTCAATTTAAATTGGCACAATTACGCGAACAAAACCGCAAAAAACACGATTCTTTGCAGTTTAACATCGCAAAAGACGGTTTAGTTATGAATTTTATTAAATCCTTACCGTTTGAATTGACGACGGCGCAAAAAAATGCGGTAAACGAGATTTTGAACGACTTGCAATCCGATGAGCCTATGCAAAGACTACTTCAAGGTGATGTTGGTAGCGGTAAAACTGTTGTTGCGACGATTATGCTACTTGCGGCGGTCGAATGTGGCTATCAAGGCGCAATTATGGCGCCGACTGAGATTTTGGCACAACAACATTACAACAATCTTATCAACTGGTTAACTCCTCTAGGTCTGCATGTGGGCTTATTCTTGGGTAGTTTGGGCAAAAAGGTAAGAAAAATTCAAGAAACTGATTTAGCTAATGGACAAACTAATATTGCCGTTGGTACACACGCGCTTATTCAGGATAACATTGAGTTTGCAAACCTTGGTGCGGTGGTAATCGACGAACAACATAGGTTTGGGGTTAAACAACGTGTTGGATTGCGTAAAAAAGCTAACTCCCCGCAAATTCTTACAATGACGGCAACTCCAATTCCTAGGACTTTGGCGCTTTCTGTTCACGGTGATTTGGATTTGACAATTATTGACGAATTACCAAAAGGTAGAAAGCCGATAAAAACTGCTCTTTGCAATTCTAAAAAACAAATTTATAACCTTATTAGGCAACAAGTTCAACAAGGTAGGCAGGCTTATATTGTTTATCCGTTGATTGAGGAAAGTGAAACATTATCTGCAAAAGCGGCGACAATTGAGGCTGAAAAGTTGCAAAAAGAGGTATTTCCTGAGCTAAAAATAGGACTTTTGCACGGAAAACTTAAAAATGATGAAAAAGATAAGGTCATGACTGACTTTAAAGACGGCAAATATGATATTTTAGTATCTACAACCGTTGTCGAAGTTGGGGTTGATGTTCCGAACGCGACGGTTATGGTTATTGAAAATGCGGAACGCTTTGGATTATCTCAATTGCATCAGTTGAGAGGTCGTGTCGGACGTTGCGAGCACCAATCGTACTGCGTACTTTCTTCCTCTACGCGCAATCCTGAAACGCGCGCCAGATTAGAAATTATGGAGCAAACGAACGACGGTTTTGTAATCGCAGAAAAAGACTTAGAACTTCGAGGTCCTGGGGAATTTTTAGGCACACGTCAAAGCGGATTGCCTGATATGATTGTTGCAGACATTGTCAAAGACACTAAAATCCTTGAAATGGCTAGAGCTGAAGCTATTAATTTTGTACACAATTACAATATTGAAGATTATCCATTACTAAAAAGTGCTGATAACCTTCAATCAGTAAGTAATTTAGAACTTTTATCAACTTAATTATAAGTTTTCAGGGCTAAAGAAATTAACTCCGCCCAATGCTTGGTATAAGTTAATCATAGCAATAATTTCGTTGATTTTTAAAGATACAACTTGTTGTTCTGTTACAAGTTCAATTTCTTTTTGATATAAAGAGTTCAACTTATCGGCTATACCTAAGTTTTCCTTCTTTTGCATTAATATTGATTCTGTTTTGCTTAAAGCGTGTCTGTCGTTTGCAATTGAATATTTGCCATTGATAGATTTTAACGTGTAAAGCGCGTCATTTGTTTCTTGAATAGATTTCAAAATGGTTTTATCATAGTGTTCTACGGCAATTCTGTATTCATCTTTTTGCAATTTTAACATTTGAATTTTCTTTCCACCCATAAACAAATCCCAAGTTGGCGCGATAGCTAGGTTTGCAAGGAAAGTGTTTGCACTAGATAAATTGTACGCGTTAAATCCTAAGTTGCCTACAAGGTTGAATTTTGGTAACAATTCGCGTCTTGCAACTTTTACATCAATGCCAATTTTTTCAAGATTTAATTCTGATTTTACGTTATCAGGGCGTGAAGCCAAAATATCAGTGCTAATTTCTTTCGGTATTGAAACTTTTACGTTAACATTGTTATATTTTGTTCTCAAAATATCTTCAAAGCTTCTATCTGCAAGAATTACGCTCATTTGATTTTTTAAAACATCTTGTTTTTCTAATAAATTATTTAATTCTTCTTGCAAATATGTTAGAGATTTTCTCTCTGTGATTACGTGGTTAATATTTGCAGTACCTGCGTTATATTTCTTTTCAACAGAATTCAAAACTTCGTTTTGTATATTGATTAATTCTTTTTGAATTTCAATAAGTTTGTCAACCTTGATTAGGTTGTAATAATCACTTGCAAAAGCCGACATCATTGAGATATAAACAGTTTTTTCGTCTTGTTGCATTATTTCAAATTTTTTCTTGTAAGCCTTTGTTTTCAAGTGGTTTTTACCCCAAATATCAATTTCATAACTCAAAGTCAAAGGTAATAAAAACTGAGTTTCTGTATAATCTGGGATTGTAATATCGCCAAAAACTTCATCTGAAGATTTAAAGGTTTGTTTGATATTTCCGTTAAATCCAATGTGTGGAAGTTCATCAGCAAGTGACATTTTAACAAGCTTTTGAGCCTCGCTAACCTTTAATGCGGTAGCTTTAAGGTCGTTATTGTTCTTGTAAACTGTGTTTAAGTTTGCAAGCAAGTTGTTATCGTTAAAATTTTGCCAAAAAGGAATATTAACGTAACCATATCTATAATTATTTACATCTACTTTTGCAAAAGCAGAGTTTAATGTTGCGCAAAGTGTAATTGCTATTAAAAGGCTAAAAATCTTTTTCATCATATCTCCTATTCGTTATTATGATAACACAAAAAATATAAATGCAACATTTTAAAATTCAACTATATTAAACTTTTAAAAATTATGGGGTTGCAATATTTTTATGTTGAGTTATTATAATAACTAACTGGAGGTAAGAAAACTTTGTTAAAAGAAATGTTTTCAAAATTTATAGGCGACTCTATCGTTCAATCAGGACGTGCGGTTAAGCTTTATACTTTGGATATGTTTGCAAAACAAAAATTTGAAATCACTCCAGAACAATACGTTGTGCTAAGTATGCTTAGCGAGGATACTCTACTTTACCAAAACAAATTGTGTGAAGAATTACACAAGGATAAATCAAATATGACACGCATTTTGTCAGTTTTGGAAGAAAAAGGGTTGATTGAAAAAATTCAAGCAACCGAAAACAAAAAACAAGTTAACCAAATAAAAATTACAACTCGTGGTAAAGAACTTAGAGATAAAATAACTCCGCAAATTCAAACAACTCGCGAAAAATACCTAGATGGAATTTCTCAAGACGATTTGTATACTTGCATAAAAGTTTTAAATCAAATACAAGAAAATTTAAAATAAAGGAATTAGGAAAATGACAAAGAAGCCGAAAGATATTTTTGAACAAGAAGCAAAAATCAGATTAAAAGCCCGCAAGGCAAGAAAAAGAAAAAAATTATTGAAATACGCAAAGAAAAGAATAATTATTCCAGCAATTATAGTATTGGTATTATTTACTTTGCTTGTAATGTCATTTATAAATTCATTAAGCTATCAAAGCACAGACGACGCGTTTGTTGAAGGTTCTTTGGTATCTCTTGCCCCAAAAGTTTCAGGTCAAGTATTAAAATTGAAATTTAAAGATAATGATTTTGTTAAAAAAGGTCAATTACTTGTAGAAATCGATTCAAGAGATTATCAAAACAAGGTTAACGAACTTTCTGCAACATTAAAAGAAGCTCGTGCAAAACACGAATTTGCTAAAAAAGATTATGATAGATATTCTCAACTTAATGTTGACGGCTTATGCACAAAACAAGAATATGAAAATGCAAAAACACATTTTGAAATGTCATCTGCAAACATCGAAAAACTTGAAGCCCAATTAGCACAAGCAAAATTGAACTTATCTTATACAAAAATATATGCACCTCAAGACGGAAATATTTCTTCAAGAAGCGTTGAAGAAGGTAACTATGTTCAAGTTGGTCAAGCGCTTACCGCAATTGTTTCACCTGATATTTGGATTATCGCAAACTTCAAGGAAACACAATTGACTAACATGAAGGCTGGTCAAGAAGTATCTATTAAAATTGATACTTATCCAAATAAAAAATTCAAAGGAAAAGTTGACAGTATTCAAAAAGCTTCAGGTGCAAAAGCTAGTTTATTCCCACCTGAAAACGCAGTTGGTAGTTACGTAAAAGTAGTTCAAAGAATTCCTGTTAAAATTGTATTTGATGAAGATTTTTCAGCATACACAATTGCTCCAGGTATGAGCGTAGTTCCGAGGGTTAAAATAAAATAATGGGCGAAGTTGTTGAAAATACTCAAGAACGAAAGACGCCGTTATGGTTAATGTCTTTAATCGTAACTATGCCGACCTTCTTTGCCTTTCTTGCAACTAGTGCGACAAACGTTGCGCTACCTCATATTGCAGGTTCGTTTGGTTCTACAAACGACGAAGCAAAATGGGTTGTTACAAGTTACATGATTGCAAACGGTATCTTTCTACCTTTGACAGGTTGGTTAGAAAGAAAACTCGGTCGTTTGGACTTTTTAAAAATATTCATAACCTTGTTTACAATAGGTTCAGTAGTTTGTACCTTAGCGCCAAACTTGTTAATACTTATTTTAGGTAGAATTATTCAAGGTGTTGGTGGTGGTGTTTTAATGCCATTATCTCAATCTATTTTGCTACAAGAGTTTCCAAAAAATAGAAAAGGCGACGCTATGGCAATTTTTATTTTTGCCATAATGGTATCCTCTATTATGGGACCAACCGTTGGTGGTTTCTTGGTTGACTATTTTTCTTGGCAATGGATTTTTATTATAAACATTCCGATTGGGATTCTTTCATTAATTATTATTCCATTAACCGTTAATGATACCGTAAAACAAAGAAAGAAAGAAGCAGTCGACTTTTTGGGATTTTTATTCCTTGTTTTGTGGTTATTCACAATGCAAGTCGTGCTAGACAAAGGTCAACAATACGGTTGGTTTGATTGCACTTGGATTTGCTGGCTAAGCTTCTTTTCTCTATGTTGTATGTTTTTCTTCATCGTTTGGGAACTTGAAGTTAAAGAACCAATCGTAAATTTACGAGTTTTCAAAGATTTGAACTTCTTTGTAGGCACAATTTTAGGTGTATTAGTAAACATTATGGTTTGCGTAACAATCATCTTATTACCTCAATTCTACCAAGGCTTAATGGGATATACGGCATCTTTAACAGGGTTGGCGTTAGCAAGTAGGGTTGTTGCTTGTTTAATGTTGTTAGTTATTGGTAAGTTATGTCAAATGTACGACCTACGTGCAATTATCGCGTTTGGGTTCATAAACTTGGGTGCTTCAATTGCCTTATGCACAAGCTTGAACATGCAAGTTTCACCAACAACAATTATTTTATCGAACTTCTTATTTGGTATTGGTTCTGTTTGCGCGTTAGTACCTATTTCTGCACTTGCTCTTGGAACCTTGCCTAAAGACAAAATCGCAGACGCAGCAGGGGTTCACAGTTTGACAAAATGTGTTACTGGTTCAATGTTTACTTCGCTTGCGGCAAGTTTAGCAATACGATATTCGCAAATTCACCAAACTTATTTAATTAAAAATATGAGTGCGTATAATCCAGTGTATAACCAACATTTCACTGCTCTTAAACACTTCTTTATGCAAAATCACGCAACCGTTACTGCGATGAAGCAGGCAAATGTGGTTTTGTACAAGCAACTTTTAGCTCAAGCAAAATTATGCGCTTTCTCTGATATTTATCAATATGCAGCATTGGTTACTTTCTTAGTTATACCGCTTGTTTTACTATTAAAATTAGCACCTGAAAACAAATAATATTTCACATAATATTAACAAATGTAACAAAAATGCCAAAAAAATTGTGAAAAATGTTATAAACTTTACAAAGGGTGGAATATATATAGTGTGGGTAAGGATAGTAGAATATTATGCCCACATCTCTAATTCCTCTCTTCTAATACGTGGTTTTAATTACCGACTGAACAAGTCGGTTTTTTATTGCAAATTTTTGTAAAAAAATTACCCATGCCAAGGTTTTAAGTTGTACAATAAAAATGTAAAAAATATTGGGGAAGATTAAAGGATTAACGATGCAGGGATATTGTTTCGAATTGATTACCGGTCCTATGAGTTGCGGTAAAACAGAGGAATTATTAAGAAGAATAAGAAGAAGTATTATTGCGAAGAAAAAAGTTAAAGTTATTTCACCTCAAATCGATACAAGAGAACAAGGCGATTACATCAAATCAAGAAATGGTTTGTGGTTGGATGCTGTAAAAGTTAAACATTCAATCCAAATTTTGAGTGTTGTAAAACCTGACGATGAAATTGTTGCAATCGATGAATTACAATTCTTTGATTCAAATATTGTAAAAGTTATTGCAAGATTAATGCAAGAAGGCAAAAAAGTTATCGGAACAGGCTTGGATTTAGATTTTAAAGGCGATACCTTCGGTTCTATGCCTGAATTAATGTGCCTTGCAACAACAGTTGATAAATTGCACGCAGTTTGCATGAAATGCGGTTCTGATCACGCAACAAGAACTCAACGTTTGATTGACGGCAAACCTGCTGATAAAAATTCACCATTGATTATGATTGGCGGAGATGAAACTTACGAAGCACGTTGCGTTAAATGTTGGGAATTACCTGACTCAGCCGAAGAAAATAACAAATCAAATGTTTTGCAATTTGCGTTGAAATAAGTTGATTGGATGAATTAAAAAAGATTAAAAGGATTAAACAAGGCGGGTCGTTGCAGAAGCAACGACCCGCCTTGTTGTTTATAAATTTGATGATAAGTTAGAAACTTGAATTTCTTTTCTTAGTCTATTGAACTTAACTCTTTGACTGTGGTTAAGAATTTCTTTGAATTCTTTATCGTTTTGTTTTTGAATTGATTTTAATGCTTTTTTTAGGTTTTTGATATTTTTAGCTTGAGTTTTTTGTTCTGCTTTGTTGGCTTTTTGAGATTTTAGACTTGCAAGAAGCGCATTTTCTTGTTTTAGTTGAACATAAATTAGGGCTTCTTTTTCGTTGTAGTTGTCAAAGATTTCGTTAGCTCTTAACTTTTGAATATCGTTTAATAAAAGAGCGTTAGAAATGATAAGTCTTTGAGTTTTTATTTTGTTAAGTTGAGCTTTAATTTCGTTGTTTGAAACGCTTAAATCGTCTATTTTAAGAGTGTTTTCAATGGCATTAGCAGAGCCAGTTATAGTTAATATAGTTAAAAGTGTAATAAAAATTTTTTTCATAATTTGACCTTCCTTACTTATAATAAGATTATGTAATAAGCAATAAATAAATTCAATTAAAAAGTAATAATTGTGATAAAATTAAACAAAAGACGCGAGGCAAAATATATGGAAACGATAAATTTAAGAAATTGTGCGCATTTAGGCGATGCAGTGTGGGAATTATTTGTTCGAGAACATATAATTGAACAATATAAAAATCCAAAAGATTTGCATAAAGCGACTACGGATAGGGTAAAATCTTCATTCCAGGCGAGCATGCTTGACTTGATAGATAGTGATTTAACGCAAGAAGAACAAGAAATAAAACGTCGCGCAAGGAATATGGAGGTTCCAATAGCGCGCAGAAACAATCAGAACGAATATCGTCAAGCAACGGCATTTGAGGCACTAATCGGGTATTGGTATAGAGAGGATAGATTGAGATTATCGGCGATTTTTGACAAATTATTAAGTGAAATTTTAAAATAGGTATTTACAAAAAAAAATTAGCGTGTATAATAATTACATAACCCGATGCGGGGGATTAGCTCAGCTGGTAGAGCACCTGCTTTGCACGCAGGGGGTCAGGAGTTCGAATCTCCTATCCTCCACCATTTTTAAAATTAGCACCTAAGAGCATTGGCTCAACGGTGCTTTTTAGCTTTATAACTAGGTTTGAGCCGTCATATAAAAAGTTCGAACACAGAATTTTTAGGAGTAGGCGTTTATTTTCATTATCAGAGCGTAAATAGTGATTATAAGCGTTTTTGCAGAGTTCGATTATTTGAGTAGCCATATCTACTAAAGTATCTGTTTCGGCTAAAAAATTGTCATGCTTTAATTCAAGCTCATCTAGTTCACCCTGAAACTCGTTCTTTTTTTCTCTATAAAATTCATCTGTAATCATGCCGTCTAATCGGTCAATATAAAGTTTGTTAAGCCTGTTTTTTAACAGGCTTATTTTTTTGCCTATTTCTTCCATTGATTTTTTATCATAGTCAAAATTAGCGTTTACAATTTCTTTAAATTTTTCGACAATAGCTTTAGCGTCCTCTTTTGACGGTTGGATTTTCTCTAAAAGAGTCCTGATATGTTCGTCTATATATTCCTCTTTTAGATACTTGTTTCTTTTACAAGTCCCTCCCTTATTGCCTGTACAATGATAATAAATGTACTTACCTTTTTTAATCTCAGCTGTTAGTTGACAGCCACAATGAGAGCAAGTAATTAAACCTGAATACAAAAAGTCATGCGTTATTTTTCTGGGATTATCGTGTCTCTCCCTGATTTTTTTACAGGTGTAAAATAACTCTTTTGTAATTATCGGTGTATGGTTTGCCTCGTGGTAGCGTTTGCCGTTAAATTCAAACTCTCCCATATAAAACGGATTTATGATAATTTTTTCAACTAATTTAGGAGAGCATGGCTTATTCTTTGGATAAAATCCGTCCAAAGATATACGCTCAGCCAGAGTTTTATAGGAATACATACCAGTAGCGTATAACTCAAAAATTTTACTTACATATCCAGCATTAGTAGGGTCTATCTCTATCGTACTTCTCTTTTTAGAAGAACGGACGTTTTTATATCCGATAGGTGCTTTAGCTGGATAGTCCCCTAAGTCAGCTTTTTTATCTAATCCTTTTTTAATCTCCCCAGAGAGGTTACGAGGGTACATAGAGGACATACCACACATCATATGAAACATAAAAATTTCATGAGGTGTAGAATAACGATTTAAAATCAAATGGTCTTTTACTAAGTGTAAATCTATGAGGCCCTGTCTTACCGTTAGATTGATAATTAAAGCCTCGTCGTCCTCGTTTCTTAAAAGTCTGTCGTTTTTCTCAACAATAACATGACAGCCATAACGCTGTTTTTTAGCAAATTTGAGCATGTTATTAAATTCAATACGTCCAGCCTCTTTAGCTGTCATACTTTCAGTAAATACCTTAACAACTTCCAGACCTTTAGATTTTGCATACTCTTTTAAAAAGTCGAGTTGTGCTGGGAGAGAGTAACCCCCTGTCTCCTGTTCTTTACTAGAGACTCTGGCATATATAACAGCAATATCAGACATTATAAACCTCTACTTAAATTGTTGATAACTCTACCGATAATGTTTATTTCTATGTTGTCGTTAGGGCCTACAATCTCCATATCATATTTAGGGTTGTCAGATTTAACCTCTAAGCGTCCGTCAAGAGTGATATTTAAGCGTTTACATCTACATAAACCATTGGCTAGGAATATATAAACTCCACTTACAGAGGCGTCCCTACGTCCTAAGTCCACGAGTAGCCAGTCTCCGTCAGATATTTTATCCTCCATACTGTCCCCAGAGGCTCTAAAAGTTTTTAAATTATCTGGAGAGCTACAGCGTAAATACTCCGTAATAGAGCGACGGCTAATCCTAAAAGGTTCGATAAGTGGCTCGACAAAACACTCAGAGCCGTTGTTAAATGTTGCTGAGGACGCCTACTCAATAAATAAGGATTATGACGTCTGGGAGATACCATATCATAAGTTTTATGATGATAAAAAATTTACAGACTTACAGGCTCTACAGTTTGTTAGTGAAACACTAACCCCAGAGGTTAGCGAAACGCTAACAAATAATCAAGAAAATGTAAGCGAAACACTTACAAATGATGTAAATATTTTAAAGGATAACGATACAAAACCAGAGGAAAAACTACCAGTATGTAAATTCTGTGGTAAGCCGTATATCTGGTATAAAAAAGAACTTTTTTCAGGAGAAAATAAAAGACTTTTAAAAGTCCCAGTAGCTAACTGTAAATGCTATGAACTAAACGAAAAAGAAAAAGAGAGACAGGCTTTTTTAAGGCGTAAATCAGAAAAATTAGCAAAACTTTTTGACAATTCTATGATGACTCCTCTTTTTAAAGAGAAAAATTTTAAAAATCTTAGTCCAACGATTGAGCTTTTAAAATGTCAGGAATACGCTAAACTTTTTAATCCTAAAAATAGCTTAGGTATTCAAATGGTCGGAAAAGTTGGAACAGGAAAAACGACACTCTTGGCCGCTATTTGTAATGAGCTTATGGAAAAAGGATATAGCTGTTTATTTACAACTTTTTCAAGTTTGTTAGATAAGTTTTCTCGTTATTCATACGAAAACGCTGGAGACATAACGCCTTTAGTAAATTGGCTTGTTAGTTTTGATTTTGTCGTACTTGATGATTTAGGACGTGAGACTTATACCGACAAACGCAAAGAGACAGCCTTTAGGATTATTGACGCTTTATTGAATTACAAAGTGGTTACAGCTTTTACAGCAAATCCAGAAATGCTTACAAAATTGAAAGTTATACCAGAATGGAACGCAACTCTCGACCGTTTAAAAGAGGTTTGTAAATACCATTTTGAATTTAAGGGAGACTCGCTCAGAGGTGTAGAAATTTTAAAAGAGGCTACAACTCAGGCTAATTTAGTAGGTTAAAAATGCAAAAAATAATTTTAGGAAATTCTTACAAACTAATAAAAGAGATTGAGACAAATTCTGTAGACCTGGTCTTAGTTGACCCTCCGTATGACATCAAAGTAAAACAGGGGTCTGGAGCGTTTGGAGTAAAAAAGAAACTCAACTATAAACAGTTGGAGTCTATCTCTGAGAGTTTTGATTTTTCAATCTTAGACGAGTTTGTAAGAGTCCTAAAAAAAATAAACATCTATATTTTTTGTAGTCAGAGTCAAGTTCTACCACTCTTGAAATATTTTGTAGAGGAAAAAGGCTGTAACTGGACACAGATAGACTGGTGTAAAGACAACGTAGTCCCAGCTTGTAATAACCATTACGCCTTAGATAAAGAGATATGTTTATTCTTTAGAGAGACAGGAGTAAAACTCTATGGAACTTTTAAAACTAAGCGTACATGGTACGTTACGCATACAAACGTAAAGGATAAACGGCTCTACTCTCACCCTACGCCAAAACCGTTAGACATAATCAGAAATCTTATAATCAACTCCACCAACGAGGGAGATTTAGTCTTAGATACTTTTTCAGGCTCAGGGACTACGGCTGTAGCGTGTAAACAGCTAAAACGTCGCTGTATAGCCATAGAAAAAGAGGAAAAATATTTTAAAACCAGTATAGAGCGACTGGAGGCCACAACAGCTCTATCAGTAACTAACGCTGAGATAGCTACTCAGCAAACATTATTTTAAAAATAAGGAGAATATCATGACAAAAACATTAACAGAAAAGGTATCAGCTGGTTACTTTGACGCAAATAGACAAAGTCCTATTTTTGTAGGTGATGTCTATAAAGAGCAAGGAGCTATGATACCTTATCACAAAGTAATTAAGGACGACGAAAAAGGCTTTATGGTTGAACACGTCGGAACAACTGAGAAATTTTTACTAAAAAATGACGCTAAAAATCTAGTTAAAAAAACTTATCTGGGTAACATTTACGATACTCCAGACTGGGACGAATTAACCAGAGGAAAAGACGTAGTAAAAGCTGAGTCCGAAACTACAGCAGAAAATACAGAAGTTAAAGACGAGTCAATCCCGGAGGACGCCCCTGCAGATGTTAAAGCATTTTTAAACGGTGAAACTGACAAGCTCCCAGAGGGTACAGAGATTATGTCTCAGGCTGAGGCTGAGGAGCTGGAAAAACAAGCCAAAGAAATCGAAAAGGCAACTAACGAGGATAGCTCGGAGGTTAAAGCTCCAGACGATACCGACGCTGTAGTAACTCCTGACGCTACAACAGGCCCTACAGACTCTCCAGAAGAAAAAGAAACGACAAAAACTGTAGAAAACAACGCAGAAACTGACGAAAAATCACAAAAAACAGAAGAAAATAACGAAAATCAGGAAAAAACTAACAAACCTGTCCCAGAAGTTATAGCAAACAGTAAGGAAGAAAAAAGACTACTGGAAAGACGTAACGACTATACAAAAAGCATAGAGAATTTAAAACGTAAAATTGATGAGCTGACGACAGAGGCTGTAAGATACGAAAATATAGCGAGTACGCTAACCTTTGAGCCTTTTGTCGAGCTTAAAATGATTGTCTCAAATGCAGTACAGGACAACGCTAAAAAGCAAGATATTAAAGAGTGTAAAAAACACTTGAAAAATTACGAGGCTATAGACTCTATGGAGGATTTACTAAAAGAGTATAAAGAGCTTGCAGATAAAAATAGACAAAATATCGAGCTTACAGAAAAAGAGATTGACGATTACGAAATTAAAATTACTGAAATTAACAGTAAATTAACGAATTTTCAAACAAAACTTTTTGACGCTGATACTGTAGCTAAACAGAGTGAAACTGACTCAGAGTCTGAGGATAACTCTAAAGATACAGAAACAACTGAAAACGAACAACCAGCAGAAACTACAGAAGAGCCAAAGGCTGAGACTCCAGGGACTGACTCTACTGAGGAAACAACAGAAAAAGACGGAGATACTGAAACTCCAGAGGAGTAAAACCGTTAAAAACTCGATAAGAGGGGGATTTTATCTCCCTCAATTTCGAGGGAATTAAAGGAGATTTTAAAAATGAGCGAATTAAAAGAGTACAAGTTTAGAATAATGGGAAAAGTTAAGGCTAAGCAGTCTGTCAAATTTGGACGTAATGGAGTTAAATACACTCCAGACGATATGGTAAATTATGCCAACTGGGTAAAACTTGCTTTTAAAAAAGAATACCCAGAACACTTACCCCACGAGCTAGACGGCTTTAATTTGGAAATAAAGCTAGATGTTTATTTTAAATATCCAGCTTATATCGAAAAAAGCTCTAAAAAATTAAAACTTGCAGAGGACAAAATTTTAAGACCAACTGTAAAACCTGACTGGGACAATATCTCTAAAAATATATGCGACGCTCTTAATGGACTCGCTTACACAGATGATAAAGCTATCGTAGACGGCTCAGTCCATAAGTATTACTCAAAATACGACTATGTAGACGTAACGCTAACAGGGAGACGTTATCTATGAGAAAAAAGCGTCTTATAAAAGGAGACGTAGCGAGACGCTGGACTCGGTCAGCCGTAGAGTGTTACGAGATAGGCTGTATGTGTTCTCGGTGCTATCTTCCTTTGATTATGGAAACCCCATGCCAGATGAAAACTGTAGTAATGGAACTGGTTAGAAAATTTGGAAAGCCAGAAACAAAACATAAAAGGGACTTTATCAATGAAACTTAAAAACATCTTATCATTATTTGACGGAATATCATGCGGCCAGCTTGCTTTAAACAGAGCTGGGATTGAATACGAGAACTACTACGCCTCTGAGATTGAGGCGAACGCTATAAAAATCACTCAGGCGAATTATCCAAAAACTGTACAGCTTGGAGACGTCAGATTTTTAGATTTTACAAAATTTGAAAATGTTGACTTGCTTATCGGTGGGAGTCCCTGTCAGGATTTAAGCATAGCAAAAGAAAACCGTAAGGGACTAAGTGGAGAGCGTAGCGGCCTCTTTTTTAGGTTTGTAGACGCACTTAGACAATGTAAACCAAAATACTTTTTGCTGGAAAATGTAGCCAGTATGACGAAAGAAAATAAAGACATTATAACCCAGATTTTAGGTGTAGAGCCTGTTTTAATAAACTCGGATTTAGTGTCGGCTCAGAGTCGTAAGCGACTATATTGGACGAACATAGGACAGATTGGACAGCCTGAAAACTTAAATATTTTTTTGAAAGATATTGTAGAGTCTGGCGAAACTTACGACAGTAAATCTTATCCTATAACAGCAAATTACGCAAAAAAGACTTTTAACTCAGATTTTCCAAAGAGTAGAGCGAGCTTTATAGGAGAGCCTATTTTATACCAGCGTCCTCGAGGAAAAAATAACGGAAATATCCACTTAGAAAAGTCTACAACACTTACGGCTAATTCTTGGGAACATAATAACGTAGTTTTAGAGCCTGTACCTTGTGCGTCGAGAACTTGGCCCAGAAAAAAAGACGGACGACCTAGAGTCAAAAGGGTTGAGATAAAAACAGACGGTAAAGCTAATAGTTTGACTCTGAGAGATACAGACTCAATGGTATTAGAAAGAGTTTTGAGAGTTGAAATACGCTCAGACGGTAAGGCTAACGCTTTAGGGCAGAACGTACAGCAGTCGCAAGTATTAGAGCCAGCTACAACAGAGAAAAAAGGAACGATAATAACCGTTAAAAATAAAACTGTAACAGCTAAAAACGGAGTTATTTATCCTATAGATTTACCAGACGGAGACTATATCGTCAGAAAACTTACGCCTATAGAATGTGAACGCTTGCAGACTCTACCTGATAATTATACGGCTCACGTCAGCAATACTCAGCGATATAAGGCGATAGGTAACGGCTGGACTGTCGACGTTATAGCTCATATTTTCAGACATTTAACAGAGGAGACGCAACCATGCCAGATAAAGTAATAGATTATGAGCTTTTGGGAGAAATGATAGACTGTGTAAAAAGAGAGGTCGGTTTACGATATGCTGTCTATCCTAAACTTATTGCCTCTGGAAAAATGACAAAAGAACAGGCAGAAAAAGAAAAAAGGCTTATGTATGCAGTCCAGAGATGTTTACAAAAAATTTACGACGGTAAAGCTCCAGCAGAGGTACAGCAAGCTCTATTTAATACAGAGCTTTACAAAAAGCAAGAGAGGAATTTTTACTAATGAAAAAAGATAAAACGCTAGAAAAATTTAAACGTATGCAACAAAGAAAAAGACCTAAGAAACTAAAATTTAGACGGATTAAACCCATTTTGAGGCGTATTGCCTCCGACATAAAACAGAGTTGGAAAATTCAGGTAAAAGAGAAACAATACGCTAAAACTATGGAAATAAGTGTTATTTTAAAAAGTGAATTTCTGGAGGGGCTTAATAATGAATAAAACTAAAAAATCTCTTAATTTAGTCCTTAAATATGAGTGGTTTGATAAAATCAAATCTGGTAAAAAGACTAAGGAATACAGAGAAATTAAACATTACTGGAACAGTAGACTGACGAGACCAGACGGATTTTATAAGTCTGTAATTTTTCAAAAAGGCTATAAAAAGAACCCTGAGAGAATGGAGTTTGAAATAAAGCGTATTTATCGGTCTACAGAGTCGAACGATTTAGGACTTGATAGAGTCTGGGTTATAGAACTAGGGAGGAGGCTAAAATAATGAAACTGAACGAAATTCAAAAGAAAATAACTGAGCTAGTTGTAGACGGAAAATCTAACAAAGAGATAGCCGATATTCTCGGATATTCTGTAGAGAATGTTAAGAAAAATTTAAGAATTTGTTTTAAATATTTCAAAGTTAAAGACAGAGTCGGACTCGTTAGAGAATACTTACTATTACTACATTACGACCTTAACAGATAAAAGAGTAACCAACTGGTTACTAAAAAATATGGTATTATTGCAAATGTCGAGAGCCTTTTAACCAAAAAGACTACCTCGTCAGAAATTGGGAGAACTATGTCTATAGTATGTTGTGGTGTTAAATATAGTAAGAATGACCCAGAGACGTATTGGTGTATTGATACCGATATTAACAAACCTGTACAAAAGAAATTTGTAGGCTCTGACAGAGTCGTAAAAGAAGTCGTAGACAGCTATACTTGTAAAAAGTGTGGCTGTCTTATTGTAACTGTAACCAGATATGGAACTCTTAGAGGCCGTAGAAAATTGTTAGAACGAGAGAGACTATCAGGCTCGGAGGCTTGGGAATATTTGGAGGCTACAGCAAAAGTAAGAGAGAGACAGCCTTTATCGTGTCCTATTCAGAGCGTACCTTTTAGCAAGCATATTGATTTTAAATATGGAAAAGTTATAGACTCTAAAACTCAGCGAGCTAGATATTTAAACGAGTCCGACTGGGCGAGTGATAAAAAGATAGTAAGCGTTTGTAAGACTTATAAAATTTAATATCCTCCTATTTATCTATTAACAGATTATGGCTCGCTTTAGAGCCTTTTATTTTTCAGTTGTTTCAAGCAGAACACACACACAACATTTACAGAGTGATAAGCTGATTTATTACTCTGTATTTCTTTAAGGTTTTTATGGCTCGTGAATTTTCAAAAAGTTTTTATAATTCTCTTGAATGGAAGAGAGCAAGAAAAGCATACATAGCGTCAAAGTTTGGTATTTGTGAGAGATGTGGAAAGCCTAATAGTAAACAAGTACATCATAAAATTTATTTGACTCCAGAGAATGTAAACAATCCAGAGATAACATTAGACTTTAATAACTTTGAATTGCTTTGTGATGTTTGCCACCAGAGAGAACACAACGAAAAATACTCACCGACTGAGTGGGGTTTATGTTTTGATGAGTCAGGAGATTTAATCAGAAGAGACGAAACGCAAGAGGGACAAAGGTTTTAAGGATTTTTACTCCCCCCACCTGAATTTTTTAAAAATTTTTTCACAAAAGACCGCACCCCCAGCTTCAAAAAATACAAGTCTCGCACGCATGAGGGGGTGGGGTATAAAAGAGGATTTTTGACTATGGCTACAACAAAAACAGCTAAAACAGAGGCTAAAACAGAGGCTAAAGAGCCTAAAACAGTTAAAAAGACTGTTAAACGCTCTAAAATGAGTCCGTCTGAGAAACTTATAAAATCAGAAGAAAAAAGGCTTATAACTTACCTGAAAAATAAAGCTATTGACGAGGATAAATTAAACATAGCCTTAGACCTGATAAAAGATATAGCTTATATGACTGTTAAAACAGCTGAGTTAAGAAAAGACGTAGACACTTACGGAATAGTAGAAGAGTATCAAAATGGAGCAAATCAAAAAGGACTCAAAGACTCTACCTATTATAAAGCGTATTTGAACACAACAAAGCAAAAAGCGGCCCTAATAAAACAGCTGACGGACTTACTCCCAGTAGATGAAAATTACAAGCCTACTACTCCTGCAGATTATAAGGACGAGTTTGACAAATTTTTAGAGGTTAGAAGTAGAAAGAATGAGTAACCCAATTATAGAGTATTACAATTTAATAGAGTCTGGTAAAGAGGTCGTCTCTAAAAAAGTTGCTAAGGTTTATAAATACCTATATGAACTCGTAACAGGCAAAATTAAATCAAAATACTACTATAATGAAATCAGAGCAAATCATGCAATAGATTTTATCGAGCGTTACTGTAAACACTCTAAAGGACGCTGGGCAAATAAGCCTGTAATTTTAGAACTTTGGCAAAAGGCATTTATAGGTGCTGTTTTTGGAATTATTGATAAAGAGACAGAGTTTAGACGTTTCCGGGAGGCGTTATTAGTTGTCGCTAAAAAAAATGGTAAATCTTTATTAGCCTCTGGAATTGCTTTATATATGCTGATAGCAGACGGAGAGGGTGGAGCTGAGTGTTATTCTGTCGCTACCAAAAAAGAACAAGCTAAAATTATCTGGCAAGAGTCAAAAAATATGACCGAAAAAAGTCCAGATTTAAAAAGACGTGTAAGATGTTTAACCAGTCAACTGGCTTATGATAAAACAAATTCAACTTTTAAGCCTTTGTCTAGTGATAGCAATACTGAGGACGGTTTAAATATTTATCTTGCAGAGTGCGACGAGATACACGCTTGGAAAGGTGTAGAACTTTATAACATTGTAGCTGACGGTATTTCAGCCAGAGACGAGCCTTTAATCCTGATAACTACTACAGCTGGATTTATTAGAGAGGGAGCGTATGACGTAAAATACGCTGAGGCTGAAAATTTAATTAACGGCTTATTTGATGATAACGGCTACAAAGACGACGCATTTTTACCGATTATATACGAGCTAGACGATAGGAACGAATGGACTGACGAAAAAAGCTGGCTAAAGGCAAATCCTAATTTGGGAGTCTCTAAAAAGTACGATTATTTGAGACGTAAAGTAGATGTCGCTATCGGAAATCCGATAAACCGTAAAAACGTACTTACAAAAGAGTTTAATATCCCAGAGACCAGCTCAGAGGTTTATTTTGACTATGACGATATTTACAATCCTATAACTTTTGATTTATCAGAGCTAAAACCTGATTTTAAAGCAAAACTCGGAGAAGTTTTAGACAAATACTCTGATTTAAAAGACCAGGTCAAAGATAAAATTATTGACTTGGCTAAAGAAAATCTGCAGGGATATGAGAAAAAAGAAATAGTAGACGCTTTTTTAGTTAAAGAATTAACGCTATTAAAAGGTAAAAATGTCTTGTTAGATATTTTGCTAGACTTTTTCATAGCCAGAGTCCCTAAAACAACTCAAAAAATCTACGACAAACTCAGAGCAAAAATCGAGGGAATTACAAAGGAGTAGGAGTAAATGGATAAAGATAAATTTGTGCAATACGCCCCAGTAATTATCGTTATACTGGGGTTTTTACTTACCTACAATGTCTTTGTAACCCCTGCAGTATTAGAAAAAAGATTAAGCGAATACGACCAGAAAATGGAGCAGACCTACGCTACAAAGTCAGAAGTAAGTAGACAGCAAAAACAGTTAGACGATATTTTTGTCAAAATTGATAAAATTTATGACTACATTATCGGAAAAAAATAAAAGGAGATGTAAATAATGTCAGACGAATTATTTAAGAAAGCTCTAAACTTTGTTTTAAAGTGGGAGGGAGGCTACGTCAACAACCCTAACGACAAAGGAGGAGCTACTAATAAAGGAATTACACAAAGCACTTATAACAGCTGGCTTGTATCAAAAGGATTACAGCGTAAAGATGTAAAATTTATCTCTCAGAAAGAAGTCGAGGACATTTACTATAAAAACTACTGGCTAAAAGCTGGCTGTCAGAAAATGTCTAAAATTTTCGCTGTATTAGCTTTTGATACGGCTGTAAATATGGGAGTCGGACGAGTGCAAGAATTTTTAAAGGCCGCTCAATGGAAAGACCCAGAGAAATTTATAAAAGCCAGAGAGGAAAAATATAGAGAGTTTGCAAAATACGGCAATCAGAAAATATTTTTAAAAGGCTGGCTAAACAGACTCAATGATTTAAAAATTTTTATTAAAAAGATTTAATGTCATATACTCCTTATCTATCTAAAACCCCTACGCTTTACGGCTAGGGGTTTTTTAGTATTGGAATATTTTTAAGGAATATTTACGGCTGAAAAATTAACTAAGCAATTTTTAAAAGTTTAAGGCGTTCAAAAAAGATAACATTATTTTTATCTCGGACAGAGTCGTATAGTTTTCTTGCTAAAAGTTCTAACGTCTCCTCTTTAAGTCCAAATTATAAAAAGACCTGACACTCAATGTTTCAGGTCTTTTTGTTTTTATCCATGTCCGTCCTGTGTCCGTATTTTAGTGAGTGCTTTGATTATTACAGAGGGTTTGATTATTTTGGGCAGTCAATTTTGAAATTTTGCTCCGAAAGAGTGCCGAAAAATTAGGTAAAAATTTTTTCAAAATTCCTGTGACATGAAAATTTCTAATTGATTCAGAAACTACACAAAGGTTGGAATTAGTGTTCCAATTCTTTTTATTTAGAAGTGATTTTTATTTTTACTTATTTGAACAACCGAGATAAATTTTAATATGTGTTTGAGAAAATTATACGCATAAAAATGTATAATTATCATCTAAATTTAGTCTAGTTCAGATTTGTGAAATTTAACGATACAAATCTGAACTTTACATGCCTGTATATTTTTTGTACTATTTAGAAAAAGAGGAAGATATGACAGATAAAGACGATAAAGTTATTGATTTGTTCTCGAAAGTAAACAGAACACTATCACCAGAAGAATTAGAACAAATTAGATTTTTTGAAGGTTTTCATTACGTAAAAATCAACAAGGATAAAAACAACAAGAAATTTAACGCATCACTATTGAAAAAATACGCGCAAGGTTGCCACTACATTGTTAGAGTAATGCGTGAGGTTAACGGTGAAGTTTGGATGTACAATTACGACGTTAGAAACGACGAATTATTCAAATTCATGGAGAAATTTAACGACAACACTCTTAATGGCACTATTATTGAAATTGATAAATATTTTCCAGAAGGTTTAGCATAAAATTGAATTTTTTTGAAGAATATCACGAATGTTTATACAATTGTTCAAAACCTTACCAATATGTAGGTGGGGAAATTTTTTCTGCGAACAAAGATTTTGACAAAGCCTCAGTTCGTTTTGCAATGTGTTTCCCTGACAAGTACGAAATTGGTATAAGCAATCTAGGCGCAAGAATTTTATACAATCAAATTAACAAATGCGAAAACTTTATGGCAGACAGGGCATACGCGCCAGAGCCTGATTTCAAGCCTCATCAACTTTATGCAGTGGAATCAAAACAACCGCTTAATAAATTCGACGCAATAGGATTTTCTATTCAATACGAACTTGCTTATCCGACAATTTTAAAAATGCTTGAAATGTCTAATATTTCTATCAGAAACAAAGACAGAAAAGAGGACGAGCCAATCGTAACTGCTGGCGGACCCTGCGCGTTCAATCCTCTACCAATGTCTGAATTTATTGACGTATTTGTAATTGGTGATGGCGAACAAGCTATTGTTGAAATGTGCGAGGTTTTAGAGCAAACGAAAGGACTTCCAAGAAAAGAGCGTATTGTAGAATTATGCAAGCATAAAGGTTTTTGGTCTGCTCAAGTTGGCGGAACAGTCGAAAAACGAGTTGAACCACTAACTTACGAAACAGCTTTAACAAAGCACCCAATTGCATTTTCTGCCTCTATTCATGATAGAGCAATCGTGGAAATCCGACGTGGTTGCGGAAGAATGTGTCGTTTCTGTCAACCAGGACACGTTACGCTTCCAGTGCGCGAACGTCCAGCAGAAGAAATTATCAAAATAGCAAAAGAGCTTGTACACAATACAGGTTACGACGAATATTCTCTACTTTCGCTATCTTCTAACGATTATTCAAATATTATTGAAGTAATCAAAGAGTTGAGTTGCGAATTTGATGAGAAAAAAATCGGTGTATCGCTTCCAAGTCAACGTATTGACCACTTTAATCTAGAATTAGCAGAGCTTACTCAGTCGGTTAGAAAATCGACAATGACGTTAGCGCCAGAGGCAGGTAGTCAAAGACTTAGAAACGTAATCAAGAAGAACATTTCGGAAGAACAAATTTTAAACGCCGTTATGACTTTATATGAAAACGGCTGGAGTCGAATTAAATTCTACTTTATCGTAGGTTTGCCGACCGAAACTCTTGAAGATATGGACGAAATGGCAGCTTTAATGGAGAAAATCCGTTATAGATGCAGAGGTATAAAACAAGAAAAAGGTTTAAAACATGGACTTGACGTAACTTGTACGCTTTCAATTTTCGTGCCAAAACCTTTCACTCCGTTCCAATTCTGTCCACAAATGGATTTGGACGAGGTTATGGAGCATATTATTTATCTGAAAGAAAAAACAAAACACATAAAAGGTCTAAAACTTAACTACCACGAACGTTTTGTGTCGCAAATTGAGGCAGTATTAACTCGTGGTGATGCGTCTTTATGCGATTACATCGAAAAATTGTATCAAAAAGGTTGTTATATGGACGCTTGGGGCGAATATTTTGACAAGAAGGTTTGGGCTGATACTGCCGTAGAATGTGGTATTGATATCAAAAAACTTGCTAAAAAAGAATTTCCGCGCGACAAGGAATTACCTTGGAATTTTATTGATGTTGGTATAGAAAAACAATGGCTTATCGACGAATATAACAAGGCTTTCGTTCAAACAAATTCAACTGAAATTCAACCAACTTGCGAGCATAAATGCGTAAATTGTGGTGTTTGCAAAAACTTAAAAGTACACAAGGTGCTTGATAAGCCTTATAAGGCACAACACTATGTAAAAAAAGAACACGTTCAGGTTGATCCAAGAACTGCGCCAACAATTGTAACTTATAGATACCGCTTAAAAGTAACAAAACAGGGCATTTTGCGATATTTTTCACATCTTGATTGGCAAAATACATTCCAAAAAGCGATTTTGCGTTCAGGGCTTCCAATAGCGTTCACTCAAGGCTTTAACCCAACTCCAAAAGTGTCTATGGGTATTGCGTTACCGCTATTCATTGAAAGTGATTGCGAACTTATTGATGTGGAACTTTTGAACAATATTTCTTGCGAAGATTTTTCAAATACTTTGAGTGAATTTTTACCACAAGGTTGTACAATCAAAGCGATTAAACAAATTGAAAAACAAGCTAAAGCTATTGACCAGACTGCACAATGGGCTGAATACAAGATTTCCTTGATAAAAAATGATGATTGTAATTTCAAATCTTTTGTGTATAATTGTGATATGGTTTTATCTCGTGATGAAATTTTACTCACGAAGAAAAACAAAAAAGGTTTACTAAAAACTTCAAATATCAAATCGTCAATAAAATCTTATAAAATAGAAGGCGATTCTCTGTATATGGTACTCAAAACAGGGCAAAGTAGCGATATTCCTGCGGTTAGAGCAGATGATATTGTTAAATTAATATCAGAAGATACTCATTTTGATATTAAGCGACTTAGATTTTTTGATAATGATTTCTTGGAGTTATAACAGAAAAGGAATTATAAATGAAAGACAAAAAAAATTTTGGTTCAAAAGAACAACCAACTTCTAAAAAAATTGTAATTGCAGAACGTGATAACATTGGCGCTTTAATGGAAGGTGACAAGGTTTTAGACCTTTACATCAACCGTGGTGAAGTTCTTTTAGGTGATGTTTACTTAGCAACAGTACAAAACGTTTTACCTAGTATCGACGCGGCTTTCGTAGATGTTGGTGTAGATAAAATGGGCTTTTTGCACGCACAAGACGTTATGGGCAAAGGTGCATTAAAAGATAAACTTTCACCAAATCAAAAGCTTGTAGTGCAAGTAGTTAAAGAACCTACAGGTCATAAAGGACCTAGAGTTACAACTGAAGTAAGTCTTCCAGGAAGATTCTTGGTATTGATGCCGTCTGAACCTGGAATTAACGTTAGCCGTAAGATTGAATCTTCAAAAGAACGTGCTAGACTTAAATCTATTGTTAGCTTGTTAAAACCAGTAGGTGTAGGTGTTATTATCAGAACAGAAGCTGAAGGTCAATCAGAAGCTGATATTCAAGAGGATTTAGAAATTCTTTTAGAAAAATGGAACAACATTGTTACTGCGGCTGAATCTTTAACTCCGCCAAGCTTAATCTATCGTGATCAAGACTTGTTATACAGAGTTATCCGTGAAGCTTGCTCAGAAGATGTTACAGAAATTATTGTAGATACTGCTTTTGCGCTAAATAGAGTTCAATCTTTATTGCAAAACTGGCACATGAGCAAAAATATTCAAGTAACGCTATACAAAGGCAACGAACCTTTATTAATTGCGACAAACGTACATAAAGAAATTCGTGCAGCCTTGAATATGAAGGTTAATATGCCATCAGGCGGTTACTTGTTTATTCAACAAACAGAAGCTCTTACAGTTATTGACGTAAACTCAGGTAAATTCGTAAGCTCTGCCACTCAAGATGAAACAATTCTAAAAACAAATATTGAAGCAGTTCATGAAATCGCTCGTCAATTACGTTTACGTAATATTGGTGGTATGATTATCATCGACTTTATTGATATGACTTCTCGTGTTGATAAATTAGCGATTATGGAAGAACTTGAACTTGCAATTGAAGACGACAAGGCAAAACCTCAAGTTGGTCAATTGTCAGACTTAGGACTTGTTGAAATGACAAGACACAGACAAGGTCAAGCAATTTCAGAAGTTTTTGCTAAAAAATGTCCACACTGCCACGGTGAAGGTTACATTGTAGAAGATTTCAAATTTGCATCTCCAACTTCTGAAGGTGAATACAGAGCAAAAGCTGCAAAAATGAAATTACCTATCAGCGGTTTCAAAAAGAACAATAACAACAAAAAACAAAATAATAACAACAATAATAACCAAAACAACAATCAACAAGCACCTCAAGAGTTAGAACAATCTCAACCGATTGAAATGTCAACTGAAAATCCGTCAGTTACAGCTCAAGAGGAAAATAAAAAACGTAACGATAAAAAACGTACAAATAACAAACGTAATTTCAATAAAAAACAACTTAACGAAGATGCAAATGTTCAAGTTGCAGAAACAATGATTACAAAAGAAGACGAAATTAAACCTGTTATTGTTGAACAACCTCAACCTGCAAAAGTTGAAGAAGCTCCAGCAGAACAACAAACAGAAGAAGCTCCTAAAAAAACTCGCAGACCAAACAGAGGCGCAGCAAAAACAAAACGTCAACCAAGAGCTAAAAAAGCAACTAGTGAGGAAAAAGTTGAAGAATAGTATTTTAAAAACAATATTAATTCTTGCTTCATTATTCATAATCCCGACTGCGACTTATGCAGTCGGCGAATCTCAGTTGCCAGTTTCAACCTCTTATGAGGATGTTCTGCAATCTGCTAAAATAAATCAAAATATTTCAACTTCACCTGCAAGTGGAGATATTGAGGTTCAAGTTCAAACCGCATCGAACACAAATGCAAATCCAGCCTTGAACACAACTGAGGCAACAAATTTAGATGCAAATGCAGATAGTCAAATTCAAAAAGCAATTGATAAAAAAGTAAAAAGCGAAAAACCTAAAAGTCATATTGTTAATACCGTTTTTAAATTCTTACTTGCAATGCTTTGGGTTTGCATTTCTTCTGTCGTAATTTTTATTATTTTAATTTCATACAAAAAACTTATTCTAAAAGGCAAACCAGTTACTCCGACTTACGAAAGTACTGCAGAAACGCTTGATACTCCAAAGAACTTTAAAGAAGCGATAAAACTGTTTTTAGACAAAACAAAATGGAATTAACTTTTTCTCCACTAAGGTTATTGCAAAGCATGTTTTAGTTAAGTATAATTTTTTTGTGAAAATTTTAAAATCGACTATATTTTTCATACTTTGTTATTGTTTGATTGCGTTTATTCAATCAAACGTTAGTGTTTGCAATGCAATTCCGACATCTTTTGTACAACAAACTGCAAGTATTCAAAAGAGTTTTAACTATCTAGAAACAGATAACAACACTCATTCAATTTATGTTGCAAACTCAAACCAAGAATTAACAACGGCGACCCAAAGAAAACGCGTCGATTTATTGAACCACAATTCTTTTGACTTAAACCCTATAACAAAAGGATTTGTTTTTTTATCAGCAATAAATAGTTTTTATAGATATAATTCTTACACTCCGCCAAAATTATTTTTGACAGAGTTATACATTAACGCTCCTTAATTTTTCTAAAAATAATAAATTATTTAACGCAAAGGGCTATCTTTGCTTATTTTGGCACGAAAAATTAATAAAAGGAGAATTATAATGACAAACGAAAATAACGCACACAATGACAATCACGCACCTAAAATTTACAAAGAAAATTTTGCTACTGGAACAATTAGTTCTATGCTATTTTTAATCGTAGTAGGTGTTTTAATGTACTTCGTTGCAAAATTTATGGGTATGTAAAATTCAGATATAATGCAGAAATAAAGGGCGGATTTGTGCTTTTGCACAAATCCGCCCTCTTTTATACTATAATATAATTATGAAAGCT
This sequence comes from Anaerovoracaceae bacterium, assembly GCA_963602505.1. Classification (GTDB taxonomy): domain Bacteria; phylum Cyanobacteriota; class Vampirovibrionia; order Gastranaerophilales; family Gastranaerophilaceae; genus UBA6984. The sequence continues at coordinate 1,983 of CAVCIX010000002.1, read as the reverse complement.
GATTTACACGTACATAGCAATTTTTCTGATGGAAGCGATAATCTTCAAGAGCTTGTTGAGAAAATTCAACAAGCAAAGATTGAAGTTTTTGCACTAACTGACCACGATACAATTGAGGGTTGCGTGGAGATTGAACCACTTATTCCTGATAGCATAAAATTTATTCCAAGTATTGAGTTAACCTGCCTTGCGAATGATATTAAATGCCACATTTTGGGGTTTAATTGCAATCCTTATGATGAAAAATTAAATAATTTGATTAAAAAAGGAAAAGATTTAAGAAAACAAAAACTTGAAACACGCATAAAATATTTGAGCGAGGTTTGGAATATTAATTTAACTGACACAGAAAGAGATTGGTTGTATTCTCGCGAAAGCGTTGTTAAAACGCACCTTGCAAACATAATTGTAGCGCGCGGACTTGCAACAGATAATGTTTCTGCAATGAAAAAATATTTAGACCCTTGCAAAACTGGTCCAACACGTTTTGATATTAATGAAGCAATTGATGCAATTATTTCATCAGGTGGTATTCCTTTCTGGGCGCACCCTTTAGGTGGCGAAGGTGAAAAACATTTTGGCAAAGAAGAATTTCTTCCGAAGTTAGAAAAAATGATTAAATTTGGTATAAAAGGGCTTGAATGTTACTATTCTAGATACTCTATGCAAGAATGTGAATTTCTTGTAAATTGCGCAAACGAGAATAACTTATTAATCAGTGGTGGAAGTGATTATCACGGCACAAACAAGAATAATATTAATTTAGCAAAGCTGAATATCAACAATGAACCTGTTGATAGTAGTTTTTTGACCGTGCTCAATAAAATATAAATTTTGTGATATAAGTAAATTATTAGTTGAAGTTATTTGTTAATAAATAGGATTTAGTTTTTATGACAGTTGTATTTAAAAACTTTCAAGAGAACGACAGAGATGAAATAGTTTCTATGATGAAGGTGTTTTATGCCTCTGATGCAGTATCTACAAATGGTAGCGTCGAAATTTTTAACGTTGATTTTGATATGTGTATTAGTGATAATGAATTTCTAAAAGGTTATACAATCTGCAAAGACGACGAAATAATTGGATATTCTATGATTTCTAAAAGTTTTTCAACAGAATTCGGCAAGTTCTGCATTTGGCTTGAAGATTTATACCTAAAACCGCTATATCGAGGATTGGGTATAATTCCTAAATTTATTGACTTTATAGAAAAAGAAAATCCTAATACAATTCTAAAACTGGAAGCCGAAGACGAAAACGCTCACGCGCTACATGTTTATACAAAACAAGGTTTTGAAAAAATGCCATATTGCGTGATGAAAAAAGAATTATAAAATAAGAGGCGCCAGCTTGAAAAGCTGGCGCCTCTACTATTCATAGTCGAGCTAAATCTATTTAACAACTAATTTTTTAGTTTGAGGTTTTTCTTTGCTCATTTTTGGAGCCATAATTTTCAATACACCTGATTCTAATTTAGCTTCTGTCTTTTCAACATCAATTTCTTCAGGTAATTGAACTACTCTTGAAAATTCGCCATAACTAAATTCTGAACGTTTGTAGTTTTTTCCTTTTTCGTCCTTTTCTTCGTGTTTTTTAGCATTGATTTTCAAGTAATTTTCTTCAATATCGATGTCTAAATCTTCTTTTTTAACTCCTGGTAATTCAGCCCTGATATCGTATTCTTCGCCTTTATCAGTGATTTCGACAGGCATTGTCAAAGTATCAGCGTCTTCCCAGTAACTTGCTTCAGGGAAGTAACTATCAAAATGTCTGTTTAACAAAGAGCTGATTTCGTCATTCACAGTTCTAATAAAATTGTCTGGTGTTTTTCTAACTAAAAATTTCATAATATCGCTCCTTTCAAACGTTTTTTACATCTTCCTTTCAACACTTACGTTATAACTCTTTTTTTGTAAAAAACGCGTTTTTTTAACTTTTATTTAACAATTCAGATTATGTTTTACAATAAATGAAAAATTT
>CAVCIX010000001.1:39688-55099 GCA_963602505.1 Anaerovoracaceae bacterium | reverse complement strand
AATAAATACTATGTGATTATTTTTTAATAGCATATATGATTATTTATAAAGATAATGATAGTATTTGATTTATTTTGTTGTACATGTATAATAAATTTAAACAAATTTTAAATGAATTATTACTCAGCTTTAAAGGAGAATTAAATATGGCAAAAATTTTAAAAATCGAAAATGATATCATTTCAGTAGGAAATGAAGATGGAAGTCTGACTGAAATAAGAGTTGAAGATTGTAATTTTAATCCGAATGTGGGAGATGAAGTAAATATTTTTACGTCAGAGAATAAAACTATTTGTATTAAGGCAGAAATAAAAAAAGAAGATAAATCTGACATACAAGATATTATTAAAAATGGTGGTATAAATATCAATGTTTCGCAAAATCAAGGAAGTAATAATAATGGAATTCCTGAAACATATTATAATATTGGCTCAAAACATGCTACTAAAAAAGTACCGTATATACTATTTGCAGTCCTTTTAGGTGGAATTGGAGTGCATAAATTTTATGCAGGTAAACCTGGGCAAGGTATTTTATATTTGCTATTTTGTTGGACTTATATACCTTGTATAATCTCTTTTATTGAAGGTATTTGTGCATGTTTTCAAAAAGAAGATAGTTGTGGAAGAATATTAGTTTAACGATAATAATCGTTAGTTGATATTTAGTAATGATTTGAAATAAACCATATAAGAATAAGTATGCAAAAATAAAAAGGACATCGGTTGATGTCCTAGATATAAATTTATTAAATGAATGGTAAGTTTTTGTAAAATTCTTAAATGTAGTTCAACAAGCTAACGTTCATTGTTTGTGAGAACATTTGATAGCTTGCTTGAAGCGCTTGGTATGAAGAATACCAATCTGAAATAGCGCTTGGTAAATCTACGTCTTCAAGATTTGAACGTAATTGTTTGATATTAAGCGTATCGTTTGTGTACGTATCTTGTAAGTCATCAAATTGACTACCTAAAGCTCCAGCCTTTGTTCTAGCTGCGGTTGCTAGTTCAATACCGTTGTTAAGTCCAGTTAGCGTGTTGCGAGCTTTTTCTGTATCAACGTCATCACTTTCTAGCGCAATTTTTAATTCATATAAAGCTTTAAACGCGCCTGAGCCAGTTACAGTTTTTTCGCCTGTTGCTGGGTCGGTTTGAACTTGAGCATCTCCGAAAATATCATAGCCATTGAAGTTGATTTGTTCCTTTTGGTCTTCGCCAATAAGTGCATATCTTGCTTCATTGTTACCGTTCCAAGTCAAACCATCATCAGTTTTTGTATAAGCTGGAGTGGTTGTTCTTGTACCTGAGAACAAGTATTGGTCGCCATATTGAGTGTTTGCAAGTGCGGTAACGCTTTCAATAATTGAATCTAATTGTTGGCGATATGCCTCCATTTGTTCTTTGCCGTTAGTTCCGTTTGCAACTGTCATTGCTAAGTCGTAAGCTTCTTGAAGTTTGTCTGAAAGACTTTTTAATGTGTTATCTGTTTGAGTTAACTCATTATCAGCTTGTTTCAAGTTTGCAACATAAGTTTCAATATCACCAAGCTGAGTGTTAGCTTTGATAATACCTCTTGCGGCAGCTGCGTCATCAGTTATTGAAGAAACTCTCTTACCTGTTTGAATTTGTTGAGAAAGTTTATTGAATTTAGCTTGCGTACTGCCAATTTGGTTCGTAAAAGATTTATTTAATTGATATGTTGAAACTCTGCCTATAACCATAGTTTAATCCTCGCTGTTCGTTAATGCTTACAAATCCTTTTGCTTGCTTGTTTTAGGTTATTTACCTAAATTAACTAACGTATCGTATATTTCGACACAAGCTGAAAATACTCTCGCGCTTGCGTTGTATGCTTGTTGATAAATTATCATGTTTGATAGTTCTTCGTCAAGATTTACACCAGTTTCTGAAAGAATTTGGTTGCTAATGTTGTCAACAATTGTACCTTGTGCATCAGCTTGGTTTTGCAAATCTTGTGCTTTTAACGCTGCTTCTGTACCAATTGAGATTATATAATCTTCAATTGATAAACCGCCAAGGTCGTCAAGTTTTGCTGATTTTGCATTGTAGAATAATAATGCATTGTCGCCGTTACCTACTGATTTTTTCCATTCGCCAGCTGCGTCAATTGTAACTCTTGCGGCAGCGACTTTATCTGGGTCATCAATGATATCTTGAGTAACGCTAATATTTCCTGACGCATCAATTTCAAATAGTTTAGGTGGGTTTTGAACTAATTCGTCATCGATACGGTTATAGTAACAAGGTGATTTTCCAGTATTTGTTGGGTCGCCTGTTTGAATATCATTCATGTAATCTGCAAAAGCTTGTTTTAGTGTATCAAATTTTTCACTTGCTTTGTTTATGTATTCTAAGTTTGCGATTACACCGCCGATTGAACCACCTGTAAAGCTAGTTGTGATATCTTCAGGTGGATTTTTTGTTTCTTTGTTGTAATAAGTTATTTTTGGACTTCCGTCTGCATTTACGCTATAAGTTAATTCGCCAACAACTTCGCCACCTTTTACAAGGTCGTTTTTACCGATTTTTACAGTGGCAGTACCGTTTGAATTTATTGTTGTTGTAACATCTGCAAGTCCTGAAATATTAGATAAAATTTGGTCACGTTGTGCTAACAAGCTAGTATCATCAGGATTCATGTTAATTTGACGGTTTATGTCAGCTAGGTTTTGTAAACTGTCTTTTAATTTTTTAACATCTGTTCCAACTTGTGATACATCAGCTGCGTCGCCAGTTGCTCCTGCAACACCAAACAAGTTTTCTTTGTAGTTTGATAAATTTTTGCTTGTTGTGTTGAATTTGTTTGCAACGGCTTTAGCTCTTTCTACAAAGTTAATTCTCAAACTGTAATCTGTTGGATTTTGGTTCAATGCGTTTGCTGCGTTGAAGAATTCATTCAAAGAATCTCCAAGAGCTGAGTCTTGAAGTTCATCTAACAAGTTTGCAATACCGCCAAGCGCATCTGCGCCAGCTTGTAAACCTTCGTAGATTGAGTTTTGTACTCTATAATAATTATTCAAATAATCGTTTGAAGCGGTTGTAATTCCGTTAATTCTAACCCCTGCAAGCGATGCAATTTGACCTCTTACGCTACTATCGTAAACAGGTGTGCGCATTTCTGCAAAATGAACTGTCTGACGACGATAGCCTTCAGTATTCATGTTCGCAATATTGTGAGAAACTACATTTAATGCAGCTTGGTTTGCGTTTAATCCCGTTAGGGAAATGTTCATAGCTTTATTAATGGTCATCTTAAACTCCTTTTTAAGCGTCTTCCACTATGGAACTTATGCTTAGTTCACTCTTATCCGTGTTTTTGCCGTACATATCGTAATTGTCCGTTTGCGGTTGTGCGGCGCTGATGATTATATCTAACAATTTATCAGACATTATCAATCCATGCTTTATTAATTCCACATTTGTTTTTTCTACTAACGCTAATTCTTGTGCAACTTCATTTATCTTAACTTTTTGTTCTTGATAAATTGCTTCAAATTCTGGAGCTTTTTGGCTTGCAATTTCAATTATATTGTTGATTTTGTTTGACGGAATATCATTTTCTGCACAATAATCTTCGCGTTTTTTGTTAATTCCTTTGATTGTATTAACGTGCGCTAAAATTTTTTCATCTACAAATCTAAGCATTTCTCTATCTGGTTTTAGAAGTGCTTGTTTTTTCTCTTTGTACAATTCAAGCAACTCTTCGTACGCTTCGATTGTTTCTTCTAGCATATTTGATATGTTTCTGAAAATTTGTTCTTCCATTATTTCCTCTTGGTAATTAGATTACGTAGTCTGCGATAACGCTTCTGCCGTATGTTAAACCGTATTTGATATCTTCGTCTGTTAAATTATCTTCGCCTGCGATTTTTGCGAAATCTCTGATTTCTGCTAAATTTTGGTCTTTTAAGATAATATTATTGTCTTTTAAATCAACACCACTCGGAGTATTGTCTTTGACTGTATTATCGTTTTTTAGTGCATTTTGAGCTGCTTTTAGTGCGTTTGATGCTGTAAATGCTTGTATTGAATTTGATGCTCCTGTTGAAATTCCGTTTAATGCCATATCTTTTTATCCCTTTTCTAATTAATCTTGTACGTATCTTTCCATTTGTTTGTAAATTTGACTTGCTATTCCGATTGATGTGTGCGGATTTGTTGCAATTTGTCTTCCAACCTCTTGGTAAACGTGATTTTTAAATGTATCTACGTATTTTGATTCTTCTCCAAGCAAGCCACCTTCTCTGTCAACTGTTTTGTCTAAGGTTTGCATCATCTTTGTTAAAAACAATGTTTCAAATTCTTCTCCGACTTTTTTTAACTGAGCCTTTTGTGTGCCTGCCCCTTTGATATTATTTAAAGTAAATTGTTCGTTGTTTACTAAACCATGATTGTTTAGAACGTTCGCCGTTACTGTATTTATTGAATTATCCATTTTACCCACCTTTTAAATTTTTAAATTATTTGTAAATCTGCTTGTAAACTACCAGCTTTCTTCAATGCTTGTAAGATACTGATTATATCTACTGGAGTTACGCCGATTGAGTTTAAAGCGTTTACTAGGTCGTTTAAGTTGCTATTTGCGTCCATTTTAACCAAGCTTCCTGCACCTTTATCAACTCCGATTGTTGAATTTGAAAAACCAACTGTTGAACCTTGTGCAAATGAATTTGGTTGAGAAACCTCGTTTGTTGTTGAAACAGTTACTGTGATGTTTCCGTGTGCAACCGCTGCTGGTAAAAGTTTTACTTGCGAACCGATTACAACTGTTCCAGTTCTTTCGTTTACAATAACTTTTGCTCTTTCAGCCGTTGGGCTTACTTCTAAGTTTTCTAAAATTGATAAGAAGGTAATTCTATCGTTTTGGAATGAGCTTGGAATTGTAACTTTTACTGAACTTCCGTCGATTGCTTTTGCTGGTGCAATTGAATTAATTCTTTGAGCAATTCTTGAAATCATTGTGTAATCAGAATGGTCTAAAGATAATGTGATTGAAGTTTCGTCGCCGATTTCTGTTTCAATGTCACGTTCCATAATTGCGCCACCTGGGATACGACCAGTTGAAGTGATTGCAGTTCTTGTCATGCTTCCGCCACTTCTTGCATTAACACCACCAACTGAAACAGGACCTTGTGCTACTGCAACTGCTTCGCCGTTTGGTGCTTTCAAGATTGTTTGAACTAAAACACCACCTTCTAAGCTCTTTGCGTCAGCCAATGTTGAAACAGTAACGTCGATTTGATCACCATTTTTTGCAAATGGAGGAACTGTTGCAGTTACGATTACTGCTGCTGAAGAACCTTTTTGGATGTAGTTTTCTTGTTCAATTACTGTACCCAAGTTCATTAATAACATTTTGTTTGTTAATTGTGTTGAACGAGAGTTGTCACCAGTTCCTGGAAGACCTACAACGATACCGTAACCTACGATTTGGTTGTTTCTTACACCTTTAACGTGTGTGATGTCGCCGATTTTTACTCTTGCTGCTTGTGCTTGTAGTGGTAAAATCAAGCTCATCATCATTATTAAAATTAGTGCTGTTAATTTGTTTTTCATTTCTCCTGTTTCCTTAAAGATTAGAATAAGTATTTGATTACTCTGTTGATTATACCTTCGTTTTGACCTCTTGATACTGAACCTCTGCCAGATAAAGCGAATTGTAAATTAGCAACATTTGTTGATGAAATTTGTCCGCTTGCGTTAATCCAACGTGGGTCGATAACGCCTGTTACTACTAGGTCAACTCTTTCGTTGTTGCTTACAAGTGTTTTTTTACCTTGTACAACTAAATTTCCGTTTGATAACATTTGAACTACTTGTGCTGAAATTGTATCGCCAAATGCTAATACTCTTGATGTGCTTGCTGAGTTTTCTACGTCGTTTGAACCGCCGAAGTTGTTAGCGCTATCAAGATTGTAGAATGGAAGCCATTGTTTTAAATATGTTGTAAAGTTATCAACTGTGTTTGAAGATTTACCTGAATTGTATGCCATTGAATCTGTGCTTGATAAGTTTTCTTCAACTACGATTGAAACTAAATCGCCAATACCCATTGCTCTTACACCTGCAAATAAAGATTTTGGTGAAGATGCGTATGATTGAGTTGCGCCTAATGTGAATAAAGATTCAGCTTTTGCGCTATTATATACGCTCATTATTGATGTTATTGCGATTACTGCTATTAAAAACTTTCTTACCATTCCTTTTCCCCTTTTAAAATCTTAGATATTTATTAAGACTTTGTTTTCTCCGATTACCCTTGCTCTGTATGTTCTTTTGTATGTTGGGTTTTGAACATTTATGTAATCACCTATCATTCCTTCGCCCATTGCCGTTCCGCTTACTACTACCAGAACTCCGTTACTCTTGAAGTAGGCTTGGACTTGAGAATTTCTCTCGACGTCTGGTTTAATTCTTACGAACCTTTTGTCTAAAATTTCGCCTTCTCTAAACCATTTTTTTGAGATTAATTGTTTTTTGTTTAGCATATCAGCGGTTAGAATATTGTCTAGTTGAAGTGAAACTTCCATTCTTCTTGGTCCAACGTTTGCGTTTGTTAGAAGTGCTTCTCTATCGATTTGAGTTCTTGCGCAAAGCACATCTTTGTATGCTAACGTTCTAACTGATATTAAAAATTGTCTTTCAAGTTTTCCGTTTGAATAAATAAATACTTTTTTTATATCTCTTGGAACAAATTTATCGAAATTTGATGTTACTTGAATTTTGATTTTTCCGTCTGGTACAGTTATTGTTGAAAACGGCATATTTGCAATTACAACCTCAATATCTGCATCAGTGTATTTTTTATTTTGCGCGATAATTTGTTTTTTTGCTTCTTCTCTAACAAAACTATCAGAAAGCGTAGCGGCGAATGTTGCATTTGCCGTAACTGCTAGAATTATTAACGCTGTAGTGATTAGTTTTTTCAATTTATTTCCCTTATGTTAAATTGTTTGTCATTTGAAGAATATCGCTTGAAGTTTTGATGATTTTTGAATTTGATTCAAAAGCTCTTTCTGCTTTGATTAGTCCGATTAACTCATCTACGATTTGAACGTTTGAACCTTCTAAAAATCCTTGTTCTAACAAGCCCATACCGTTTTGACCTGGAGTACCTTGAACCGCATTACCTGATGCTGATGTTTCTTGGTATAAGTTGTGACCGATTGATAACAAACCTGCTGGGTTTTGGAATCTTACTAATTGGAATTGACCAATTTGGTTTGCTTGTGTGTTGTTACCTGTCAAAACTGTTACGTTACCATCTTGAGAAATTGTGATTTCCTTTGTATCAGATGGGAAGGTCATTGCTGGTTGTACTAACAAACCGTCATTTGTACAAAGTTGACCTAACGAGTCAAGTTGGAAACAACCATCTCTTGTGTATGCTAAGGTTCCGTCTTCCTTCATTACTTGGAAAAATCCTTCGCCTTCAATCATTACGTCAAGATTTCTGTCTGTGTTTACTGCGATACCTTTTGTGAAAATTCTTGTAGTAGCGGCAGTTTTTACACCTAATCCGATTTCAATACCAACTGGTTGATATGTACCTTGGTTTAACATAGCGCCTGGTTGTCTTGCTGCTTGGCTTAACAAGTCTTGAAATTCTAAACGAACTTTTTTGAAGCCAGTAGTGTTTACGTTAGCCACATTGTTAGCAATTACATCTAAGTAATTTTGTTGGGCTATCATACCTGTTGCTGCTGTTGTTAATGATCTTAACATTGTTTTTTATTCCTTACCTCTAATTAAACTCTGATTTTGCCTACGCTTATCGCTTGTGATAACATTTGTCCGCTTGTCTTAACGTGCTTTTGAAGTGATTCGTAGTTTCTTGTTGTGTTGATTGTGTTAATCATTTCTTTGATTACGTTTGAATTTGACATTTCAAGCATACCTTGTTGTACTGAGAACTTTTCTGCTTGTAGTGGAGGGTTTGTGTCGTTATCTCTTGATATGAATTTTGAACCTCCGATGTTGAATAAGCCTGTTTCTTTATCTTGAAAGTCGTAAAGTGCAATTTGTTGAAGTAATCGTTTTTGTTCTCTGTTGTTGATTTCGATATTACCTCTTTCACTTACTGTGATTTTCGCCGTATCGTCAAATCCTAATTCTCTGAAATTTACTTGGATTGGTCTGTCTTCTACGTCTAGGATGAAATCTCCGTCTGTTGTTCTTAAGAAGGATTGGTTATCTAAAACTAATTGACCATCTCTTGTGTAACTTACATCGCCGTTTGGACCTTGAACTTTGAAAAATCCGTCGCCTTCGATTGCTAAATCTAATGGATTATCTGTTCTTTGTAGTGCGCCTTGGGTGAAATCATAATGTACTCTGTTTGTTTCTGACCCCATACTCAAGGTTCCGATGTTTCTTGTGTTTCCGCAAAGTAGAGTTCCTGTGTTTTCTACTACTTTTGCATCATATATATTTTTAAAAGTTAAATCTGTCTTTTTGTAACCTGTTGTATTTACGTTTGCAAGGTTCATTGCAGTGTTATCAAGAGATTCAGTTAATGCAATCATACCTTTTGTTGCAGATTCAAAACTTCTGACTAGCATTAATTACCTCCTTTGTAGTTATCATACGTTTTCATAATGTTTTTAACGTAATTTTGTGTTTCTTTGTAAGGTGGAATTCCGCCGTATTTCTTAACTGCGTTAGGACCTGCATTGTATGCTGCAAGAGCTAATTCTTTGTTATTGTCAAATCTGTCCATCAAACCTTTTAGGTATTTTGTTCCGCCTGCAATGTTTTGTTCTGCGTCGTAAGCGTTTGTTACGCCTAAACCTTGAGCAGTTGCTGGCATTAATTGCATTAAGCCCATTGCACCGCATTTTGATGTTGCGTTTACGTTAAAGCCAGATTCGTGTCTAACTACTGATTTTACAAAGTCTTTGTCTAAACCGTTTTTAGCAGAATATTCTTCGATAAGTTCGTTAATTTCAGAGTTTTCTACTGGTTTACCTTTAGCGTGTTCAACTTTTTTGTCCAAAATCTTTTGGAAATCAGTGTTTGTTTTAGCTTCTTCTGGAGCAGGTAAAGAAGTTTGCATAGTCAATGATGCAAACTGACGCTCAATTGCATTAATACGTTGTAATGTCATTTGAAGACTTGCTGTCACTTACCTTTTTCTCCACCCGTGAAAGATTTACACTTCCACTTACCATTTCACACATCTAATTTACAATATATAGAGTATATTTAACATCAATCTTTTGATGTATTTTTGCGACTTCAAGTAGACCTTTGGATCAATATTTGAAAAAATGACGAGGTCAGGGGTGAAAAATTAGTTAAAAGGGTTGAATTATTTAGAAAATAAGTTATAATAAAAATATAGCAAGTGGCAATTAGTTATTAGCTAACTTTTTTCACCACGTTGTTTTATGAGAATAAAACTAGCGTTATGACTGCAATCGACAACGCTAGTTTTTGTTTATTTAACAAAATCGCTATTATATAATATATAACGGCTAGCGTTTTAATCGTTGCCATAAACATCACCCCTTTCTTGACGTAAGCACCGTCAATTAAGATTATTAAGGTAACGTGGCGACCACTTGCTATATTCTATTTTTAATGTTCAATAAATATTATTATATATATTTTAGTTTTTAATTCTATACAATGTTTGTATTATTTTAAGACAATAAGTCAATAAGAGTTTAACCCTCCAAATACTTGGGGAAAAGATTATTTCCATTTTTACATAAGAAGTGATGGTATTTATCCTGAGGGCTTAAACTCAGATTCTTCTATAGCTGAACCAACTAATTGTTTTAAAGCTGGTGTTGGTTGCGCAGCGTGGGTAATTGAAACAGGAAATATGGACTATCTAAAAGCAGATAGAAATGGAAAATGTCCGAACGGTACGCAACTTTCTTGGGAAAATACAAGTTGCAAGTAGCGGATTTTCGGTAGGGTGGAGCCGAGCGAAGCGAGCGAACCCGTCTGAGCAAATAGCCTTGTTTGAGCGCTAATTTGAGCAAAGCGAAAATTAAAAGCGAAAATGCAAAGGCTATGCGTACCCGAATAATCCAAGACAGTGAGTAGTGAGTGGTGAATAGTGAACTGACATGTCATTCCGAACTCGTTTCGGAATCTCCTGCAAGTCTTGAACATTAGCAAGATTCTGAACATCGCAAGACTATTTTGAAAGCGTTCTTTTGACGCTTCAGAATGACAAGAAACTTTTCAACCAATTAGCTATAAGTCAATAAGCACTTAAGATGATACGTCATTTATAATAAAATGACATTTTAAATATAAATGAACTTAACGTCTTAATGTCTTAAAACCTTATAGTCTACAAAGTCATCTTACATTTCACCAACTTTTTTATGCTAGAATTAAATCAAACAACAAGAATAATATAGTGTGGGTGATATGGTAGTAGAACGTTTACAGTTTTTAAGAGATACATTAAATAGGGCGAATTATCTTTATTACGTGGAGGATAACCCTACTTTATCGGACTTTGAATATGACGAATTATTCAGAGAACTAAAACGTTTAGAGGCTGAACATCCGCTTTTGGTAACTCCTGACAGCCCAACACAAAGAGTTGGTTCAAGCAAAATTCAATCTTCGTTTGCCGAAATTAAGCACAAACACAGACTTTACAGTTTGGATAACTCAAATAACTACGATGAACTTGTAAAATGGTACGAAAGAGTGCAAAAAGAAGTTGGCGATGTTGATTTGGTCTGCGAACTTAAAATCGATGGGCTTGCAATTGCTTTAACTTATAGTCACGGGATTTTTACACAAGGCGTAACACGTGGTAACGGTATTTATGGCGAAGACATAACCGAAAATTTAAAAACAGTAAAAGCAATTCCGCTAAAATTGAATAAGCCTTATTCGCTTGAAGTTAGAGGTGAAATTTATATGCCAAAAACTTCGTTTGAAAAATTGAACGAAGAAAATTTACAAAAAGGTGATAAAATTTTTGCAAACCCTCGTAATGCAGCAAGTGGCTCTATAAGACAGTTAGACCCTACTATTACGGCTAAGCGCGATTTGTCTATTTTCGTTTACACTCCAATTTTGGACGATGTCGAAAATGCGCCTAAAACACATTATGAAAGCTTAATGTTGTTGAAGGATTTAGGTTTTAAAATTAATCCAAACATCAAAAAAGTTAAAAATATTCAAGACGCGATTGAATACTGCAAATCTTGGGAAACAAAGCGTTTTGACTTGGATTACGCAACAGACGGCGCGGTTATTAAGGTGGATAATTTCGGATATCAAAATGAGTTAGGATTTACTGCACGTGCGCCAAAATGGGCGACTGCGTTTAAATTTCCGCCAGAAGAAGTTAATACAAAATTACTTGCAATTGAAACCTCAAATGTCGGCAAAACTGGTGCAATTACTCCAGTTGCAATTCTTGAACCCGTTCAATTGGCTGGAACTACGGTATCAAGAGCTAGTTTGCACAATTTTGACGAGATAAAAAGGTTAGATGTAAGAGTTGGCGACACTGTTTTAATCAAAAAAGCTGCGGAAATTATTCCAAAGGTTATTAAACACGTTGATACACCCGAACACGACAGTTTACCTGTTTATGAGGCGCCGACTGAGTGTCCGTCTTGCCATTCAAAACTTGTTGTGCCTGAAGGCGAGGTTAATTTGTATTGCCCAAACACTTTTGCTTGTCCTGCGCAAGCAAAATCAAGACTTGAATATTGGGTGTCAAAAGAAGCTATGGATATGGATTTTATTGGACCTAGCGTTATTGACCAACTTTATGAAAAGAATATGGTTAAAACTCCAGCTGATTTTTACAAATTGTCGCAACAAGATTTTATGCAGTTAGATTTAGTCAAGGAAAAATCTGCATTTAATATGTATAATTCTATACAAAACAGTAAAGAAAAGCCTTTGGCGAAATTTATTACGGCGCTTTCTATAAGACATGTCGGAAAAGAAACTGCGGATTTATTGGCAAATCATTTCCAATCATTAGAGGCTTTAAGAAATGCTGATGTCGAAGAAATTGCGCAAATAGACGGTATCGGCGAAAAAATTGCCAAAAGTATCAAGGATTTCTTTACCCAACCGTACAATATCGAGTTGTTAGAAAATCTCAACCATTTGGGGGTACAACCAACACATCAAGTGGTAGTACAATCAACTGTGTTGAATTCAAAAACATTTGTTTTGACAGGTACACTTTCGACAATGGGTAGGGCAGAAGCAAGTGCCAAAATTAAACAACTTGGCGGAAAAACTTCAAGCTCAGTAACTAAAAAAACGGATTACGTTGTAGTTGGTGAAAATGCAGGTTCAAAACTTACGAAGGCTCAAGAACTTGGTATAACTATTCTTGACGAAGATGAATTCATAAAGATGATAAACGTAGAATAATTGCTTCGACTAAGTCGGAGCAGACTTAGAAGAGGGAATTAAAAAATTATGAACAAGCATTTTAGAATAGTTGACGTTAACGGCTTTAGAGGTTTAATGTTATTTTTATTTATTCTAGTATGTTTAGCTTGTGGATTTATTGCATTTCCAGGGTTCGTTGCAATGACTTTGTGGAACATGTTATCTGCATCAGTTGCATTGCCAGAAATCAATTTATTCCAAGGCATTTTATTATGGGCAATTATTGCGTTTGCAATTTATATGTTCAGCAACCACAAGGTTGTTATCGTAATGCAATCTCGCCACAAATTATCAAAAGATAATTAATAAAAATTTATGCTAAAATTAAGTCATGAAAATACTTTTTGTGACAGATTTATATTCAATAGCAGAAAATGAAAAAAACACGCCAAAAACTCTGTATTCCTTCGTAAAAGAATGGCAAAAAGCAGGGAATTCAGTAAGTGTTTTAAAGCCGAATTTTTTGTTAAACTCATTCTTGCGCAAAAAGCCTTTTTATAAAACTGAGCAATATGCTGATGTTTTTAATGTAAATTATGCTACGCCGTTTTTATTTGACGTAACAAAAAAGTTGCCAAAACTGGATTATGACGTAATTGTAGCGCACATGCCCTCAGGTATAATTTTTTCAAACCACCTGTCAGGAAAGCTCATTTGCGCGGTTCACTCCTCTGATATTGAGGTTTTGACTAATCCTTTGTATCGCTTTTATTTTAAATCCCAAATGGAGAAGGCTTATGCGAGAGCTCGCGGAATTTCTTGTCGTAGTCAGGTTTTGAAGGGAAAATTTTTGAATTTATATCCTCAATACGAGGAAAAAACCTTCTTGTGCGAAAGTGGGATTGATTTTGAACCGATTTTATCGCAAAAAACTTCAAGAAAAACAATTGTCACTTGCGCAAATTTGATTAAGCGAAAAAACGTCGATAAGTTGATTTTAGCGGTTAATCAAATGCCAGAAATGACATTAAAAGTTATCGGTGACGGTAAAGAGTTAAATAATCTTAAAAAAATTGCGAAGAACAACGTTGAATTTGTTGGAAGAAAAACAAATTCAGAAGTTTTAGAGATAATGAAACAGTCCGATATTTTTGTTTTGCCGAGCGAAAGAGAAACCTTTGGAATGGTGTATTTAGAGGCTATGGCTTGTGGTTGTCTTACAGTTGGGACAATGCATGACGGAATTGACGGTATTATAAAAAATGATTACAACGGATTTTTAACTGAGCCGACAGTGAGTGAAATTAAAAAAACTATTGAAAAAATTTTAAAAATGAGTGATACAGATGTAAAATCTATATTACAAAATTGTTACAATACTGTAAATTCCTATAAATCAGCCGATTGTGCCGAAAAATACTTTAATAATATTTTAAAGATTATATAAAGGTTGAGTAATACCCCCGTGTTTTTGCTATAATCGTAATATGATAGGCTATTTTTGAGCCATTGAATTAGTATAGAAGTAGTTAGGAATTATATAAATTATGTTTAATAAGTTTTTGTTTTCGTTATTAGCGCTGATTTTTACAGCACCACAGTGTCTTGCGCTTAATATCGACCAAACCTTAGAAAAACATGTTGCACCGATTTCGGATAAAATTGCAAGTATAATTTTCTTCCCAATTCCAGTTTGCGGAACAGATGTTCCTATCATTATTTTCTGGATTATTATTGCAGGTATTTTCTTTACTATTTATTTAAGAGGTATCGCAGTTTGGGGATTTAAACACGCAATTGATGTATTGAAAAAACCTACAGATAGCGACAGTGAAGGCGACGGTGAAGTTTCTTCTTTCCAAGCTTTGGCAACTGCTTTGTCAGGTACGATTGGTATGGGGTCAATTGCAGGTGCTGCGATTGCTATTTCATTAGGTGGTCCTGGGGCTGCATTTTGGATTTTCGTAGGTGCAATTTTTGGTATGTCTTTGAAGTTTGTAGAAGCTTCTTTGGCAGTAAAATATAGACGTTTCAACTTGGACGGCTCAATTTCAGGCGGTCCAATGCACTATATGGCTCACGGTTTAACTCGTAAGAAAATGCGTTGGTTAGGTCAACCGTTATCAGTGCTTTTCGCAATTCTTTGTATTTGCGGTGGGCTTACTGGTGGTAATATGATTCAAATTAACCAAACAGTTGCACAAGTTATCAGTATTTCAGGCGATTTAGGTTTGGATTTAACTGGTCAAAACTGGATTATCGGTTTAATTGTTGCAGTTGTTGTTGGTTTAATTATTGTTGGCGGTATTAAGAGTATCGCAAAAGTTACAGAAAAAATCGTACCATTTATGTGTGCGTTGTACATAATTTCAGGATTGGTGGTTATTATTGCAAACTTTACGCACATTCCACACGCTTTGTTCGTAATCGTAAAACAAGCGTTCTTCCCTGAAGCAGTTGCAGGCGGTATTTTCGGAACAATTATTATGGGCTTGCGTCGTTCTGTTCAAACAAACGAAGCTGGTACAGGTTCTGCTCCAATTGCTTATGCAACAGTAAAAACTAAAGAACCAATTTCACAAGGTTTTGTATCCTTGATTGAACCATTATTAACTGGTTTGTTATGTATGCTTACTGCGTTTGTAATCGTTGTAACTGGCACATACCAACCAGGAGGCGGAATTTCAGGCGTTCAATTGACATCTTCTGCTTTTGAATCTGTAATTTCCTTCTTCCCATATATTTTAGTTGTTGTAGTTGTGTTATTCGCTTTATCAACAATTATTTCTTGGGCATATTATGGTCAAAAATCTTGGAACTTCTTGTTCGGCGAAGGCAAAAAACGTACTTTGACTTTCCAATTAATTTATTGTGCGTTCATTATTATTGGTTCTGTTATGAGCGTTACTTCTGTAATCAACATCACTGACGCAATGATGATTTCAATGTCTATACCAAATATTATTACAATGTATATTTTGGCTCCTGAAATCAAAAAAGACTTGTGCGAATACGCAAAACGCCACAAAATTGCTTGGGCATTTAACAAAAA
>CAVCIX010000001.1:0-39678 GCA_963602505.1 Anaerovoracaceae bacterium | reverse complement strand
GGCATAATTAAAGAATTAAATAAAAAGAGGCGCGAGCGGAACGCTCGCGCCTCTTTTTTATATGCTTTTTAATCTGCTAAATCGTTCCAAACTTTTTCAAAGTCGTGATGTACTTTTTTTAAGGCTTTTACCATAATATAGTCGAATTGCAATTCACGACCACCTTTGATTACTTCAAAAGCTTTTTCGTGAGAAATTGAATCGTGGTATGGTTTTTGAGTTCTTAGTGCGTCGTAAACATCAGCAACTGCAACAATTCTAGCCTCAAGTGGAATGTTTTCTTTTTTCAAACCTTCTGGATAGCCTAAACCGTCGTATCTTTCGTGGTGATATTTTGCGATGTTCATTGCCATTTTGATTAGGTTGTTGCCTTCAAATTGGTCATAAACTTCTTTTAGCATATTGTAGCCGATTATAGTATGTTGCTTCATTTCTTCAAATTCAGCGTCAGAAAGTTTATCAGGCTTGAATACAATTTCGTCTTTTATGCCAACCTTGCCGATATCGTGCAAGGCAGAAGCTAGTTCAATATCTTTTATAAATTCTGGTGTGATATTTTGTTTATAAATTGGCTTTGTTAATTCTTGCGCAAGGATTTTTGAGTATTGTTTAACTCTTTCAATGTGCTTTCCTGTGTCATCGTCCTTTGTTTGTGCTGATTTTGCTAAAGAGAAAATTGTTTCTAATTGAGCATTTGTAACCTCTTTAGCTTCTTTTTTTGCCATAGATTTTAATTTCAATTGAGTTGCAACGTGCTCGCGAACTTCTTCAGACTTGAAAGGTGAAGCGATGTAGTCATTTGCACCTGCAGCGAAGGCTTTTACGATATCGTCAGTTTGTGAGCCTCTTGAAATTAATATTATTGGAATTTGTTTATACTCAGGAATGGATTTAATCTTTTTGCAAGCTTCGTATCCGCCTTCAGTATCTGACAAATTTGTGTCAATAATAACTAAATCAGTACTTGTTGAAATCTTATCTATCGCGCTATCAACAGAGGTTGCGGTTTTGATGTCATAACCGTCTTTTGATAAAAGCATTGATAAAATTTTTAAGTTTGTTGCGTTGTTATCGACAATTAAAATTTTCATTAAAAATCCTCTTATTTATGTTATGATTTTAGCATAAGACTCAGATTTAAACAAGGTAAATTATTATGGATGAACAAAAAATTATAGTTACAATTTCTGGCAAAGATCAAGTTGGTATCGTAATGAAATTTACAACAGTATTGGCTGAATACGGCGTGAATATTGAAGATATTAAACAAACTCTTATGCAAGGTCAGTTTGTAATGTTCTTGTTGGGTAACATTTCCAACTCAAAAAATACCTTTAAAGAAATTAAACAAGCGCTTTTGGACAAAGGTCAAGAATTGGGAATGGAAATCTGGATTCAAAAGAAAGAAATTTTTGAAAAAATGCACACTATATAGTTGCTAATTTGTCGAGCATCATTTTTGCTGGATAGTACCCTGGAAGAACTTCTAGGCTTGTTTCAAATTCGTGTTGAGCAAGAAGTTTGTTTTTATAAAGCAGGTGGTAATTTCCGTACAAAAAGTGCAATTCAGGGTCATTGTAGCATCTTTCAACCCCTTTGTTTAAAAATATTTTTGCAATTGTAGGAAGCTCGTAGTTTAGCATTACGCGTGCTATAAACTTGTAGCTTTCTTGATTAATTTCATAAAAAATATCGCAAGCGTTGATTATATTTTCCACATATTCTGTTAAACCAGCTTTTAGAATTAGCGCGATGTCTATTTCTAGAAAGTTTCTGACCTGCAAATATGACGGCATAAATTGAATATAATTGTTCATAAACTGCACTAAAAGATAAGCCCAATCGGCTCTTAAGTCGATATCTCTTATGGGCGTAAAAATCTTTCGCGCTTCGTTTAATTCGCCCTTCAAAAGCTTGCAATAACCGTATTCAAGTGAATAATCATTTTGTTTGAAAAAGTCTTCACATTCAGCTATTTCAATATTTATTAAGCGGTTTTTTGCCTCTTTATAATCCATTAGCTATTTTTTTTCTTGATTATAACCTTCTTGTCTTGAATAGGTTTTGCTGGCATAAATTCTGACAAATCGCCCAATGCGTCAAGAGAAACATTTTCAGACTGTTTATTTGCGTCTTGAATTTGCAAGTAAACCTCTTCACGATAAATTTTTACATCTTTTGGCGCTTTTATGGCAATTTTGCAGTTGTCAGTTTTTGATTCTAAAATTGTAATTTCGATTTCATCGTTAATGATAATCTTTTGCCCATTTTTTCTGGATAGTATAAGCATAGTTATACTCCTTCCTTTGCAGGTACCTGATTTTGGAACAATGGATAATTTGTGTCAAAACCACTACCTGAAAGAATAACTTGTCCAGCTTTTTGGTTAGTTGAATTTAAAATAACTGGGCCTAAAAGGTTTACAGTTGTTTCTCTTGGCTTGTTATTAGGAACTTTTGCAATTGTCAAAACCATTAATTCTTCTGCGGTTTTAACATCTAGAGCAATTTCTGCTTCTTCTGGTAGTTCAAAAGCATATTCTATTCCAAAAAAGCTAGGTGCAGTTACTAAAAAGGCTAAATCAGGTGTCTTTGTTGATTGTAGCCATTTGAATAAAGCAGCTTCTTTAGATTCAATTAAAACAAACTGAGTTTCTTCGTTGTATCCTAAAATTGGCATAGTAAAATTGAAGATTGATTTTTCATCTCCTTCAATTTCTCCAAATCTTGTAGTTTGAATTTTCATATCTTTCCTTATCTATCGTTATTTCCAGAACTAAAGTCCATGTTTGGTAGCATTTGATTAAACATCATAGCTTGCATGATATCTGGTGAAATAGCTTGTTGTTGTCCATTTTGAGCCTGTTGAGCCATCATAAATGGAAGCATATTCATCATATTGTTGTTCATCATGTTATTTTGATTTGAATTTTTTTCACCAAAAAGTGCACCAATATTTGGTTGTGACATTGCAGCCATTTGAGCCTGCATCATTTCACGTTGAATTTGTTGTTGATATTCTTCTCTTGTTAAATCAGGCTTGTAAGCGCTAGTAACTTCCTTCTTTTCAGGTTGAGCAACTGTAGATGATGCTTGCTCGCTTGCTTCTTGCTTTTGTTGAGCGTATTGAGCAATGTTGCCTAAACCAGCGTCGTTCAAAACTCTGATTGCGTTCAAAACTTCTGCGTCTGTTGGTTTTGCGCTTGCAAGTTTAATTCCGTCAATTGAATTTTCAAGTTGACTTTTTCTAGGTGAATATTCTTTGAAATCTTTGAATTCGTATTTGTTTAATTCTTCATCAGAATTCATTTCTTTTCTTAATTTTTCAAGTCTTTTTCTTTCAATTTCTTTGTTCAAGTTTGAAGATAAGCCGTTTCCGTAAGGTGCGTTTACAAATCTATCAAGCTCAGATTCTTTTGAGTTTTCTGTCTTTGTAACTTTTACTTTTGTGTAGCATTGGTCAGGTGTTTCGATACAAACTAAACCTTTTTGAGCATATTGTCCAAGGGTGTTGTTTGGGTTCATTTTAATAACATCCTTGTAAAGTGCTGTAGCTAGTTCTTTGTTACCAGTTTGCGTAAATGACATAGCAAGGTAATATGCTGCTATTTGATTTTTTTCTTTTGGACTGTTCAAATAGTGAAGTCTAATATTTTGTATGCAACCTATGTAATTTCCAGCTTTGTATGCTTTGATACCTTTTGCAATATAAGGAGTGATTCGTTGAGTGTAATCCTGTGCAAATACTGCTGGCATCGCTATAAATATGAATAATATCGTTAGTATGATTTTCTTTGACATAATATTCTCCCACATACAATTTTAATGATTTTATTCTGAAAATCAACTTTGTTACATTATATAACGTTTTTCAAGTACTTTAATGCTTTAAACAGTTGATTTTATTCAAATCTTGGAAGAAATTATAATCTTTAACCCTTATTATAGTATCATTGCAACCATCATCAAAACGAACATACCTATTTGCAAAGCGGTTCCCATTTTTTGCTGGAAGCTATTTGAATCGTATTTTCTCGCACTTTTTTGAGCTTGAACTGCGCTTGATATACGATTTAAGCGGGTTGAATTTTTATCGTCAGAAAAGTTTGTGTTAAAAATGGTGTTTTCAAGCCTGCTCAAACGGTTTTCAACATTGTCGTTTGAAAAACTTTGTTTGAATACATTTTTCTCCATTTTATTTAATTTCGAGCGAAAATCTCTGTCAGAAAGTTCTCTTTCTAGGTATTGGTTGTCATTTTGTTGTCTGTGGTAAAAATCTTGGTCAGCTTGTGCAACTGTTTGAGGTGAAAAATAGTTGTCGTCAGCGTCATAGTACGTGTTTTCAGGAGTGTAATAATTTCTGTTGTCATCATCATAATGTATTTGTTTTGGTACGTAAGCCATTTTGCTTTTTAACCTTTCAACCCTGTCAGAAAGCGCGTCATTGTAGGTCTTTCTAAGCGCATGTTTTTCAAGTTTTTCTAACCTTGAATTTAGGTCTAAATCCTTGTAACTTTTGCCAAAGGCTTGTTCCTCAAGCTCATTGATTATTGGATAATCAATGTTTGGGTCTGCTTTTTCCGCTGGGGCATAGTAATTTTCTGTATTCCCGTCGGCAAGTCTATGTTCTTCGGTATAAACCTCTGGTTCTTCTTCAAAAGTGTCGCGTTTAGGTTTGATTTCTTGCCCCATTTGATTTGTAGCGACGTCTTTTGAAAGTTTTTCTAATCTAGTTTTTATGTTGCCAGATTTTTTTTCACCGTAAATATTTTCTTCAATTCTTTCTAACCTTTGATTGTCTGATTGCTTGGAGTATTCAATTCCAAAGAGCGAATTTTCTATTCTGTCTAAAGTTTTTGAAATACTACTTTGAGCAAAAACAGAGTTTGCTGAAAAAGTTATGAAAATAATAAAAGTTACAAATAATTTACGCATAATATCCCATCCCAAATTAATGTTAAATGCGCAAACTAGCTTTTTCTATCCCTCTTGTGGTGATAATGATTTTTGCGAAATATTAGAGGAAAGTAGTAATCAAGTCATGCTGAAGTTCTCCTTAAAAGCTTATAGTCTTCCAAAAGAAAAAGGGCGAATTGCTTCGCCCACCGCAAATAAAGAAGATATGTTATCTGATTAATTATGATTTTAAGTCTATTGTTAATGCGTTTGAAAGTGCAATTCCGCCTTTAACCTTTGGCATATTTACAACGTGTCCGTTAACGTACATTACTGTTGAGCCTCCGCCGTCTAAGTTCATTGCGTTCACGCAACCAACTGATTGCATAAATCCTGCAAGTTCGCGTAATGTCATTCCGACTGATGCACCTTCTCTGCCGTCAACTGCAACCATTATCAAGTTACCGTCTTGTGTATAACCAATGGCTGTTCTTGGGTTTTTACCACCGATTGCGCCAAGCTTTTGTTCTGTCATATCAATAAAAATGTCGCCATTTTTAACTAAATAAGGTCCACCGCTGATGATGTGGTTAACATTGTCCCAGTTTGGAATTGTTTTGATATCAACTTTTGCGCTTCTTGCTTTGAAAACTTTTTCTAGTTTTTCTTTTGGACCAACAATTACGTAACCGTTTTGCGGAATTGGTAATGCTTGAGTCGAAATTGAGGTTATTTTATTATTTTCAATTGCCATTTGAATACCGTATTTAGGGCTAGGAGGTGCAAATGCGCCCCATTCTGGTGTGTATGCCAAAACGTAAGTTGACAACATTCTTGGTTGGTTGATGTTATCAATTTTTACTTCGCCTTTTGAAGTTTTTAAGTTTGCGTTAAGCTCTATTCTTGCCATATCAAAGCCATTGTCAAAAAATCCCATAGCTACACGATTGTAAATAGGACCTGTGTACATTTTTTTGTCAATCATTAAAGTTCCTAAAGGAACACCAGTTTGTGGTTTAAAATATGTACCGTTTATTGCAACAATAGAATTTTTCTTTTTTGCAATGGTTGTAATAGTTGATTTTGATGATAAATGGGAAGAGGATAATTTCGGACTGATTTCAATATTAGAATTTAGATTTTGATTTACTTCTACAACGTTTATTCTTACAGGACGGCCTTGGTAAACTCTAGTTAGTTTTATATGCTTAATTCCAGGGGCTACATCATATATTAAGCTATTCTTATACCTATCCCTTACACTTTTATTAAAGCTGGCTTGTTGTTCTTCTATAGGAATTATATTTTCTTTAGTTTTTCTCTCTTCCAAAAGTGGTGATACAATACTTCCTTGTGCAATCCTAATCTCTTTAGCAATGATTGGCGGGCTCTTTATCAGACTGCTTGCCACAACAATAAGCGCCGCGACTATCGTTAAATTGATTGTCACTGCAATCATCTTCGGAGGGTTTAAATTTAGAATTTCGGTATTCATAATTTCACCATAAAGACACGGTTTTTAAAGGGTTTTTAAAAACTCTTTGTCTGCCTTGTTATTAGAACCTGAATACCTTTTTTTTGAAGAGTGGTGCGATTTTCTCAATGCATGGGGAATAACACTCTAGAGCGTTTCATATCTTTGGGTAAATGTATATCTTTTTCTTTGCTTTATCGCTCTACTAATATTGTAACATATTTTTAACATTCTCTCAAGTGCATGAAAGCCAATATTGGCAATAACTTTACAAAACTTAATGGTGTAAAACGCACTATTTATCAGGGTTTAGTGTCGTTTTTACAATTCTGAATATTTTCGCAAATCTTTGTTGAAATAGAATACTTTGAAGCTTTTTGGAGTTACTTTAATGCGGATAGAATTGTGTAATCCAGTTGAGAGCGTTTTTGTATGTCGAAGCACGTTTGAAGTTAAAGGATGCGGGTGTTTGTAATCGCCAGAAGCGTTTGAAATCAATACATATTGAGGATTTAATTCTTCAAGCATATTTTTGTCGATTGTATTTTTTGCGCCGTGGTGTCCAAGTTTTAGTATTGATAGGTTTTTCGGAAGTTCATTTTTAAGTGTATTGTATGCAGTTAATCCGCCATCACCCATAAATAACATGATAAAATGGTCAAATTTTACGCTTGTAATTATAGAACTTTCGTTGTCGTTGTTAGGAATGTTTGCGCAAAAAGTTCTTATTTCAAAATTTGGTTCACTGTAAATTACATTGTTGTTTTTAACCAAAGTTAAAGGTTTTATTGTTTGATAAATTTTCTTCGAAGTAAAGGATTTGTCGCTAAGTGAATTTACGTACGTGTTTTTAATTTTCAAATTCTTGTATAAATCAACCGCACCGCCAGAGTGATCATTGTCAAAGTGAGTTATAATCATACCTTCGAGGTTTTTAATCCCTTTGTCTTTTAGGTATTTGAGAACAATAATTTCTGCTTGAGATTTTCCGCCATTGTAACCTGATTTTGCAGTATCAAGGATAAAGTATTTGTTTTGAGGTGTCTTTATCAAGAAGGCGTCTGCGTTTTGAACTGCAAAAGCCGTAATTTCTAAATCATTATTTTTTATTGGAATTGTAGAAATAAAAAGAATTGTTATTAGGCAAATGGCTAAATATAATGTCTTTTTGGAGAAATTTTTTATCAATAAAGTTACCAATAACAAAACAATGTAATACAAAATTACTTGAAATACGTTTGGGTGCGTTGTTGTTATTAGTGCGTGAGGAAGTTTTGCAAAATAAGTTGAAATGCTTACTAAACCTGTCAAAAATGGATTTAGAATAAAATCAAAAATGTGGCACGTAATCTTAGAAATTGGCGTAAATACTGATAAAATAGAGCTAATAAATCCACCAAAAGAGATTAAAGGCAAAAAGATTACGATTGCAATGTTTGCAAATAAAGAGTATAGGCTGAAGGTGTTAAAGTAAAACATTTGCAATGGCGCAACCCAAAATTGAGCGATAAGTGGTACAAACACTGTATCTTTTGCAAATCCGACGAATTTGTTTCCTGAATGAGCTAACAAACTTGAAGAAACTAACAAGCCGAAGGTTACTAAAAACGAGAGTTGAAACCCAACGTCATTGATATATGCAGGGTTGTAAATTAGCATTAACATTGCAACTAGAGAAAGTAAGGCGATGGAATGGGTGTCCCTGTCGATTAATTTCCCGACGAGAATAAACAAAATCATTATTGTTGCACGAATTACTGACGCGCCAAGCCCTGTCATCATTGCGTAAAGGATTATGACTAACATTCCGCTTGCGACAGTGATTTTGAACGGAACTTTTAGTAATTTTCTTAAAAAGAAAAACCAAAATCCATAGATAAAAGCAACGTTCATTCCACTTGCGGCTAAAATGTGGAGTAGCCCTGAATTTATGAACGCAGTTTTTATGTAATCAGGCGGTGCGACTGCATCATCACCAAAAACAATTCCGCCTAAAATCTCTAAATTAGGGCTTTTTAAGTATTGTTTGTGAGTGCTTAAAATTCTGTCGCGAGTGTCATTTAAGCTTTGCCAAAACCTCCATTTTAACTCTTTTGGCGGGTGTAATAACTGAACATCATTGTTTTCCGCATAAAATACAGTAAAAGTGTTGAAATTTCTCAAATATTTGCCGTAATCGAATTGAGAAGGGTTAACCGCCTCGAAAGGAGTTCTTAATTTGCCTGAAATTTTATAGTAATTTCCGATTTTTAGGTTAGAAAAGTCCTCGGTTTTAGAGGAAACAGTTACAAGGGTTTTGCCCTCTTTTGTTTGGAAAAAGAATTTTGCTCTGTCTGCAAAATTACTGTTTGGAATGCTTACAATTTGACCTTCGATTTCGCCTGTGTAGGGTGCTTTTTCAAAGAGTTTGTCGGAATTTTTAATTTGAATAGTGCAGTTTATAAATCCAAAATAAAATACAAAAATCCAAAACAGAACCAATTTTGGAGAGATAAAATTCTTGGAAATGCCGATAATTCCTAAAATTGAAATTATACAACATAACAAAATAGACAAATTTGTAAAATATGCAAAAACTCCCAAAATATAGATTAATGCAGTGATTAGCATTAAAAAGTTTTTGTTTTGTACCGTAAAATTAAGAATTTGTCTTAACATATTCTTCAAAATCTTTTAAAAATTCAGACAACGATTGGTTGTAAACGGATGCGATTTTTGCTAAATTGTCAATCCGAACTTCGTTAACGTTAGTTTCGTTACGAGATAAAGTAGCCGACTCCATTTCTGCTTCAATGGCAAATTTGTTTAGCGAAAACCCAGCTTGTTCTCGTCTAAATCTGATGTATTCTGCTAACCTATTTGAATATCCCATAAAGATATTATGGTAAAAGTATTACGTTTTCGCATTACACAAACGTAATAGAATGGGGTATATATAGTTATTTTATAGATTTCTCAAAATCTTTTAAAAATTCAGCCAACGATTGGTTGTAAACTTTTGCTATTTTTAATAATGCTTCTAAAGAAATTTTTCTTTGACCGTTTTCGTATCTTGAAAGAGATGCAGGTTCAATTTCAGCATCAAAACAAAATTTATTCAGTGAATAATTTGCCTCAATTCTGCGTTTCTTTGTATATTTAGCCAATTCGTCAATGTAATCCATAAAAGAATTATGTATTGATTTTTGGTAATAATCATTGACTAATGGTAATATTAAAAGCCGATATTACCTATAATCAAATTTTAACAAAGACTTGACAAAACAAAAAAGTAGAGTAATAATATAGGGGTAGGGGGTATGCCCACAAGGAGAAAAATATGTCAGATTGCAGAACTAAAGAAGAAACAGATAAATTAGTTAAAAGACTTAACCGAATTGAAGGTCAAGTTAAAGGAATTAAGAATATGATTGTTGAAGATAGAGAATGTATGGAGATTTTAAACCAATTACGTTCTGTATCGTCAGCATTGAAAGGTGTTTGGGAAATTATGGCAGCAAAGCACCTTGAACATTGCTTAAATGACGCGTCTGAACAAGAACGCCACAAGGCAATTGAAGATATCATCGGTCATTTACATCAGTTGAGGTAATAATTATGGAACACGAACACGATTGTCATTGCGAAGAACACGCACATCACGAAGGTCATCACCATCATCACGAAAACGTTAATGCAGAAAATGAGCGTAAAACGTTGATTGTAATTATTTTTACAGTTGTAACTATGGTGGCTGAAATCTTTTTTGGCTACATCAGTAATTCAATGGCGTTGCTTGCTGACGGTTGCCACATGGGAACACACGCTTTTGCTTTAGGTATTGCGTTTTTTGCTTACTTTTTTATCAATAAAATTCAAAATTGTGAAAACTGCGATGTAGTTTCTAGCAAAATCTCTGCTTTTGCAGGCTACACAAGCTCTTTATTCTTATTAGTTACTGCGATTTGGATTATCATTGAGGCTGGCGAAAGATTACTAAACCCACTAAAAATTTCCTTCAATGAGGCAATTTTAGTAGCGGTTATCGGTTTAATCGTTAACTTGGTCTGCGTTGTGATTATGGAATACGGCAACAAGCACAAGGACGAAGATTACAACTTTAAAGCAGCGTACTTGCACATCCTTACAGACGCTTTAACCTCTGTTTTTGCGATAGTTGCTCTATTTGCAGGCAAATACATTGGTTGGACCTTCTTAGACCCTGTAATGGGCTTTGTTGGCGGTGCTTTAATCTTGAAATGGAGTATCGGTTTGATTAAAGATACATCAAAAATTCTATTGGATTTGAAACTTTTAAAGCCAGTTGAAAAACACTAAAAATATGTTATAATAAAAATACAAAGGGCGGACAGGTCGCCACCTGTCCTTTAAAAACCCTAGTTGATTAACAACTTGAGTGCTAGAATAATCAGTAACAAGATAACTAGCGCTCTTGTTTTAATGTTAATCTCCATTTTTGCTCACCTCCTTTCTTCAAAACATCAACGATTTTAAGTCGTTTTTAAAGAGGAGATGTCGAGGGTTTACCCATATTTATTCTAACAAACAATAAAATCGGAACATCACCTAAAAGGTGTAAAAAGTGTTTGCATAAAATTTTTAAACAGAAGCGCCACCGTCTGTAAGCTTTTTCATTGCTTTTTGACTGCCTTCGTTTTGTTTTGCAAAGTTTTCAACAAAGTTTATTGCGTCAACATCGCGCGCAATTGCTTCTTTTAGGGCGATAATATCTTCTGCATTTAGGCTATTTAAGTTCAAATAACTTTTTTCATCAACATATTTTCTGAAATTTTCTTGCGCTTTTGGGTCAAATCCTGGCATGTCGATTTTCATAGCATACCATTTGTAGAATTGGTGAATCATGGCATAAGGGTCGATTTGACCTTCCTCCATAAGGAAAATTGCGTCGGATTTGAAAGAGATTTTTTTGTATAACATAAAGTTCAAAAGAAATGCCTTCAAACCGTGTAATTCTCTGATATAGCCTTGTTCTTCGCGAATTATATCAACAATTTTGCCTGCTTTTGGATGTCTAATAACTGGAGTGCCGTTTCTTTCGATGTAAAGCAACATTTTTTCTGGCATGTTATCAAATTTTTTCAAAATTGCAGTAACATTTTGTTCTAGTTTTTTCTTGTTTTCTTCTGTTTGTACGGTCAAATTAAGTGAACACCCATTTGTCATAACCGTTTTAGAAGTTGAATTTGTAAAACTAGACAACATTTTTGCGTGTTTTTTTCTTGCAAATTTTTCTTGTAGCGCAAGTACTAAAAATACTGCTTTTTGAAGGAGTTTATCCATAATTTTTCCGTTTTTTTTGTTTTATTTAACTATGTGGAATTTTCTGTTAACAAGTTCGCGCTTGTCTTCAATAAAATCCAAGTTGTTGTTGAACATTTTAACATTTTTATCGTATCTTCTCAAGTTCAAAAGCGCAAATAATTCTGACGGAATGTTCAAAAGAGTTAATTTTGTTGTTTCTGAGAAGTTTTTAATAAATGTAAAAAAGTCTTCAGTTACGCTTTCAACTTCTTTCAAGTCTAGCGCTACTGGTTTTGTGTCCAAATCCATTTTGTCCATTAAAATAGCCAAATTTGCTAGTGATTTAAAGTTTAATTCTTTTGTTTTTACACCAATAACATATTTATTTTCAATATTTGAGTTCATATTTTCACCTCTTTCATAATGATTTTATCAAATTTTGATTGAGGTTTGAATTATAAAAAATAGGTAAATTTCTAAAACTTTAGTTGGAGATTATTCTTTAACCGCACCTGAAAGTAGGTCGGATAAAAAGTATTTTTTGCCCAAGAAAAATATTGCAATAACTGGAATTGTGCAGATTACAGAGCAAGCCAATAAATCGCCCCAAAGTGTAATTTCTCTAAAACTTCCTTTAAAAATTGCAAGTCCAACAGGCAAAGTTCGCATGCTTTCTGAATTTGTGATGATTAATGGCCACATAAAACTGTTCCAAGTTGTTACAAAAGTGAAGATTGCAAGAGTTACAACAACTGGGAGTGCAAGCGGTAGTGCGATTTTAAAGAACGTTTGAAATAGGTTGCAACCGTCGATTTTGGCTGCTTCTTCAAGGTCTTTAGGTAGTGAAAGGAAGTATTGTCTTGTCAAGAATATTCCAAATCCGCCGAAAAGCCCAGGAAGGATTAGTGCTGGATATGTATCTACCAAGTTTAATTCTCTCATCAAGAAAAATAGCGGAATAATGTTTACTTGTGGTGGAACCATCATTGTAATTAGTACAACAAGGAACCAAAAATCCTTGTGCTTGAAATTTAATCTTGCAAATGAATATCCTGCAAGTGAAGATATAATAACTTGTCCGACAGTTGTTATAAGTGCAACAATCATGCTATTTATAAAAAATCTTGTAACTGGAATTGCGCCAAAAACGTGTTTGAAATTTTCAAAAGTGAAATTTGTCGAAAATAAATTCATAGTTTTAAAAATTTCATCTTGCGGTGTAAACGCTAATTTTAACATCGCAAAAAATGGAAATAGCATGCTTAGTGCTATTACGACCAAAATCAAATATCCAAGTATGAGAATGAACTTTTTCACGAGTATATTGTATAACAAATTTTAAGATAAATCTTAATGTAAAGATTGCTAAAAATAAGGTTATTACTAGATTTTATTTTATGCGTGTTTCTTTTGTAACAATACTGTTAAATTTATATTTATTGTGGTTTAGAAATGATATTTGCGGTATAATCATGTTATAGGATAAGATTAAAAATCTCGTTTAAGAAAAAGATTTACACAAATATGGCCGAACGAGGTTGGAAGAAATTAGGGTTTGAGTCTTGAGCTCAGTTAGATATATATACCAACTATTACTAATAATGTTTATACTTGTGGCAGGTGCGACAAGCGCTTTTGCTATTGAAGATGTTCAGGCAAAAAAAGAAGAAAATACCCCTAAAAAACAAGAAAAAGTTATAAAAATTGAAGACGAAAAATTATTTATTAAAGATATCGAAATTAGTGGTTCTAACGTTATTAAACCCGAATATATCCTAGAAAAAATGCAACTTCACACTGGTGACGAATACAATCGTGACTTGTTGCAAACAGATTTAAAAAGAATTTATCAAATGGGCTTTTTCTCAGATAAATTAAAAGCTATACCTATTGAAAACCCAGACCATTCAATCACTTTGCGCGTAATTGTTGAAGAAAACATGCCAATGACAGATTTCACGATTGAAGGTAACTCTGTTGTTTCAACTGAAGAAATTTTATCCTATTTATTACCCCTAAGAGGCAAGCCTCAAAACGTTGTTCAGATAAATGAAGCAATAGAAAACATTCAAAATTATTATGCGTCAAAAGGTTATATCTTAGCGCGCGTAAGTGAATTTTACGATGACCCAGACGGTGTTGTTAACTTGACAATGTCTGAAGGTGTTATCAACAAAATTGTCATTACTGGTAACGAAAAAACAAAAGATTATGTCGTTGAACGTAACATTTTGACAGGACCTGGAACTGTTTACAATGAAAATCTTATCAAAGCAGATTTGGTAAGATTGTATGCTACTCAAGCGTTTAGAGATGTAAACAGAGAAATTGAACCTTCGACAGAGGATCCTGAAAAATATGATGTTACGATTGAAGTTCAAGAGCAACGTTCTGCAAGTCTTTCTGTTGGTGGTGGTTTGGACTCTTCAACAGGTTTGTTTGGTTCTCTTGGTATCACGGATAACAACTTTAGAGGTAGAAACCAACGTATTGGTTTGAATTTCTTAGCTGGTACTGGTGTTATTATGAGTGACGCATCTGTTCTTAACAGAGCAAACTTGCAGGCTGAGTTGAATTTCTTTGAACCATATTTCTTAAACGCAGACAACTCTTTATCAGCAAAAATCTTTTATAGAGATTTTGGTAGCTATCAAATTCCGTTGGCTATGGAACAACGTTTTGGTGTAGAAGCAACTGTTGCTCATAGGGTTAAAATTAATCCTAACTTATCTACAACCTTCACTGTTGGGGTAGAAAATGTTGATGTTTCAGAGGGTGATGCTGGACAAATTCAAAGAATGTTTGAAGCAAGAGGTGTTACTCCAGCGTTAATGCCAGCGTTTAAGCAAGCAAGAAAAGACCAACTTGCTGGCGGATTTTTCTTCCAACTTGCACCAGGGTTAGTTTACGATACTCGTGATACAACTGTAAATCCTAGAAATGGTGTTTTGGCAAACTTAAGATTTAATGAAAATATTGGCGTGGATGACATACAAAAAACTCACGGTAAGTTGACAGGTTCTATTAAGAAATACTTCCCTGTTATGAGCAAGTCTTCATTCTCATTGACAGCAAAAGCAGGTGGTGTAATTCACGGCGACGACAATATGCCAGAAGTTATGAAGTACCGTTTAGGTGGACCTTACACAGTTAGAGGTTACAGAATGGGTACAATTGGTACTGGTAATGCCTTCGTAATGGGTTCTGCTGAATTGAACACTCCAGTGTTGTTCTTAGATAGAATTAAAAAAGTTCCATTCTTTGATAACTTGAAATTGTCATTCTTTATTGATGCAGGTAAATTATTCGGCACAGATAATATGACAAACTGGATGTACAACAGACCACTTCAAGCAGTATCTGCTGGTGTTGGCTTGAAGGTATTTATTCCAGGTCTTGGACCATTGTCAGTTGACTATGGTATTCCAATCACAGATCCGAAGGGTGTAACTTCAAGAAGTGGCTACTTTACATTTGGCGTAGGCGATGTATTGTATTAAAATTAAAGATAATAGATTTAGAAAATAAAGGAGAAAACATGAAAAACTTAAAAAATGGCTTGATTGCTTTAGCAGTAATGGTTTTAGTATCAGTAAACTCACAAGCTTTCGCTGAAGGTATTGGATTTATTGATTACAAAAAAGTTCAAGATAATTTTGCTTATGCGCAAGCAGCTTCAAAAGAAATTGATAATAAAGGTTTAGAATTACAACAATTTTTAGTTGACAAAGAAAAACAATACAAATCTTTGGATACTCCATTGAAAAAACAAAACTTCGAAGAAAAAACTAAAAAAGAATTCGAAGCAAAACAATCTGCATATATTAGCTTTAAACTAAAAAAAGAAGAAGAAGTTTACAAAAAAATTCAAGACGCTACAAAACAAGTTTTAGTTGAACAAAAACTTGATGCAGTTCTTGATTATAGAGTAATCTTTGTTGGTGGTTTAGATATCACAGATTTAGTTATTGCTAAATTAAAAGGTGTAAAATAGTAAGTAAAATTTTTATATTAAAGGTGAAATAATGTTGAATAAAAATTCAAAAATGCAATATATTATAAAAACAGTTCCAAGTGAAAGCACTTTGCCTTTGCAAAACTTGTTAAATGAAATGGCAGAAGACGGTTGGGATTTGTACAGTATGAGTGAGGTTGAAACTGATGATGGTTTTCAATTCCAATGTATATTTGTAAAAGAAGCTGATAGCGATAATTCGTTTGAAGATGTTGTAAATATTACAGCGTTCAAAAGCCAAATGGAGAAAATGCTTTCTGCTAAACTTTCACCTTACGAAACTTGCAAAGATATTCAAGCAAAAATCAGAGAACAAAAGAAAAAAATGGCTAAAATTAAATCTCAATTAGATCTTGAAGACGCAGGTTCGCCTCAAAGAAAAACTTTAAATGACAAAATGTCAGCAGGTATAAAAGAGTTAGAAAACTTGCAACATAGCTTGGTTAGAGCAATCTCGCCAGACGCAATGTATTCATCTTTGCAATTGGAAAAATTTTCTATCAATTTGAGCGAACAAATTTTAGAATTTGTTTCTCCTGATAGCGAAACTGATTTGTTGAGCGAAACAGTAAAAGTTAGACAAAAACTTGCTGATGATTTAGGTTATGTTATTCCTAAAATTATTTTCAAAGACGATGAAATGCTTGCACCTTACGAATTTTCAATCAACGTAAGAGGTTTGAGTGTTTTAAATTCTTTTGTTTATCCAAACCACTTAATGTTCTTCCAAGATGATATCAACTACAAGAGCAAGAAAAAAGATTGCTACGTTGATACAGATGTTATCACAGGAAGAAAAATTGTTTGGATTCCACAAGAAAAAACAAAAGATTTCTGGGAAAAAGGTCTAACTCCTTCAGAATACATCGCAAGAGCAGTTGAATTTATTGCTATAAAATATATTGAAGATTTGCTTGATTACGAGGATGTAAATAAATACATCACTATCGTTCAAGAAAAAAATCCATATCTTGTAGATAACATTGTTCCAGATTTTATTTCTGTTGCTGAATTAAGGTACATTTTGGTAAATTTAATCAGAGAATATGTTTCAATCAAAGATATAGTTTATATTTTCGAAAAAATTAACGATTTTTCTGATGAAGCTTGCAAAGAGTCTTTATTAGATAAAATTAGATTTGCTCTAGCACGTTATATTTGCAGTCGTTATGCTAATATTGACGGCGTAATTCAAGGTTTAGAATTGAGCGAAAAAACTATGACAACATTGTTTGACGGAACTTCTGATGAAGAAAACATCGTAAGAGTTGACGGAAACAAGGTTGAAAAAGTTGCATTAAAATTGTTAAAATTTGCTAAAGAAAACAATTTGGATAACGTTGTTTTATCTGTTCCAATTGAAGTTCGTCACATGACGTTCATCGTTCTTTCGCAATATATAAACAATTTGACAGTACTTGCTCAAGAAGAAGTAACAAATTATTACAATTTTGAAGTAATTGGTGAGGTTTAATAGCAATTAAAATTTTTACGGAATTTATATAGGTATGAAAATTTATCCAATTACAAATCCAATTACTCCAAAACGTAATAATAACGTTAATTTCGGACGTAAACTAAAAGAAGAAGAAAAGCCAGAATACACTAAAGCAATCCATGACGCCTTGGATTATTTAGAGGTTAAAAATTTGTCCATGATTGTTCATGGCTCAAGTTTTCCGTCTGATAAACGCGATACTGCTATAGGTTCGCCTTATTCAAAGGGTGCGGATAAATTTGTTGATTTTATTAAGATGAATGGTTTTAATTCTGTTCAATTAGGCCCTGGAGGTACAATTGGCAAAAAAGACCCATCACCTTATATTTCAAAAGTTTTTGCTAAAAATGAACTATTTATTGATTTAGAACCATTAAAATCAAAAAAATATGCAAATATTTTGAGCGAAAAAACTTATAACGAATTAACAACAAAAAACAAAGAAACAAAAGATAAAAACTACAATTACACAGATTTTAACAAGGCTTTTTCTAACTATGCAACTGCAATGACAGAAGCTTATTCTAATTTTACAGAAAAAGTTAAAAATAACGATAAAGATGCATTAAAATTGAACAAAGAATTTGAAGCGTTCAAAAAAGATAATAAAAATTGGGTAGAAAACGACGGTTTATTCAAAGTTTTATCAAAAGTAAACGGTTCAGATGATTTTGAAAAATGGAATGAAGTTGATAAAAACTTACCTCAAAACTTGAAGGCTGGCGATAAAAAAGCTCAAGAACGTTATGATGAAATAATGAAAAATCATGGCAGTGAGGTTGATGAAAATTCCTTCACTCAATTTATTGCTGACAAACAATTAAAAGACAATACAAAGCACAGAAAAGAAATCGGATTTAATTATATTGGCGATTTGCTAGTTGGATTTAACCAAAGTGATGTTTGGGCAAATCAAAATGCATTTTTAAAAGGTTGGAAACTAGGTTGTCCTTATGGCGGTGTTGATAATTCACCTCAAACTTGGGGTATTCCTGTTTTAGACCCTAAAAAGTTGTTAAACAATGACGGTTCTTTAGGTGAAAGTGGAAAACTTTTAAAAGAAAAAATTTCTTACTCTCTTAAAAATTACGATAATGTAAGAATTGACCACGCTTTAGGTCTTGTTGACCCTTACATTTATAAAGAAGATACCGTTCACAAATCTCCAAATGGCGCAGTTCAAAGAGATAGATTATGGGCAAATAACGTGTCTTATATGCACGATATTGATCCAAACGGAAACTTCAAA
Source organism: Anaerovoracaceae bacterium (assembly GCA_963602505.1). Classification (GTDB taxonomy): domain Bacteria; phylum Cyanobacteriota; class Vampirovibrionia; order Gastranaerophilales; family Gastranaerophilaceae; genus UBA6984. The sequence continues at coordinate 21,285 of CAVCIX010000001.1, read as the reverse complement.
CAAGTTTTGAACAAAATTGTTTTACCAACATTTAAAGAATTTGGTGTGGATAAAAATGAAGCAGTTTGGGAGGACTTAGGTTCTTCAACTCCTGCGTTTGATTGGGTTTACCACAACCAAGAAAATTTACCAGGGATAACTCAAACTCTTTGGAGTAGAGCAGAAAATGCGCCTCGCAAAGATAACTGGAGTTTGGTTGTATCTCACGACTTTGAACCTGCAAGTGAAATGGTTCAAAAAGACTGGGTAAGAAATTCTGATGCTTGGAATGTTGATTATCTTTCAGGTTATTTGAACCCAGACCCTGCAACAACAAACGAACGTCAAAAATACAAGGATGAAATCGTAAACAGTAAACAAAGTCGCGTAACTTCTAAGTTTACAGAGTTGTTTAGAGGTACAAAAAACTTGCAAATTATGTTCTCTGACTTCTTAGGCATAAACAAAACTTACAATGTTGGTGGTCAAGATAGCAAGGATAACTGGAAATTGCGCGTAGATAATGACTTTGAAGATGATTATTATAGAGCATTGCAAGATAAAAACAGTTATGCTTTAAATATGCCAGAAATCTTGGCTCAAGCAGTTAGAGCAAAGGCTGGCATGGATGTCGCTAAAACAAACAATTACGACGGTAATAAGGCAAACCAATTGCGCGACGACTTGAATAAAAAGTTAAGTCCATTAATTTCTACTCTTGATAAATATACAGAAGTTTTGAAGGAAAAAGAAGAAGTTTCACCTAAAAAAGCACATGTTGCATTTACTCAAGACGTTTCAAAAGTTGAAAATGACACTGTTAAAGAAGAAATAGTAAGCAGAACTCCGTCAGAAGAAAAAAATCGTACTGACGCAACTGCTGCAGTTGCAATTCTAGGAATAGGACTTCTTGCAACAGGCATAAAGAAAATAATCGACAAATTTAGACATAAAAATGCGGAACAAAACGCTTAAAAAATTTATTAACGGCGGTCGAAAATTATTTAATTTTCGACTGTCGTTTTTATGTTATAATTTTTGCATAAGAAAAAAAGGACTTTATAGATAATGAAATTATGCGTATATTGCGGTACATTTAACCCTATTCACAACGTGCATTTAGCAGTTGCTAATTTTGTCGCTAAAAATTTTGATTTTGACAATATTCTGTTTATACCTGCGTATAAACCGCCACATAAGAATATTGATGACGATTTGGCAAATCATCGTTACAATATGGTTCGTTTAGCAATTGAAGGTGATAGCAATTTTAGTATCAGCAATATAGAATTTAGACACGAAAAATATTCTTATACCTTTAACACAATGGAGCAGTTGTATAAAATGTATCCGATTGAGGGTAAAATAAGCTTTATTATTGGAACAGACGCGTTTAGACAAATTGAAGATTGGTATAATTCTGACAAACTTAAAGAATTGGTTGATTTTATTGTTTTCCCAAGAGAAGATAATTTTAAACCTGAAAAATTGGAAAGACTTAGAAATGCAGGTTACAACTTTATCTGCACAAATATGCCTTTTATTAACTTGTCTTCAACCGTGTTGAGAAGTCGCATAAAAAAAGGAAAACCAATTGGGGCGCTTGTGCCACAAAAAGTTCAGGAATATATAAACAAAAACGGACTTTATTTGGAAGATGATGAAGAAAATTGATGAAATAAAAAATTGGTTACAAGAAAATTTGGACGAAGAACGATTTTTTCATTCTTTGGGGGTTGCTGATTGTGCAAAAAAACTTGCTGAAAAATATGGCTTAGATGTAGAAAAAGCCTATCTTACAGGTTTAATTCACGATTGCGCAAAATGTATTAGCAATGACGAATTATATAAAATTTTGACCGAAAAAATGCACTGCGATATGTGTGAATTTTTGAACCCAAAAACATACCATTCGCCAGCGGGGGCTTATATTGCAAAGGAAAAATTTGGAATAGAGGATAAAGAAATTTTAGACGCAATTTATTGCCACACAACTGGAAAAGTCGGAATGAGCGTTTTTGAAAAAGTTATTTTTCTTGCAGACAAAATTGAGCCGAATACCCGTGAAAAATCTTGGTCTGAGCATATTTGGCAGGTTTTAGAGCAAGAAAAAGGCTTGGATAAAGCTTTGTTGGAATGCTACGAATACACAATAAAGAGCCTCGTTGACAGAAAATTGAAAATTTGTCTTACAACGATAAACATTTTTAACGAATTACTTGATGATACTAATGCATAAATTTTCAAAAGCATTAATTGGTGCAACTTTAGCTATAATCTGTCTTTTTGCTAATTCAACTGCCTCAATATCGTGCAAAAGTTTAACTTGAATTTGTTTGTTTTGAGAATTGCTTTTCATTAGAGATAAAATGTAGCTTTGCATTTGTTCAAGCGTTTTTATGCTATTTCTTGATAAATCGTTCAATTCATCTGCAACCTTAAATGCCTCGCGTCTTTCAAATTCAAAATAATTTTCAAAAACTTCTTTGATTGGCGTCCAGTCAACGTCTTCACGCTCAAAAGACGGTACAAAAAAGCATTGAGAACGCGAAATGATTGTAGAAATCAAATCATTTTTATCTCTTGTTAAAAAGAAGAAGGTCGTTTTTTCTGGCGGTTCTTCAATTGTTTTTAAAAGAGCGTTAGCGGTTTCTTCTTGAAAATTCAAATTGTTCAAACCTGCAATATCGTTGTTTTCGTTTCTGTCACAGAAAATAAACACTCTGTGAAAATCAGACGAGGTTAAAAGCGATTGCTTAATTTGATTGGCTTGTTTTATTGATATAACTGTCTTAGAGTCATCATCATCAGGCTTGTTTTCAAGTCTAGAATAAGTCAAAACGGCTGGATGTTCGCCATTTATAATCCAGTTGCAATCAAGGCAAGAGCAATCATAATTTTGGTCTTTCTTGCAGTTTAGTAGTCTTGCAATGTACAAAGCCAAGTCATATTGCGCATTTAGGTCGTTTCCATAAAACAAAATACTGTGTGCAATTGCTTTATCAGGGTTTTTAATCCCTTTTTCAAAATAATCCACTAAAAACGGGTATTTATCTAATGAACGCATCTTGAACCTCGCTTTCAGGGTTTATGGTTTGACCTGATTTGATATTGTACTCTGCATTTGTAAGATTTTCCTTCAAATGTACAAGATTTTTTAACGTTTGGTTTGAAGAATTTTTCAAAATTGCAGAAACTTGTTTTGCAGACATTCCAGTTATAGCAACGATTTCGTCAATTGATTTGTTTGAATTAAGTTTTAACAAAATTCTTTTGCGCAAAATTGTTTGAGTTGCAGAAAGAATTTCTAGTGGGTGCTTTTTGTCCAAAAGTTTTTGATATTCCAAAATCGCTTTGTCGTATTTTTTAGACATAAGAAGTTCTGTAAAATTGAACAAATCTTCGTTTGAAATGCAGATTTCGTGAACCATTTCGAGCGTAACTGTTTTTTGTGGATATGCGATTAACTTAAGTTTTTCAAGCTCCATATCAAGTTCTCTCAAATTGTTTCCGACTTGTTCAATTAAAATATCAATAACCTCTTGCGCAAGGCTGATGTCTTTTGATTTCGCTGATTTTTTAATCCAAGCTGATAAATCTTGCTTGCCGTAATAGTTCATTTTGAATGTTGGAAATTCTTGCGCATTATATTTTGATAAAATTTTGAATAATTTTTTGCGATAATCAAGCTTTTTATTCTCGTTTCTTGGTAAGGTTGCAACAAAGACTATTTCTGAATTATCAAGGCAATTGTTCAAAGCTGATTCAATTTCTTTTAGTTGAGAATCTTCAAAAGCTTTTTCAAAATAGCTTTTACAATCAATAACAGTAAGCATTTTGCCGAACATCATACCTTGAGTTCTAATAGATGCGATTAAGTCTGCAAAATTAGGATTATCTAAGTGTTTGTAATTCATTGCAGCAAAATTTTTATCAAGCCCTTTTTTTAATTTTTCAATGGCTTGCTCAATGTTATAATCTTCATCTCCGTAAAAGAAATATACTGCCATGTTTAAGACTCAATCAATAAGCTAGAACCGATAACGCCAGCATTGTTGCCAAGTTCGGCTGGTACGATTTCAACTGCTTGTGCAGGAATAGGCATTGCGCGCTTTAGAAGAGCTTCTTTAAGAGGATTAATCAATAATCCACCGCATGCTGCAACACCGCCACCGATAATGATTTTTTCAGGGTTTAGAAGGTTTACAACGCTTGCAAGTCCTGTGCCTAAGTATTCGCCCATAAAATCAAAAATCTTTTTAGCAACCATATCGCCTGCTTCAGCTGATTTTGCGACTAAATACGGAGTGATTTTGCCGTCTTCAGCCATTTCTCTGTATTTTGTAGATTTTCCGCCTTTGATATAGTCTTCAGCCATTTCAACAATTGCAGGACCTGAAACATAAGCTTCAAGACAACCGTAATCTCCGCATCCGCAAAGTTTTTCACCGTTAGGGAATAGTTTAATATGACCAATTTCGCCAGCGGTATTTGTTGCACCGCGAACTAATTTGCCGTTTAGGATAATTCCTGAGCCGATGCCTGTGCCAACGGTTATGCAGATTAAGTTTTCACAACCTTTTCCTGCGCCGTATTTCAATTCGCCTAAAGCTGCGCAACGAACATCGTTGTCAATTTTTGTTTCAATTCCAAATTCTTTTTTGATTATTTCTGAAATGTGAACATTGTTCCACCCAGGGATATTTGTTGAATGGATTACAACGCCGTTTTTGTAATCAACTTGTCCTGGAAAACCAAACCCAATTCCGTCAACAGTTTTGTTGTTAGAATTTGTTTCCTTCATTAATGTAGAAATTGCTTGTTTAATATTGTTTACTGTATATTCATAACCCATTTCTGAGCGAGTTGGAGTTGAATTTGAGTATAAAATTTCGCCGTTAGGGCTTATAAGTGCAAATTTAATGTTAGTTCCGCCAACATCAATACCAATTCTGTTTTTAGTCATAAAATCTTTTTCTCCTTAATTTAATGATAAGACAAACAAGCGTGTTTGTCATGCAAAATTGTGGGTGGTGAGTCGTGAGTAGTGAATTGATAGGTTTAGTTTAAAGGCTTAAAGGTTGAATGGGGGGAACGGTTGCGTCATCCCGCATAAACGAAGTGCATTGCGGGATCTTATTAAATATAAAAAAGATACCGCAACACCTCTCGTAAAACAATTATTAATTGTTTTACGAGGCAGAGTGGTATGACACTATTGCAAAGGCTATGCGTACCAGAATAATCCAAGACCGTAATGAATTGACATGCTACTAACATTAAAAATTGTTCAAACCCCACGTCAATACTGAAAAGGCAATTTTTTAAAGAAGAAATACTTAATATAGGAGTAAGGAACAAATAACCTTCGAAAAACATAGCTAAAGATTAGGAAACAAATTTAAAACAAAAACAGAACAGAGTGCGCGTTTATGCATTTTGTTCAAAACAAAGATTTATTTATACTCTCTCTCTTAATATCCTCGTGTTTATTTAATGTCTGCCAATTCTATTATTGACAGACTTTTTATTGCGTAAGAAATCCAAAATGTCATTCTGAAGCGCTTAATGAACACATTTTATGTAGACTGGCTATGTTCAGAATCTTGCCATTGGTGAGATCCTGAAACAAGTTCAGGATGACATAACTATTAAACCATTCAGCCATTCAGCCGTTAAACTAGTCAATTCCCTACTTCAACTCTGTTTCAACGATATATCTAGGGCGGGCTTTAACCTCTCTATAAACTTGTCCGACGTATTCGCCGATTATGCCCATACAAAATAGTTGCAAACCTCCAAAGAACGTTAATAATACAACAAGTGTTGCCCAACCGTTTGGAGTGTCGTTATATACAACCTTTTCAAAAATTACCTCTAGTCCTACTCCTGTTGAAATCAATGCCATAAAGAACCCTAAAACGGCGATAATTCTAAGCGGAGTAATGCTGAATGAGGTTATGCCATTAAGCGCAAGTCCTAACAAGGTCATATAATTGAACTTTGATTTACCTTGTAATCTAGGTTTTACGTCAAATTTTACAATAGCTGATTTAAGCCCTACTTCGTGGAAAAATCCTCTCAAAAAGATTTGTTTTTCTGGATATTGAGCCAAAATATCTAGCGCACGTTTGCTTACAAGTCTGAAATCTGAGTGGTTCATTGGAATTTTTACGCCCAATAAACTCATTGTCTTGTAAAAACAAATTGCAGTAGTTTTTTTTAAGAAAGTATCTGTATCACGACTGTTTCTTATGCCTGAAACAATATCAGCACCGTTCAAATATTCATCAACAAATTTTTCTATTGCCCATTGGTCTTGTTGTAAGTCTGCGTCAATTGATACTGCGCAGTCGCAACCCAATTCTCTAACCCCTAACAATCCTGCGATGTGTGCTTTTTGGTTCCCATAATTTCTAACAAATTTTGCGCCTTTAACCAAAGGATTTGCCTCGTGTAGGCGTGAAATTATCTCCCAAGTTTTGTCTTTTGAACCGTCATCAATGCAATAAATAAAGCTTTGTTCGCTAATCTTATCCTTTTTGATTAAATCATTTAACACTTCAAATAGGCTGTTAACTGTGCTTTCTATGCATAATTCCTCATTATAGCAGGGGATTGTAATGGCTAAAATAGGTTTGTTCATTTTACATCCTTTTGTCTTATCTTCATTTTTATATTATAATAATAAAGGTTTAAGGGCAAGGAATTTTTATGAGTAATAAGAAATTTATACTTAACGCAGATGATTTCGGATTGTCTAAAAATATCAATAAAGGTGTTGTTGATGGTTATAACAGTGGTGTTTTGAAATCAGCAAGCCTATGTGCTAATGGCGAAGCATTTTCTGCTGCGGTTAATGAAATTATGCCTGAATGTCCTGATTTGTGCGTTGGTGTACATTTGAACTTGATAGAAGGTCAAGCTTTAAAAAGTTTTACAGAAATTCCGATGCTAACTGATGTTGACGGTAATTTTAACAATGGTTTTGTTCAATTATTAATGAAATCGCACAATAAAAATTTTCTTGAACAGGTTGAGGCTGAATTTAGGGCACAAATTGAAAAGATTTTAGAATATTTAAAACCTGCACATATTGATTCACACGTGCATACACACGCTATTCCTGAAATCTTTGCAATCACTTGCAAGTTGGCTGATGAATACGGTATTCCTTTTGTTAGAACTCAATTTGAAAGACCTTATTTGACGCCTTCTGTCGCAAAACATGTTAATTTGAAATATCCAATTAACCAAATAAAAGTTATGTTGTTGGACACTTTCTCGATTAAAAACAAAAAAACACTTGCTCAATACAAAAGTTTAAGAACAAATGATTTCCTTGTTGGTGTAAGCTATACTGGCATGATGAATAATAGCACTGTTGAAAGCGGATTGAGCGCTTTAAAAACAGAAGAAGATATTTTAGTGGAATCTTTAATTCATCCATATTATTCAGAAAAACAAGATGAATACTTGATAACTCAAAATAGAGATATGAAGTTTAAAATTGAGAATATGGGATTTGAATTTACGACTTACAAAGAATTAGCAAAGCAAGATTATGAAAAAGTATAGTATTATTTTAATTATTCTATTATTGATTGCTTTTGTAAGTTGTGTTTATCATACAAAGACAACAGTTCACGTTTTGCGTGTTTACTCTCCGTCGCTTGTAGCTATTGATTTGAATAAAAATGGCAAGGTTGAGGTTAATGAAAAATTTAACGTAGAAGGTGTTGTAACGTTCACTTCTGAGGTAAGTGATTATCAAAAATCCTTGGCTGAAAGTGTTGGAATTGATGAGGAAACCGCTTTGGCAATTGGTTATTATGCTGAAAAATACGCGCAAAGCTTGATTGAGAATAAAGACGTAAGATATAAAAAATTAGATAATAGCAATATTCAAATTACAATAAATGGCAAAAATTATAATAATTTGATTAAAAATTCGCCATTTGCATTAGAAAATTCTAAACCAGTTAATGAAAAACTTTTTGAAAAGCAGGTTAATTTAGCAAAAAGTTCAAAATTGAGGATTTTTAATAATAAAAGTAATAAATTCCACAGATTGAATTGCAAATATGGACAACTTGCACACGATATTGCGATTTTACCCTTGAGCCAAATTCCAAAAGGTGCACAAGAGTGTAAATTCTGCAAAGATGTTGTGAAAAAAGAGGTAAAATCCTTTGCAAAATCTGATATTAATACTGCTGAGAAAAATATTATTAAAAACATAAAACCTCAGAAGTTTTTAATCGCATCAGGCGATATAAAGCTATTTTTAACTGATTTAACAACTGTTTTTAAACCAAATTCTGCATGCACTACTGAGTTTTGCACAGAGGTTTTAAAACAAATTAATAGTTCAAACAAAACTATAGATATGGCGTTGTATGGTTATACGGATATTCCTGATATTACAAACGCGCTAAACAACGCGATAAGACGCGGAGTTAGCGTTCGTATGGTTTATGACGTTAACGCTGAGGGTGGAAATTTTTATTCTGATACTTTTAACCTTGCAAGGCTGATAGTTGGCAGTAAAGGCGATTATGGCGATAAAAATTACCAATCGTCAATTATGCATAATAAGTTCTTCATTTTTGACTCAAAAGTAGTTTTGACAGGTTCTGCAAATATCAGTAATACTGATTTGTCAGGGTTTAATTCTAACGCGGTTCTTTTAATTAAATCCCCTGAAATTGCACATATTTACGAGCAGGAATTTAACCAAATGTTGGAAGGTAAATTCCATACTAAGAAAAATAAAATTGAGAACAAAGAAAATATAATACTTGGTGATACAACGCTTTCAGTGTATTTTTCACCGCAAGATAGCACAATAACTTCAAAATTGATACCATTAATAAACCAAGCAGAAAAATATATTTATATTCCAGCTTTTGTAATTACTCACAAGGATTTTGTTAAGGCTTTGGCTGAGGCAAAAGCGCGTAATGTAGATGTAAAGGTGATTTTGGACGCAACAAGTGCAAGCAATAAGCATACCAAAATTGACGAATTAAGAAAAAATGGAGTTGCGGTTAAAACAGAGAATTACGCAGGTAAAATGCACTCAAAAAGTATGATAATTGACGATAAATACATTGTTGTTGGTTCAATGAATTTTTCAAAAAGTGGGGAAACGAAAAACGACGAAAATACTTTAGTTATTGAAAATTCAGCTATGGCAAAATATTATAAAGACTTTTTCGTGTATGTTTGGGAGAAAATTCCAGACATTTGGCTCGTTAAAAACGTAGCAAGCGAATCTCACGACTCGCTTGGCTCTTGTTTTGATGGTGTTGATAACGATTTTGACGGAAAAATTGACGGCGAGGATTCAGGTTGCCGTGCTTATTCAAAACCATCAAAATAAATTTAAAGTGTTTCACCTTTTTTGAAAAAGTAAGATTTTGGATGCTCACAAAGTGGACAAATTTCTGGTGCTTCTCCTTTTATAACGTGATATCCGCAATTTGCACATTCCCATAAAACTGGCGTGGGAGATTTGAAAAATTCCTTTTGTTTAACTTTTTCTAAAAGTTTGTCGTATCGCTCGTTGTGAAATTTTTCAACAGTCAAAACCCTTTCAAAATGCTCGGCAATATCGTCAAAACCTTCTTCTTTTGCCGTTTTTGCAAAGTTTTTGTACATTGTTGTCCATTCATAATATTCACTTTTTGCGGAATCCTCTAGATTTGTTGTCGTATCGCCAATACTGCCATTATGCAAGTATTTGAACCATATTTTTGCATGTTCTTTTTCGTTGTTTGCGGTTTCTTCAAATATCCTCGCAATGTACTCATATCCGTCTTTTCTAGCTTGCGAGGCATAAAAGGTGTATTTATTTCTTGCCATTGATTCTCCTGAAAAAGCTTCAAGCAAGTTTTTTTCTGTTTGACTACCTCTAAAATCCATATTTTGCTCCTTTCCTATTTTCTAGGAATTATAGCAATAATAAAACGCCAAAAAATTACCCAAAATGACGCCAAATGGGGGATTTTTTGCGAGAAAATGGACTAAATTTCTAAGTTTTTTACAAAATCTTTAATCATATAAGCTTCAGTCGTGCTTAAGCAGATTTCAAAATTCGGAATTGCTTCCTGCAATTCTTTTTGCATGTGCGCCAATAGTCCAGGAATGAAGATTTTTTTATGCTTTACTTTTTCGTAAAGTCCAGATTTCTCAACGGCTTTGGCTACAATTTGTGTAGTGAATTTTTCCGCAGACCATGCGGTCAATACACTCATTCCTTCTGACGGAGTTACAATTAAATAAGTGCCTCTGTTTAAGGATTCAAGCTCGTTTGCAACTGAAAAATAAGTTAGCGCAAAATTTGTTGTTAAGAAAATAATTGAATTTTCGTCTGGATTATTAAATTCATAAACTTTAGGCTCAATTTGTAATGGTTTTTGAGGGTCTGTAAAAATATTTTGTCTTAAGGTCAATAACGACGCAAACATTGCCTCGTCAAAGTCTTCAAAAACTAGCATATTTGCGTATTTACAGATGAAATAACTTGCTTTTGCGCACAAATCAAATAAATTTTCTTGATGATTAAAATAAATATAGGTTGGTTTTGAAAATTCTTCTGCCTTTGTTTCAACGGCATTTCTGCGGGTTAAAGTCAAGGTTTCAACGGTTTTTTGGAAGGAATTTTCTTTTATTTGCATTAAATCTTCTGGCATTTCTTCTATCACTGAAAGCCCTTTTTCTTCAATGGTTTTGACCAATTCAGGTGTGATTTTTGAACCTTTTAGCAAAACTCCGTCGATTTTGAAGGTTTCATTTATTCTTGAAATTTCAAAGTTTAAAATTCTGTCTAATTTATTTTTGTAATCCTCGTCAGTGTCGATGACAACAAACAACGCAGTCGGATTGATGAAGGTTTTGTCGTGTCTGAACAGAACTTCTTCGCCACCTACGGTGGTTTTGTGATTTTGCCCCAATTGAACTTCTTTTTGGGCTTTTTTCATTGTGTGAGAGAAAATTGCTTTTAATTCTTCTGGTGCGTGAGGGCATAATTCAATTTCTGCCTGCCCTTTGGCTAGTTTTAAAGCGTAAGCCATACAGGTTGGAAATCCACAGGCTTTGCAGTTGGAATTTTCAGCTTTTTTTGACGCTGGAAGATATTTGAAAACTTGTAAACCTGAAAGTTCAGCCATTATTGCACTCCTTTCAAGGTTTCAATGCTTGTTGGATGATTTAAAACAACAATATTTGCACCTGCTGCTGAAATTGCAGAACCTGCCGTAATTTCAAACATTATCGCACGTTGCTCTAAACTTCCCCAACTTTCAGAAAATTCGTCGGATTTTGCCTCTTTTGTTTTAAGGGTTTCCTCACCAGCGAAAGCAATAATTGGCATATTCAGCATTTTATCACCTTCAAATCCAGCAAGCTTAATCCTTTCCATAATGCTATAACCGTATTCCAAGCCATAGCCAAGTCCGCCCATATCTGTATCAATAAGAATTTTATCAGGCGAAAGACCCATTTCTGTTGTCAAAATATTCATTTCTTTTGCAAGATTGATGTCGATAGGTGTCCTTATGACTAATATATGATTTCCTTTTATGACTGACGGAACGATGTTTTTGTAAGATTTTTCGTCTGCAAAAGCAATTATTGCTTGTCTATCCAAAACGCTCATTAATTCTGGTAAAAGTTCAGAATCTATTTCTGAATTATTTATTCCTCTAATCATTAAGGGCTTTGTAATATATGGCAAAAGCTTTTTCAAAAGCTCTTTTGCGGGTTTAATATTGTCTTTGTTCTCGCCGATATTGAACTTTAGACCCAAAATATCGCAAGGTGTGTTTTGAGCCTTTTCAAGCATTTTTATAGGGTCATCTAAAACCTCTGCAAATGCGGTTTGAACAATTTTAGGAGCATTGTTTGGGTCAAAAATATTTAATTCAAGCGCATAAAGAGGTCTTGAAGTATTTTCATTTTCGGTTAAAAAGTGAAACGACGTATCTGAACCGATTTTTAAATTATCAAGTTGAACCGTTCTAATAGGTTGTTTTATTGAGAATTTAGAATTCTGCTCTTGCATTTTTAACTTGATCCATTAATTCAACGAATTCTTTTTCGTCTAAAGTTTCCATTTCTAGAAGTTTGTGTGAAATTGTATCAAGCATATCTCTGTTATCGATTAAAAGAGTTCTTGCAAGCTCATATTGCTCATTAACAATTCTTTGAACTTCTTCATCAATTTCAGCAGCAATTTCTTCTGAATAATCTCTTGTGTGTCCGAAATCGCGTCCCATAAATACGTGGTCTTCGCTCTTACCGTAAGCCAAGTTGCCTAATTTTTCGCTCATACCGTATTTTGTAACCATAGCTCTTGCCATTTGAGTTACTTTTTCTAAATCGTTTGAAGCGCCAGTTGTGATGAACTCTTTACCGTAGATAATTTCTTCAGCAACTCTGCCACCTAAAGTCATTGCGATTTTATCAAGCAATTGAACTTTTTTCATAGTCAAATGGTCTTTTTCAGGAAGTACCATAGTTACGCCCAAAGCCATTCCGCGAGGGATAATTGAAACCTTGTGTAATGGGTCGCAGTTTTTAAGAAGTTTTGCAAGTAGAGCGTGACCAACCTCGTGGTATGCGGTATTTTCTTTTTCTTCGTCAGAAATAATACGGCTTTTCTTTTCAGGTCCTGCCATAACCTTGTCGATAGCTTCTTCTAAATCGTCCATATAAATTCTAGTTTTGTTGTGTCTTGCAGCAAGTAAAGCAGCTTCGTTCAACAAGTTTTGTAAGTCTGCGCCAGTGAACCCTGGAGTACGTTTTGCCAAAACTTTTAAATCAACTTCTTCTGCAAGAGGTTTATTTTTAGCGTGAACTTGTAAAATTTGTTCTCTGCCTAAGATATCAGGTCTGTTGATAACGATTTGTCTGTCAAATCTTCCTGGTCTTAAAAGAGCGTTGTCTAAGATGTCAGGTCTATTTGTTGCAGCGATAACGATGATGTTCATTGTTTCGTCAAAACCGTCCATTTCAACAAGTAATTGGTTCAATGTTTGTTCTCTTTCGTCGTGTCCACCGCCTAAACCAGCGCCACGTTGACGACCTACGGCATCAATTTCGTCGATAAAAATGATACAAGGTTGATGTTTTTTAGCTTGGTCGAATAAGTCACGAACACGGCTTGCACCAACACCTACGAACATTTCAACGAAGTCTGAACCTGAGATTGAGAAGAAAGGCACACCAGCTTCACCTGCAACGGCTTTAGCCATTAAGGTTTTACCTGTTCCTGGAGGACCTACTAAAAGCACGCCTTTTGGAATTTTTGCGCCTAATTTAATATATTTTTCGCCATTTTTCAAGAAATCAACGATTTCTTCAAGTTCTTTCTTTTCTTCATCAATACCTGCGACATCCTTGAACATTACTTTTACTTTGCTATCAAGTAACATTTTTGCTCTGCTTTTGCCGAACGACATTGCTTGAGAACCGCCAGCAGAAAGACCTTTTGCCATTAAAATCAAGAAAATTATGATAAATAATGGTAAAGCCAAAGAGCCGATTAGGTTTATAATTTTTGAAGATTCGCTTGGTTTGCTTACAGAGATTTCAACGTTAGCTTCTTCAAGTTTTTTCATAAGAGAAGGGTCATTAGGAGTTAGAACCTTGTATTGAAGCGTTGGAGTAGCTTGTTGCATACTGTAAAGCATTGGAAGTTCTTTTTTTGTAGTTTTTTCTTTTTTAGGTTGTTCTTTAGGTAGAGCGATTAAAAAAGTTTTGTCCATTTCAACAGACTTAATCTCGCCCGCAGTAAGTTTTTGCAAGAAGTTTGTGTAAGATAATTCTTCTGTTGTGGTTGTAGGACCAGTGAAAAGCATAGATACAAAAGCAAGTATCATAATGCCTAAGATTATATACATACCTAAAGATTGACTTTTATTCATTATTTTTTCCTCTTTCTATCAATATTAATTATAATAATATATCAATTAAAGAGATAAGGCAAGATATAAATTAGCTAATATAATTTAGCATTAATATAAATTTATATATTTGTTTCAAGACTTGTATAAAATATGAAAATCGTGCATAATGGTAATATACTAAACTGGAGATGTTGTGAACAAAAATGCCATAGGAAAAATAAATATAGCATTCACGTTGGCTGAAATGTTGGTTATATTAACCGTTTTCAGTGTTATTGCAGCGTCAACACTTCCTATTATGACGGCATCTCAAAAAGTTGGTAACGTTAATAATTCAATCACTGGTGAAACATCAGAGATTGTTGAATTTTGGACAAAGACGGAAAATAGTGGTATGGTCTATGTAACCAATCCACATCTTTATTACGCACCAGATACGACATTTTCTGATTCTACAGTTGCAATAGGTACAGGTGACAACTGGCCTAATGGAACTCCGACTAACCCTCAACCAAGATTGATGGTAAATAAAAATACTGGTAGTAGCTCTTCTATTATGAACTCAAGCCAAATTGCTTTTTTGGCGTATGCTACCAATCTTGTAGGAACAACTGCACCATATCCTGCGGGTAGAATTGCGCTTATGGATAACAACATTGCCTTGGGCTACAATGCTTTATGGGATACGACAGGTAGTTATGGCGACGATATTGGGGTTTATAATATCGCAATTGGTTCAAATGCGATGGTACGTAACGCTGGTTTGACAACAAGTACTGAGGATGAATATAATATTGCAATTGGTAAAAACGCTTTTTACGGCGGTGTTGGTGCATATAATATTTCTTTAGGACCAGACACTGCTAGGTACCTCAATGGTACACACAGTATTTCTATTGGTTATTACGCAAACAACAATATAGATGCTTATAATGGTTCAATTTATGCAACAGTTATTGGAAATTATGCAGGGGTTACACATTCCCTAAATAAAAATAATAGAACACATGCATATTCAATCCTGATTGGTGATAGTGCAGGTCGTAATACTTCAAATACAAGTTCAATTTTTCTAGGATATTTTGCAGGAAGTACATTAGTTGGAACAAATTTGGAGTCAATAGCAATTGGTACATACGCAGGTGCAAACTTTGTTCCTCTATCAGAAAGAAATATTCATATTGGTAAATTTTCAGGCTGGGGAACTAAAGGCAGTGGTACGTTGAGTGATAATATCTTTATAGGTCCTTATGCAAGCGCAGAGTCGACTTATAATAATACTAAAAACGTAATTGGTATTGGTAAATATGTTTTAAAAGGGGCTACGGCAGTCAACAATGATTCCGTTAATATCGGTTTATACGCTCAGGCTTATAGAAATGAAACAACTGCTGCTAGCACTGATGCCCCTGTCGTAATCGGTAATTATGCAACTTCTGGATATCCATCAGCTCCTGCTGCGGTATCAATTGGTAATTATGCAGGTTATGGAAATTTAATGTCAACATACTCAATCTTTATAGGTAATTATGCAGGTTTAGGAACTTATAGTCGTAACCGTACATATAGTATCTGTATTGGTAAATATGCTTGTGCGGGCGCTCAATCTGCAATAAATGTCATAAGAATAGGTCATTTGGCAAATATATCTAAAAGTACTAATCTTGGTCAATTTGCAAGCTATATTGGAAGTTGGCTTCCTGAGGGTGGTACATCTTCATCTTATACTTGGTGGAGCAACACTAACACTTACCCAACTTTATTGATAAGTACAAACGGGGGTTCATCTTTTTCAAGCACTTCTATTTTGTTGTATTCTAACTATATCTTTGCAAGAAATTCTGTTTTTACAGTATTTTCGGATAAACGTTTGAAGGAAAACATCAAAGCGTCGAAGTATTCTTTAAAAGATTTGAGAAAAATCAATGTTTATGAATATAATTTCAAAGATGATAAGTCAAAAGATTTGCAAATAGGTGTTATTGCTCAAGAATTGAAGAAGATAATTCCGCAAGCAGTTACAACTAACCCATTTAATGGTTATTTGGCAGTTGATACCTCTTGGATTATGTACACAGTGGTTAATTCTGTAAAAGAATTAGATTTAAAAGTTCAAAAAATTAGCGCAAGTTTGAGTTCTTACACAAAAGAATTTGTAAGCTTGGCAACACGTGTTGAAACACTTGAGAAAGAGGTTTCAGTATTAGAGCGTGAAAACAAATACTTGACTAGTCAAGTTAATGCAGAGTACAAAAAATTTAAGGCAAAAGGTAAATAGGAGAAATAAATGAAAGAAAAATTCAAAAATTTCATAGCGTTTACCTTATCTGAAATGATGATTGTATTGTTGATTTTCAGTGTACTTACTGCTGCGACTTTACCTGCAATCACAACAAGAAAAGAAAATTCAAATCCTAACATCTCATCAGGCAGTGGTGGCGAAGCTAGTTCAATTTGGGAAGAGGAAAGTTATACTAACGGTATTTTTTACGATTATTATACAAAGAGTAACCCTAAAGAAGTTGTTATTAACTCATCATCTTCCATAAATACTGGTATGATGTCAACAACTACTGGTTTGCAAGATATTAGCGCTGCGGTATTTTTGACATCTAAAAATAATGATGAAACTAGCTCTACATACAATCACTTAAACGTTAAAAATAATAGTACAATTGAGTTTATTGCTGGTGGTTCTAATTCAGGCAGAATTGCTCTAGATCATTTGCCATCGGTTTATATCGGTGTTGACAATACTCTTAACCCAAATGTTACGGCATCACTAAATGCTTATAGCACATTAGTGGGTCATTTTTTAGGTGGATCTCCAGTTACTGCGTATGGTTCAACTATGATAGGTACTGATACTGGTAACTCTGTTACTGGTGGATTGGCAACAGACGAAAAGAGTGTCTTTATTGGTAACAATATACCATTATATCAATATTCTACGAGACAAGTTGTTATTGACCCTGACTCAACTGCAAATAATTCAACATTTGCTGGAGCTTCTTACAGTAATGTTCTTGTTGGACAAAATGTAGCGTATAATTTAAGACCTACAAATTCTGTAGTAATAGGCACTCAGGCTGGGTATTTTCCTTCGTCATTTTCAACTAATAACAGTGTTTATGATGTTATAATTGGTCGTTATGCTGGTTATGTAAATAGAATGCAAACTTCATACAGTGTAATAGTTGGTAATTATGCTGGAGCTTACAAAACTTCAGTAAGCTCAGGTCGTGTAGGCGATGTTATTATTGGAACGAAAGCTTTTTCTCATGGCCAATATGATGTCGCTATAGGTACTTATGCCGGTCATATATTATCCATGGCAACATCAGGTTTAACAAACTCTGTTAAAATAGGTTCTTATGCAGGTTATAATGCTAGAACTGCTTCTGATTCTGTAATGATAGGTTCTCATGCGGGTTCTTATTCTGGAACTATGTGGGGCGTTAATCAAGCGGTATTTATCGGAAAATATGCTGGAAGTTACTATGCTGGTGCTAGTGCTTCTAGTAGCTCTAAGGCTCCTGTTGGTTCTGTTGCTCTTGGTGAATATGCACTTTCGTCTCAATATAGTTATACTGATAGCGGAAAAAATGTTTGTATCGGTAAAAGAGCTTGTAAAAATGCAAATACTAAACTTCTTTATACTACTGCTATAGGTACTGATGTTGTTGGGGCAGTAAATAACGGCAGTGAAACTTATGAAAAAGCGTTATTGATAGGTTCAGGTTGTTATTCAAGTTCTGGCGGAACAAACTGGTCTAATAGTATCTGTATTGCTAATGGGGCAAAAGTCCCAGGTATAAGTGTTTCTTATAGTATGGGAACGTATTCTCTTTGGGTTGATAGAAATACAAAGTACGATGGCAAAGCGCATACAATCATAGCACCATCATTTGATGGCTCTTCAGCAAGCTATCTTAATAGCTCTATCGTTCTTTATGCAGGTAAAGTTTATGGAGGCTCATCTTTAAGAGTTTATTCTGACAAACGATTAAAAGAAAATATCGTACCTGTTAAATCTTCTCTTGATAAGGTTCGAAAAATAAACGTATATCAATACAATATGAAAAAAGAAACGCCAAAAGACGTTAAAATTGGGGTTATGGCTCAAGAGTTGAAGGAAATCTATCCTCAAGCCGTTTCTATGTTTAACAACTATCTTACAGTAAATTCTGATTGGGTATTCTATTCAACAATCAGAGCGATAAAAGATTTGGACGGAATCGTTCAAAAGGTTCAAAAAGAACTTGATTTGGCAAAACATAACTTCAACAATTTGTTAGTAAGAGTAAACAAGTTGGAAGTTAGAATGAATAATATTTCTAATTCAAACAAAACGTTGATTTTGAAATTGAACGAAATTGAGCAAGCTAAAAAAATGGAGCGTAAATAAAAGGTATGAAAAAATTTAGTTTTAAAAATTGCATAGCTTTTACCTTAACAGAAATGACTATCGTTCTGTTAATTATGAGCGTTCTTGCGGCTGCCTCTGCGCCTATTATTACAAAATCAATTTCAGATTCAAAGGAAAAAATTTATTCTTCTGCTCCATCTCCTCTTTGGAATAAATTCACTAACAGATTTGGTATCTATTCAACAACAAGTGGCGTAGTATCTATTGGTATGGTGCCATCAAATTCCAATACACTTTATAACAACCCAGCATTAACAATACTTTCGGCTCAAGGTACGTATTCATCTATCTTGAAATATCCGCAAATTATATCACTATATAGAAAAGACGGTTCTTTACAGTCAAACCCATTGGGTCTGATTTCAATGGACGCTTTCGGAAATTTGGCAGTTACAACAAATAGTTTCCACCCAACCTACTATAGAGGTTCAGCTACCAACATCGGTCACGGTGGAGGAAACGTTTTTCTTGGAAATGAATTGTTTAAACTTTTAGGCTCAGATAGCGATACTCAAAATTCGGTTTTCCTAGGAACTCAATTGGCATCTGGCAAATCAAGTAACTCTATTTATATTGGGAATGATGTAACTTCTGATAAAGAGGATTATAACAATATCCTTATCGGTTATGGTATATATCAAAAAGATGGTAATGCTGGACTATTAAATAACATATATATAGGTGAAAGCGCAGGTTTCAATACTAATAGTGCATATAATATCAAAATTGGTACTTATTCTGGCGCAGCAGGTTTTTATATTGCCCCAACTAGTACAACAAATTCTAATATTCCAAATACACAAAATAGAAGTGTTAGTATTGGCGCATATTCTGGCGTAAATTCAGAATTGTATGCAACCGATGCTATTTCAATTGGTTCTTACGCAGGTCAAAAATTTGGCGATGATGATATAAATATTGGTACTAAAGCAGGTTTAAGATGGAATACCATAAACAATAGCACAGTTTGGAAACAGGACAATATTAGTATTGGCTACGCAGCAGGCTATAAAATGTCAAACGTAGCACTTGTTGATGCTAATAATATTTCTATTGGTTATGGTGCGTCCTCACACTCTGCTGCTAGTGACAATACAATAGCAATTGGTGCAGATTCTATGAGGTATGGTGGCACAAATAATATTGCTATAGGTTCACGTGCAGGTTACGCATCAACAGATTCAATATATATTGGTTCTTATGCAGGTAGTTATTACAATACAACTGCTACTTTTATTTATGCAAATATGATAATAATGGGTTACTATGCAGGTACTTCTACTTATTTAGGGCACGATTCTATTTTGATAGGTCCATACGCTGGTTATGGTGGTTATAATGGCACTAGTAATCCTCTCATGAAACATCAATATTCTATCGCTCTAGGTTATGCTAGTTGTATGGCAACAGATGCTGGTACTTATTACACAAACCTTTATAAAAGTTGTGTTGGTATGGGAGCTCCAAAGATAAACAATACCTATTGGCCAACAGGCGTTCCTCAAACAGTAATTGGTAATATGTTTTACTCAATGGCTAACAACTATATCACCCTTTATGCAGGAACTACTTATGGTCCAACTTCAAATGTAACTCTTACTTCAGACAAACGTTTGAAGGAAAATATTGTGCCTTCAAAACACTCCCTAAGTGATATTAGAAAAGTAAATATCTACAATTTCAATTTTAAAGACGACAAAGAAAAACTTAAAATAGGTGTTATCGCCCAAGAATACAAAAAAGTTTTCCCTAACGGCGTTGTTCTTGCTCCTGATTCAAAATACTTAGCCGTAAAACCTGAATGGCTACTATTTTCTGCCGTAAACGCTGTAAAAGAATTAGACAAATCTATCCAAAATCTTGAAACAAGTTTGAAAAATTATATAAATGATTTTATGGGATTGAAATCTCGCGTCGCAAAACTCGAAAAACAATCCGCTCAACTACGTCAACAAAACGCCTACATCAAAGCTAGATTGAATTCGTTGAAGTAAGTTTTATTAAATGTTAAAAACTAGACTATATAAAAAATATTTGGTATAGTGCTAAAATAGGGCTTAGCGCAATGCTCCCTCTGTCACACAAAATTTACGGAGAAATTTGACAGAAAGGAGGGCAAGCTATGATTAACAAAATAATAATGCTATTACTAGCGTTGAGTATTGCAGTAATAGCACTAAAATTAAACTAATCATAGGGTGCGAAGAAAGAGTCTTTAACTAATCTGACAAATGTTAAAGGCTCTCGCCCTACCTTATTATTATTTACGATTTTTTATCGTTTGTCAAGTGGTTAGATTTTATAATTTTTATTATTTTTTATAATCAGGGGGTTGACAGTCTATCCCCGATTAACGTTGCTTTTGGGCGATTGTTTATTTAATTGTAAAAAATTATTAAGTGTTTTTTTTACAAATTTTTTGTATTTTCTTGACTATCATATTTGATGTAGTACGATGAATATGCATGCATTTATAGTTTTTACGCTATAGCAGAAATGTAAAGAAAAATTAAGAAGTACGTACACATAGAATATAAAAAAACGAGGTTAATTTAATGTCGACTAAATTTGCGAAAAGAGTTACTCCAATGGGTATTCCGGCTACCAAATTGGACTATTTACCTGATTTAATTGAAGTACAAAAGAAATCGTTTGAATGGTTCTTAAAAGAAGGTTTGAAAGAAGAATTACTTGCTTTCTCTCCTATTAAAGACTATACAGGCAGATTAGAATTGCACTTCTTGCCGAACTACACTTTCGATAATGCTAAATACACTATCGAAGAAGCTAGAATTCACGATGCTACTTACGCTAAACAATTACGCGTAATGGTTAGACTTGTAAACCGTGATTCTGGGGAAATTAAAGAACAAGAAGTTTACATCGGTGATATCCCTACAATGACTGACAAAGGTACTTTCATTGTTAACGGTGCAGAACGTGTTATCGTTTCTCAAATCGTTC